>CALWJT010000037.1 GCA_944381075.1 uncultured Clostridia bacterium
AAGAGAACCGGACGGGGGGCATCGGGAGAGCGCGGAGTATAGAACGGGGGTGGAGCAGGGAAAGCATCGGATCGACAGAGGGAAACCAGCAAGAAAAGGGATCGAGTATTGATATCCCAGACGGATATATATTAGGAGGAAACTGATGCACAATGAACGGGAGGGCCGCTGCGAGAGCTGCTCCAAGGAAAAAACGGACCGGATCCCGATCCGGCGTGTGGTGGAAAAGCTGGATGCGGCATTTTCAAGGAACGATCTTGCAGAGGCGGGGAGGCTTCTCGCCTTCTGGGAGAAAGAAGCGCGCGCGCTTGCCGATTTCCATGGACTGCTCGAAATTTTAAGCGAAGAGATCGGCTATTTCCGCCGGACGGGGGACCGCGCGCGCGGACTCGCCGCCGTTTCCGAGGCGTTTGCGCTCATAGAGGAGCTGGGGCTTTCGGATTCGGCTTCCGGCGCGACCATTTATGTCAACGGTGCGACGACGATGAAGGCGTTTGGAAGGGCGGCGGAAGCGATGCCGTACTATATGCGCGCAAAGAAGATTTTGGAAGAGAACCTGCCGTCCGACAGCTATCTTCTGGCAGCGCTTTTCAACAACATGGCGTCGGCATACGACGAGCTGGATGCGTTTGAAAAAGCGGAGGAATGTTACCGTGCGGCGATTCGGATCCTTGCCAAGAGTGTGGACAACGACGGAGAGATCGCCGTCAGCTATGTCAATCTTGCCCATCTTTATTACGACAGGGACAAGACGGATCCCCGTATTGCCTCTCTTTTGGAAACCGCTTGGTCCTATCTGATGTCGGAGCGCCTTCCGCACGACGGCAATTACGCTTTTATTTGTTCCAAATGCGCGCCGTCGTTCGGATTTTTCGGCTATTTTGCAAGAGAGGCGGCGCTTCGGCGCGCGGCGGAGGAGATCTATGCGGGGACTTGAGCTTTCCCGTGCGTTCTGGGAGGAATACGGCCGGCCGATGCTCGCGGAGAGATTTCCCGAATATCAGGACCGGATCGCGGCGGGCCTTGTCGGACATGGGTCGGAATGCTTCGGCTTCGATGACGAAATCTCCCGCGACCATGATTTTGCCCCCGGCTTTTGTCTTTGGATCACCGAGGAGGACGAGCGGCAGTTCGGATTCCGCCTGTTTCGCGCTTATGCGGCACTGCCTGCGGAGTTTGGCGGGGTCCGCCTGAAGGAAAGCAGTGCTATGGGATCCGGGAAGAAGGGCGTGCATACCATTCCGGAGTTTTATTCCTTCTATACAGGAAGAAAAGGAGCACCCGAGGAGTGGCAGGACTGGCTTTACACGCCGTCCTTTTATTTGGCCGAGGCGGTGAACGGGGAAGTCTTTTCGGATCCGCTCGGCAAATTTACGGAGATCCGAGAGACGATCCTGCATGGGATGCCGGAGGATGTAAGGCGCAAAAAAATCGCGTCGTGCGCCATTGCCATGGCGCAGACCGGGCAGTACAATTATAAAAGGTGCCTCGCACACGGAGAAAGCGGTGCGGCGGCGCTTGTGCTTTCGCGGTTTGCCGAGCATTGCGCCGACATGGTTTTTCTTCTCAACAAAGCGCATGCGCCGTATTACAAATGGAAGCTGCGCGCGATGCGGCGCCTGCCCCTGTTAGGCGATCGTTCGGGAATTTTGGAGGCGCTGCTTTCGGATGCCCCGTCCGCGCAAAAGTCCGATTGGATCGAATCGCTCTGCGCGGATGTGACAGGGGTGCTTGCGGCGCAGGACCTTGTACCGCCGCTCGGCGACTATCTGGAGCCGTATGCCTATGCGGTAAACGAGACCATTGAAAACTCTGAGATCCGAAATCTGCATATCATGCTTGCGGATTGAAAAAGAGAAGCTTGTAAAAAATCTTGACAAACTTCATAAGATATGAGATAATATTGGCATATAGAAAGACGAAAATAGTCGTTTTATGGCCGATAATCGATTTATGAGGATACTTCAGCTTTTGGATTCGCTGTCTGCGGATTAGATGGGAGAAAGGGGTTTTATGGCAAGTCAATTCAGACAAAAGCGAAAAGAGCTTGTAAATAAGGCGCTTGCTGAGGATTCGGATATCGCTTTTGGGAAGCGATTTGCTACCGTTGTCGTAATCCTTTGGGTGTCCACCCGTGTGCTGCAGCTGGCATCCACGCTGCTGTCTATTTTGCTTGGCAGCTTGATCGTTTATTCGTTGCATAACGTTTTCATGCTGCTCGTCATTGCGATATATTTGTGGGCGCTTTTTTTAGGCTTCCGCTGGACAGTCGTTTTTCCCGTATTTATGGGAGGGCTCCTGGTCATGGAGACCTTTCGCTTTAATTTGTACTATGTTTTGATTTCAGAGCGATATGCGTTGGATGCGCATTTGTATGCGTTGACGTATATTGTGGCCGCGTATGGGCAGATCCTTTTTTCCATTCTGCTTGTAGCGAGCCGCCGCTCCAGGCTCTATTTTGATACGGTCAATCAGACTACTCAGCGAATGCAAATGGAGCGCCTGGAAGAAAAATACAAAAAGAGACGTCATAAGAAGAAATAAAAAAACCGGGATTTTATCCCGGTTTTTTTGCAGAAGTATGCTTATTCGCTTAAAAAGAGGCCGCAGGATGATAAACTCCAAGCGATATGCCTCGCGCGATATTCCCCCAGAAGGTTTCGGTATGTACCACCGCCGGCTGGCGGTGGCAGGCATTTTGGGAATGTCACAGTGTGAGCACGGATTCACAGCAGCGATAATCGGTGTCGATATTATGCGCGATGAAACGTGCTTTAAAGTTCCGTCGATTGCACATAGCGGAGGGAGATCCTCCGGATACATCCAAATCTTCGGGAACGACGAATTTGATACATTTGATAAGGACGTCTCTGCAAGTTGCCTGGTTGTGAGCAGGAATGGTCATGGCTTTCATGCCTCGCTGGTATTCCATGCCGTTTTCATCGACCTCCGTGAGGATCGCTGCAAATGCGACTCGCTTGCCGGGGCAAACATTTTTGATGGTGACGTCCATTTGAATGATCCGGCCGACGGATTCCAGATAAACATCGCCCATATCGACGACAAGGGAATCGGAACAGCCCTCGACCGCAAGATCGACCGGTACTGGACATGGTTCAGGATTCACAACGACGTCGCATTCTACGGAAACGGTAGGAGCGGGAAACGTGACGACGTTTCCTTCCGCATCAGAATATTTGATAGACTCATTGACAAGCTTGGTGCCTGACGTCTGAGCGGTATGACGAACAAAGAATTCCAGAACGGCGCTTTCGCTGGCGCTGACGCCAAGTTCGGGAATGTTCCATCTCAAAGAGGTGGAGTTGAGCGTGGTCGCGGTCCCCTTGTTGGGATTCAGCACGCTGGTAATGATGAAATCGGGATTGACAGTCTCGTCAATGACGATATTTGTAGCGCCGGTTTTCGTAATGTTGGCGGCAAGTTCCGCAAACAGCTCTTCCAGCTCTGCCGAATCCGGCGTGATCGCTACATGGGAAGCGTCCGGGTCGGTGGCCCATTCGTTCAGTGCGTCGACGTTGAGTCCGTCGGAGCCGATAAGGCCGATGCAATAGATAATGATCCCTTGTGCTCTTGCCTGCGCTGCGACAGGAGCGGGCGGAGCACCGGTGGTCGTGTTTCCGTCTGTAAACATGACCATAACCTTGGCATTGCCGGACTGAGAGTCAAACAGCTGCGTTGCCTTAGTAAAGGCATCCGCATGATTGGTGTTTCCGCCTGCGCTTAGCATGTCAACAGCGTTTTTCAGCGTATCGACAGATGTGATGAGCTGCGTATTCTGTGTTGCGGTTTCCGCAAAGCTGACGATTCCGATACGGCTTCCCGATCCGATTTCACCGTCGGCAGCGCCGCCGGTCGCCTCCGCGATGATATCGATGAAGGTTTTGGCGCCGGTCTTCATATTGGCAAGCGGAGTGCCTGTCATACTTCCGGAGCGGTCTAAAATAAGCACGATATCTGTCGGATTGGTGATGATATCCGGGGCGGCTGTCAATGCCAGCGTAACGCGCAGAGAACCGTTGCAGTCGATCTGCGTCGCGTTGATGACTTTATTTGAATTTGTAACACCCATTGGTTTGTTACCTCCTTCTGGGGGGATTCCCCATATCATACTATGCAGGGCGTGTGTAATTTGACAGCTCGAACCCTGCATGGCCGGTGTATCTCTCAATAAGGCGGCGGGGAACCGCGGGATATGGGGCGGCGAAATTCCCCTTTTTGTGGCTTTGTTTTAGGCTCTGTCCTTTTCAAAGTATAGGGTTCCTTTTTTCTAATTGGAGGATTTCTGAATATATTTTCTGAGACGGCTGCACGTCAGTCATCCATTCTATTTGCCGACGGAAAAGAGAAAGCAGTGACCGCTATCACATAAAAATTTTTGGAAGCGGTTAAACTATCGTTGCCCGCGGGTCTCTGTTCCGGTAAAATAAAATTTAGAAATCCGCTTGACAAAACGCCGGATTTATGATAACATATCTTAGCTGGAAGAAGTTAGAGATTGGGCTTGCTTCCAAGGATGATGTATCCATAAAAATAGAAATTCGGAGAAGTACTCAAGTTGGCCGAAGAGGCGCCCCTGCTAAGGGTGTAGGTCGGGTTTAACCGGCGCGAGAGTTCAAATCTCTCCTTCTCCGCCACGTCGGAACGAGTTATGCTCGTTCCGATTTTTTATGTAATAAAAAATCCGTCACCCGCTCCACTGTTCCTCCTTTTCGCAAAAAGTCACGCTCGGCTTACCTGTTCGGTTGTAAACGCCCTCACGACGGCTCGCTGTCGCTACCAACTTTTTGCGAGTTACGAGGGTTCACCTCCCACCGCCGAAATGCCGAAAATATCTTTTTTATGTGGCTTAGACATAAAACGTTTCGTTGAAAAAATCAGACAGAGCCTCAAAATATAGGCTGTGGCTGATTTTTTCTTCTCATTTCTATTATCCGAATTTGTCTGTTTTTCTCCTGCTTTTATCTTTTTTTCGGTGTCAAATCGGGTGCAAAATCCTTTGTCGGGTGTCATTTGACTTACCATACGGAAATAAGACTTTTCTTGCCGTTCCTCTTGTGCTGTCTCTGGATTTCTGTTATAATGAAAAGGAAGACATGCGACATTGGGAAAGGGGAGAGAATCATTGAATACGCTGCATTTTAAATATGCCGTCGAGGTAGAGCGCACCGGCTCGATTACACAGGCGGCGGAGAACCTTTATATGGGACAGCCGAATCTCAGCAAGGCGATCATGGAGCTGGAGGATACGCTCGGCTTTCAGATTTTTGCACGCACTTCAAAGGGGGTGCTCCCGACAGAAAAAGGGAACCGTTTTTTGTCCTACGCCAAAAATGTCTTGGCTCAAATCGAAAAAATGGAAGCGCTGTCTGACGAGAATACCGACCATCAATCTTTGAGCCTTGTGATTTCTCGTAGCGGCTATATTGCGTCTGCTGCCGCAAAGTTTGCGGGGGGACTGGATCCGTCCGGCAAAATCCGGCTGAACGTCAGAGAAACCAATGCGGTCCAGGTGATAGGCTGTGTGGCTTCGGGCGCGTTTGGCCTTGGCGTGGTGCGGTATAAGCAGCTCCATGAGAAGTATTTTTTGGATTATATATCGGATAAAGAGTTGGACGTCATTCCGTTTTGGGAATTTGACAGTATGGTGACAGCTTCAAAACGGAATTTCTCCTCGGTGGAGGATTACCAGCGCCTGTGTGAGATGACGCCGATTGTATACGGTGACGAATCGATCCCCTATCTTTCCTTTGGAGAGGTGCGCAGAGAAGCAAAATCTCCGGCAGCCGACCGTGCGGTTTTTGTATACGATAGAAGCACGGCGCTGGAATTTTTGGATTTGCTTGCGGATACCTATATGCTGACATCTCCGGCGTTATCCTGTGAGCTGGACAAATACGGCTTGATGCAGAAGAAATATGAGATCCCGAATGAACGCTGCAAGGACGTGATCGTTTTTCAGAAGGGATATAAATTTTCGGATGCCGACCGGAAATTTATCGATTTGTTGTCGGAAATCAAAAACGAGATAGAACTGACGCTTCGGTAAAAATTTTGAAAGCAGGCAGAAAAGGGCGTTTTTTCATTGCAATATTGGAATAATTACATGTATAAAATGGAATGTATTATTTATGACAATTGGCATGAGTTTTGAGCGGTCATGCAAATGGCGGAATTTATTGTGAAATTTGCCGGGATTTCACATCCTGTAAAGGAGAGAAGCCGTCGCTTTTATCGATAAATAAATATCGATAAAAGCATATCGACATGCTTTTTTTACATTTTACATATTCGTCCGCATATGATAAAATAAGCCCAGTAAAGTGAGGAAGTTTTTTGTCCGGGCCGGATGCGGACAGCGTTCCCTTGCTTTGACGGCTTGAACGAAAAATCATTTCGGATACGGCGACTGTCGATATTTGTTTTTTCCCGTCGGCGGCAGAAGACGAGGGAAAGGACTTTGAAGGAGAGTATTCGATGGGAAAGGAACGGTGTTTCAAATGAAGAAAATTACGGTATGCGTCGGTTCGGCATGCTATATGAAAGGCTCGAGACAGGTGGTGGCGCAGCTTCAGCGTCTGATTGAGGAGAATGGCCTGACCGATAAATACGAGCTGGAGGGAACGTTCTGCACAGGCAACTGCCAGCACGGGGTCTGTGTTGAATTTGACGGCAGGACCTATTCGCTCACGCCGGACAATGCGGAGGAATTCTTCCGCACGGAAGTATTAAAGACCGCTTAAAAAACACGGAAAAATATTTTATTTTTAGGATGGAAATACATATGAGCAAGAAAATTACAGTCATTGGCGCGGGAAGCGTCGGAGCAACCATCACGTATACGCTTTCTGTCATGGGCGTTGCGGATGAGATCGTCATGATCGACATCAACGAAACCAAGGTGCTCGGCGAGGCGCTGGACATCCGACAGGGACTTCCGTTCTGCGGCACCCGTTCAGTATATGCCGGCGGCTATGCGGAAGCGGAAAATTCCGATATGGTCATCATTACGTCGGGGCTGCCGAGAAAGCCCGGACAGACCCGTCTCGAGCTGGCGCAGGTGAATGTGGATATTCTCAAGGGCATCATGCCGAAAATCACCAAATATGCGCCGGATGCGATCTACCTTTTGGTTGCCAATCCCGTGGATATTCTCACTTATACGTTTGTCAAGTATTCCGGGATCCCGGAGCACCGCGTGTTCGGGTCGGGGACCATGCTCGATTCCGTCCGCCTCCGTGCAAGGCTTGCGGAATATTATGATATCGATTCCAAATATATCACTGCATATGCGCTTGGAGAACACGGCGATTCGATGTTCGTGCCGTGGTCGATCATGTCCATCAACGGGATTGGGACCCGGCTGTATGAAGAAAAGTGCGAAGAAAAGGGCAGCATGATGCCGGCGATTGACCGTGCGGAGATCGAAAAGTATGTCCGTACCTCCGGCGGCCGCGTCATTGCGAGAAAGGGCGCGACCTATTATGCGGTTTCCATGTCGGTGGCGCATATGTGCCGCTGTGTGCTGGAGAATTTCGGCACGGTGCTGCCGGTATCCGTGATGATGCACGGAGAGCATGGCGTCAGCGACGTATGTCTCAGCTATCCCACGATGCTCAACTGCAACGGTGTGCAGACCAAGATCCCGACTCCGCTTTCCCCGGAGGAGGAGGCCCTGCTTCGCCGCAGCGCCGACGCATTGAAATCTGTGATTTCGGGACTTGCCTTTTAAATTGCCATTATGATACGGCGGTCATGACCGTCCGCGGCGCACGTCCGCGGGCTGTAATGCCGCCGTTTATGCGGGATTTGCTTTGATATCAAAACAGCCTTTGACGGCGGAAACGGAGATATGTGATGGAATATCGTATAGAACATGATTCGATGGGCGAGGTCCGGGTGCCTTGCGACAAATACTGGGGCGCGCAGACCGAGAGAAGCCATGAAAACTTCAAGATCGGCGTCGGAATCGAGACGATGCCGCGGGAAATCACGCATGCGTTCGGAATCCTCAAAAAAGCGTGTGCAATCGCCAACCATGCGCTCAAGCCGGAGAAAATGACAGTGGCAAAGCTGCAGGCGATATCCGCTGCCTGCGACGAGGTGATTGCGGGCGAGTTAAACGAGCATTTTCCCCTTGTTGTGTGGCAGACCGGCTCCGGCACGCAGTCCAACATGAACGCGAACGAGGTCATCGCCAGACGCGGCACGGAAATTGCGGGCGGTTCCTTGGAAAAGCCCCTGCATCCGAACGACGACATCAATATGAGCCAGTCCTCCAATGATACGTTCCCGACGGCGATGCATATCGCGGCGGTGCTTGCCATTGAGGACAAGGTGTTCCCGGCGATCGACAGGCTTGTCGCCACGTTCCGCCGCCTGGAGGCGGAAAACGAGGGGATCGTCAAAAGCGGCAGAACGCATTTGCAGGATGCGACCCCGATTGCGTTTTCCCAGGAGATCAGCGGCTGGCGCTCCTCTCTGGAAAAGGATAAAAAGATGCTGGAGACGGCTCTTCCCGGACTGCGCGAGCTTGCGCTCGGCGGGACGGCGGTCGGCACCGGACTCAACGCGCCGCGCGGCTTTGATACAAAGGTCGCCGAAGCGGTATCCGAGCTTACGGGACGCACATTTGTGACGGCTCCGAATAAATTTCACGCGCTGACCTCTAAGGATGAGCTTGTGTTTGCGCATGGCGCGCTGAAAGCGCTTGCGGCAGATATGATGAAGATCGCCAACGACGTGAGATGGCTCGCTTCCGGTCCGCGCGACGGACTCGGCGAGATTTTTATCCCGGAAAATGAACCCGGCTCGTCCATTATGCCCGGCAAGGTCAATCCTACGCAGTGCGAGGCGGTGACGATGGTCGCCGTTCAGGTCATGGGAAACGATGTGGCAGTCGGCATGGCGGCATCCCAGGGAAATTTTGAGCTGAACGTGTTCATGCCGGTCTGTATTTACAACTTCCTCCAGTCGGCAAGGCTGCTTGCGGAATCGATGGTATCGTTCAACGACAACTGCGCCGTCGGGATCCGCGCCAATAAGGAAAAAATGCGGCATAATCTCTACAATTCCTTGATGCTGGTGACGGCACTCAATCCGTATATCGGCTATGAAAACGCTGCGAAAACCGCAAAAAAGGCATATCACGACAATATTTCGCTGAAGGAAGCGTGTGTCGCGCTCGGCTTTTTGACAGCGGAAAAATTCGATGAGGTATTCCATCCTGAGGAAATGATATAAGGAGGAAAAAAGATGATTTTCAGTTATTACCCGGGCTGTACGCTGAAAACAAAGGCCAAGGAGCTGGACGCCTACGCCAGACGGTCCGCCGAGGCGCTGGGCATCACACTTTCCGAGCTTCCGGAATGGCAGTGCTGCGGCGGCGTCTATACCACTGCGGAGGATGAGATCGCGACGAAGCTTTCTTCCGTGCGGGCGCTGATGGAGGCGAAGAAAGAGGGACATGCGCTGGTTACGCTTTGTTCGGCCTGTCATAATGTCATCAAGCAGACCCAATACGCCCTGAATACGGACGACGATATGGCGTTCAAGGTCGGAAATTATATGCAGTGCGACGCAAGGGCCGAGGCGGATACCAAGGTCATCCATTATCTGGAGCTCCTGCGCGATATTGTGGGCTTTGATGAACTAAAAAAGAATGTAAAAAATCCGCTTACCGGAAAGAAGATCGCCGCCTACTACGGATGTCTGCTGCTCCGTCCCAGCTCTGCCATGCAGTTTGACAACCCGGAAAATCCGAAGATTATGGAGGATTTTATCCGTGCAATCGGAGCAACACCGGTGATCTATCCGATGCGCAACGAATGCTGCGGCGGATACATAACCGCGGAGGACCCGGCTATGGCAAAGAAAAACAGCACCGCTGTATGGGAGAGTGCCAAGGACTTTGACGCGGACTATATCATCACGGCATGTCCGCTTTGCCGGTACAATCTCATCAAATCGGAAAGTCCGCTTCCGGTGATATATTTTACGGAGCTTCTTGCCGAAGCGCTGGATGTCAAATAAGGAGGGGTCAGGATGCTTACGAATCGGGAAAAAGAACAGATACTCATCTCGAGCGGGGTCGATGTACGCAAATGCATGCGATGCGGCAAATGCACCGGCACCTGTCCTGCCTATGATGAGATGGAATACCATCCGCATGAATTTGTCTATATGGTGGAGAAGGGCGAAATCGAAAAGCTCATGAATTCCTCTTCCATTTATAAATGTCTTACCTGCTTTGCATGCGTGGAGCGCTGTCCGCGAGGTGTGGAGCCGGCGAAGATCATCGAGGCGGTGCGGCTTGCCGTGATCCGAAAACAGGGAAATAATCATATCAAGGCGGAAGATATTCCGTGCATGGCGGAGGATGACGATACGCCGGGACAGCTTGTCGTCAGCGCTTTCCGCAAATATAAAAAGTGAGGGAGGGAAAACAAATGCAGAAAATCGGTGTTTTTGTATGCCACTGCGGCACCAATATCGCCGGTACCGTCGATGTGAAGGCGGTGGCGGAGGCTCTCTCTCATGAACCGGGCGTGGTGTTTGCCGCGGACTATCCGTATATGTGCTCCGAATCGGGACAGAATCTCATCAAGGATGCCATCCGTGAGCACGGATTGACCGGTGTTGTGATCTGCTCCTGCTCACCCCGCATGCATGAGACGACGTTCCGCAAGGCGGCGGCGTCGGCAGGACTCAACTCCTACATGGTGGAGATTGCCAACATCCGCGAGCAATGCTCATGGATTCACAAGGATATGAAGACCGCGACGGAAAAAGCGGTGATTCTGGGGCGCGCCGCCATCGCGAAGGTCGCGCTCAACACGCCGCTTACGGCAAGCGAGACCCCTGTGACCAAGCGCGCGCTTGTCATCGGCGGCGGCATTGCCGGCATTCAGACGGCGCTGGACATCGCGGACGCCGGCTTTGAGGTCGATATCGTCGAGAAGGAGCCGACCATCGGCGGCAAAATGGCGCAGATCGACAAGACGTTTCCGACGCTTGACTGCGCGGCGTGTATCCTGACGCCGAAAATGGTGGACTGCGCGCAGAACGAAAAAATTCATATTTATGCATACAGCGAGGTGGAGAGCGTCAAGGGCTTTGTCGGCAATTTTACGGTCGGAATCAAGAAAAAAGCGCGCTATGTCGATGAGACCAAGTGTACCGGCTGCGGGCTTTGCACCGAGAAATGCCCGATGAAAAAGACGCCGAACCTCTTTAACCTCGGACTCGATACCCGTTCCGCGATCTATATCCCCTTTGCGCAGGCAGTACCAAAGGTGGCGACCATCGACGCCGATTACTGCAATATGCTCAAAAACGGGAGGTGCGGCGTCTGCTCCAAGGTCTGCACGGCGGGCGCTATCGATTATCATCAGCAGGATGAACATATCGAGGAAAAGTATGGTGCCATCGTTGTTGCGACGGGCTTCAATCCGATTAAGCTCGATAATTTCGACGAATACGCCTATGCGCAGAGTCCGGACGTCGTCACGTCCCTTGAGCTCGAACGCCTGATGAACGCCGCGGGTCCGAACGGCGGCACGCTGCTTCGTCCGTCGGATAAAACGCATCCGCACACCATCGTATTCGTGCAGTGCGTCGGTTCGCGCGATACCTCCGGCTGTGGCAAGCCGTATTGCTCCAAGATCTGCTGCATGTACACGGCCAAGCACGCGATGCTCATCCGCGACAAATATCCCGACACGGAGGTCTATGTCTTCTATATCGACGTGCGCACGCCGGGCAAGAACTTCGATGAATTCTACCGCCGTGCGGTCGAGGAATACGGCGTGCACTACATAAAGGGAATGGTCGGCAAGGTCATGCCGCAGAAAAACGGCAAGCTGCTTGTGCGCGCCTCCGATCTTTTGGCGGGCGAGCAGCTGAAAATCGAGGCGGATATGGTGGTGCTTGCGGCGGCAATCGAGCCCGACAAGACGGCAAGATCGCTTGCGACGATGCTGACCGCCTCCATGGATACCAACGATTTCTTTACGGAAGCGCACCCGAAGCTGCGTCCGGTGGAAAGTCCGACGGCGGGGATCTTCCTTTCCGGCGTCTGCCAGGGACCGAAGGACATACCGGAGACGGTCGCGCAGGCGAGCGCCGCCGCCGCGAAGGTCATCGGGCTGCTTGTCAAGGATAAGTTAAAATCCAACCCCTGCATCGCGCATGCCAATGAGACGCTTTGCAACGGCTGTTCCTCCTGTGAGAGAGTATGTCCGTATGGGGCGATTACCTATGTCGACAAGGAATTCCGGATGCCTGACCGGACGACGAAAATCCGTCGTGTCGCGTCTGTCAACGCGGCGGTCTGCCAAGGATGCGGCGCCTGCACGGTCGCCTGTCCCTCGGGCGCGATGGACCTTTCCGGATTCTCGAATCAACAAATCATGGCGGAGGTGGATGCGATATGCCGATAAGCGAATTCAAACCGAAAATCGTCGCGTTCTGCTGCAACTGGTGCTCCTATGCGGGCGCCGACCTTGCGGGCACGAACCGCCTGAACTATCCCGCCGATGTGAAAATCATCCGCGTGCCGTGCTCCTGCCGCGTCAACCCGATCTTTATCCTGCGTGCGTTCCAGAGAGGCGCGGACGGGGTGATTCTCTGCGGCTGCCATCCGGGCGACTGCCACTATACGACAGGCAACTACTATACCAGACGCCGTATGACGCTGCTTTTCTCGATGCTTGACTATCTCGGCATCGAGAAGGAGCGCACCCGCGTCGAATGGGTCTCTGCTGCGGAGGGCGCGAAGTTCGCCGCCGTCATGCAGGACTTTGTAAAAACGGTAACGGAGCTTGGAGAAAACAAGAGATTGGAGGACCGCAGATGCAAGAAGCCATGAAAAAAAGAGCAAAAGAGCTCCTCGCCTCCGGTGAGGTCACAAGAGTCATCGGATGGAAGAAAAACGAATTTGATTACGATATCACGCCCGCAGTGTTTGAATCGGCGGAGGAGATCGACCGCGATTTCCGCTATGACGATTTCTGCGGCCCGAATCTTTCCAAATTCACGTTCAAAAATCAGAAAAACGATACGAAAACACTGGTGTTCTTAAAGCCGTGCGACACTTACAGCATGACGCAGCTCATCACGGAGCATCGTGTGAACCGTGACGCGCTGTATCTTATCGGGATCCCGTGCTTTGGCAAAATCGACATCGAGAAAATCCGTGCGGACGGTACGGACGGTATCCTTTCGATTGCATCCGAAGGGGCGGATGTCACGGTAAAAACGCTTTACGGCGACAAGACCTATGTAAAGGCAGATGTGATGGCGGAGCGCTGTCTTGCCTGCAAGAGCAAGTATCATACGATTTACGACGAGCTGATGGGCGAGGAGGGCGAGGTCATGGAGACCGGCCGCTTCAACGAGGTTGAAAAACTGGAAGCCATGACGCCGGACGAGCGGTTCGGCTTCTGGCGCGGCGAGCTTTCCCGCTGCATCCGCTGCAACGCCTGCCGGAACGCCTGCCCCGCCTGCACGTGCGAGAGCTGTGTGTTCGACAATCCGGATACCGGCATTTCTCAAAAAGCGGCGGCGGATTCCTTTGAGGAAAACATGTTCCATATCATCCGCGCGTTCCATGTCGCGGGTCGCTGCACGGACTGCGGCGAGTGCTCAAGAGTTTGTCCGCAGCATATCCCGCTGCATCTGCTCAACCGCAAGTTTATCCGGGATATCGACAAGCTCTACGGCGAATATCAGGCCGGCGAGGAGGTCGGCCAGCGATCGCCGCTTGTGAATTTCACGACGGACGACGCGGAGCCGGATATCGTCCGGAAGGGAGGAAAATAAGATGGTCAGAATTTCTCTTGACAGCGTGAATGCTCTCTTCGCGGCGATCGCAGAGAGGGAAGCGCTTTATATCCCGACCGATACGGCGCCGGGCATCGCGCAGTTTAAAAAGTGGCAGTCCGGCATGGAAATGACGGAAAGGCTCAAGACCTCCCGCAGCGCGAAGGATTTCTTTTTCCCACAGACGGAGAATCTTGTGGATTTTAAGGTGAGCGGCAAGAAGATCGACATCATCGATCCGCGCGAGGAAACCGAGGATTTTGTCATCTTCGGCGTGCGCGCCTGCGACGCGAAAAGCTTTGAGATCCTGGATCGCGTATTCCTTTCGGAGCCGGTCGACACCTATTATCAGAACCGCCGCGCGCATGGCACCATCGTGACGCTTGCGTGCTCGCGTCCCTCCGAATCCTGCTTCTGCCAGACGTTCGGGATCGACCCCGCGGCGCCGGGCGGCGACGTTTCCGCATGGAAGCGTGAGGGTTTCCTGTATCTTGAACCGATAACGGAGAAGGGCAGGACGCTGCTTTCCGGACTCTCCGCTCTTTTGGAGGAATGTCCGGAGGATGCGGTCGAAGCGGAGAAGGAGAGCATCCGCGGCATTCTGAAAAAGCTGCCGCTTGCATCTCTTACGCCCGATGCGTTCGGCGGCGGAAAAACGGAGAAGTATTTTGATTCGGAAAAATGGAAGAGCCTTTCCGAGGCGTGCCTTGGATGCGGCACCTGCACCTTTGTCTGTCCGACCTGCCAGTGCTATGATATCCGGGATTTTGATACCGGGCACGGTGTGCGCCGCTTCCGCTGCTGGGACAGCTGCATGTACTCCGACTTCACGAAAATGGCGAGCGGGAATCCGCGGCTGACGCAAAAAGAACGGTTCCGTCAGAGATTCATGCACAAGCTTGTCTATTATCCGGAGAACAACGATGGGATTTTCGGCTGCGTCGGCTGCGGCAGATGCGTGGAGAAGTGCCCGATTTCCATGAATATCGTCAAAGTGATGAAAACGCTGGGGGAGGATGAAACATGAACGCTGAAACATTGATTCCGAAGGTCGGCGTCGTGACGGAGGTCAGAATCGACACGCCCGATATCAAGAATTTCCGCGTCGTCGGCACGGACGGCAAAAAGCTGTTTGTCCATAAGCCGGGCCAATGCGCGATGATCTCGCTTCCCGGCATCGGAGAAGGCATGTTTTCGATCACCTCCTCTCCGACCAACACGGAATATATGGAATTTGAAATCAAAAAATGCGGATGTCTCACAAGCTGGCTCCATAAGATCGAGGCGGGACAGGAAATTACGGTGCGCGGTCCTTACGGCAACGGCTTCCCGGTGGATGATGCCTTTGTCGGGCGCGACCTGCTCATCATTGCGGGCGGCGTCGGACTGGCGCCGGTGCGCTCGGTCATCAATTATTGCCGGCATTTCCGTGACCGTTATGGAAAAATCGATATCGTATACGGTTCACGCACGAAGGAGGACCTCGCGTTTTATGAGGAGATCCTCCATGAGTGGATGAGCCCCGAGGAGAAGGACGTCCATGTCCACCTTACCATCGACCGTGAAGAAGAGGGTTGGAACGGGCATGTCGGCTTCGTGCCGAATTACGTGAAGGAGCTTGCCTTTGATACCGATAAAACCGTTATCATGTGCGGGCCGCCTATTATGATTAAATTCACGCTTGCGGGGCTCAAAGAGCTTGGCTTCGACGAGAAGCAGATTTACACGACCATGGAGCTTCGCATGAAATGCGGCGTCGGAAAATGCGGCAGATGCAACATCGGGTCAAAATACGTCTGCAAGGACGGTCCGGTGTTCCGAATGGATGAGCTCTCCGAGCTGCCGGACGAATATTAAGGATGGGAGGATTTCTGAAATGGAAAATATGGTAAACATCTTTCTATACGGCAAAAAATATGAGGTCCCGTCGAATCTGACCATCATGGGCGCGATGGAATACGCGGGATATCAGCTCGTGCGCGGCTGCGGCTGCCGGAACGGCTTCTGCGGCGCCTGCGCGACGATTTACCGCATCAAGGGAGACAATGAGCTCAAGGTATGCCTTGCCTGCCAGACCAAGGTGGAAAACGACATGTATATCGCGACGCTGCCGTTTTTCCCGCTTGTCAAGCAGGTCTATGACATGGAGAAGATCCGTCCTACTGAACAGATCATGATGCAGCTCTATCCTGAGATTTATAGCTGTATCGGGTGCAATGCCTGCACGAAGGCCTGTACGCAGGGACTGAATGTCATGCAGTACATCGCCTATGCGCAGAGAGGCGAGTTTGAAAAATGTGCCGAAGAATCCTTTGACTGCGTGATGTGCGGCGTATGCTCATCCCGCTGTCCCGCGGGGATCTCGCATCCGCAGGTCGCGCTGCTTGCAAGGCGCCTCAACGGAAAATATCTCGCGCCGAAGTCCGAGCATTTGGAAAATCGTGTGCGCGAGATAAGAGACGGAGACTTCAAGGAGCTGCTTGAGGGACTCATGCAGAAGCCGATCTCGGAGATGAAAGAGCTTTACAACAACAGGGAAATCGAAGCGTGAGGGGGCGAGAGAATGTATAACGATAAAATGCTGGAATCCATGAAAAGAGTCGCGGAAAAGCGCGCGGCAAACGCAGCGCTCGAGCCGCGCAGAATGACAGCGGACGAGAAGGACGCTCTGCTCGCAAAATTTCATCCGGATTACAAAAGAGAAGAATTTGCGACGCTTTCCGTGGGAAAAAATAAAGGCGACAAGGTCCCGCGCGAGCTTCGCGCGCTTCTTGAGGCAGAAAGCCGGATCGACCCTGAAAAAATCGATTTGTCTCATCCGGATTATGAGACGGATGTTCTTGTCATTGGCGGCGGCGGCGCCGGAGCTTCCGCAGCCATTGAGGCAAATGCCGCCGGCGCGAAGGTTATGATCGTCACGAAGCTGCGCATCGGCGATGCGAACACCATGATGGCGGAGGGCGGCATCCAGGCGGCGGATAAGCCGAACGATTCGCCGGCGATCCACTATCTTGACGCTTTCGGCGGCGGACATTTTGCCGCAAAGCCGGAGCTGCTTTACAAGCTGGTAAGCGAGGCGCCGGAGGCGATCCTCTGGCTGAATGAGCTCGGCGTCGAATTTGACAAGGCGCCGGACGGCACCATGATCACTACGCACGGCGGCGGCACCTCGCGCAAGAGAATGCATGCCGCGAAGGATTATTCCGGCGCGGAGATCATGCGCACGCTGCGCGACGAGGTTTTCAATCGGGAGATCCCGGTCGTGGACTTTACGGCGGCAATCGAACTCATTCTGGATGAAAACGGCCGCTGTGCGGGCGCGGTCCTCATGAATATGGAAACGAGGGAGCTCCTTGTCGCCAAGGCAAAGACCGTCATTCTTGCAACGGGCGGCGCCGGCAGGCTGCATTATCAGGGCTTTCCGACCTCCAATCACTATGGCGCGACGGCAGACGGTCTTGTGCTCGGCTACCGTGCCGGCGCAAAGCTGCTCTACGCCGATACGCTTCAGTATCATCCGACGGGAGCCGCGTATCCGGAGCAGATCTTCGGCGCGCTTGTGACGGAAAAGGTCCGTTCCATCGGTGCAAAGCTTGTCAATGCGGACGGCGAGGTGTTCATGCATCCGCTGGAAACGCGCGATGTGGCGGCAGCTTCCATTATCCGTGAATGCACGGAGCGTGCAAAGGGAATTGCGACCTCAGACGGCGTCGGCGTATGGCTCGATACGCCGATGATCGAGCTTAAAAACGGAGAGGGGACCATAGAAAAGAGGATTCCCGCAATGCTGCGTATGTTCGGCAAATACGGAATCGATATCCGCAAGGAGCCGATCCTTGTGTATCCGACGCTCCATTACCAGAACGGAGGACTTGACATCGATACCGACTGCATGACCGGCGTAGAAAATCTCTTCGCGGCGGGCGAGGTGGTCGGCGGGATCCATGGGCGCAACCGCCTGATGGGAAATTCGCTGCTCGACGTCATCGTATTCGGCAGAGATGCCGGACGTGCCGCCGCGGCAAAATCTCAGTCTGTGACGGTAGGGACACTTACGCTTTCCCATGTCGCTCGCTTCGCCGCGGAGGTCAAAGCGGCCGGCGTTGCAAGCGATGCCGTATCTCCCAAGCTTCTTCCGACCTATACGCATGGAAATCCGAAGCTTGAGGACAAAAATCGTTAAGCAAAATCTCCATATATATTTTTTCTGAAAGGAAAGGGAAAAGTAATGAAGAATTTTACACAAAACAAGACGGTCCTTGCATGGATCGACGAGATGAAGGCGCTCCTTACGCCGGACCATGTGATGGTCATCGACGGCAGCGAGGAGCAGCTCGATGCGCTCCGCGCGGAGGCGGTCGCCACAGGTGAGATGATAAGACTCAATGAGGAAAAGCTCCCTGGATGCTATCTCCACAGAACCAAGCCCAACGACGTGGCGCGTGTTGAGGACAGAACCTTTATCTGTTCAAGGGAAAAAGAAAACGCCGGTCCTACCAACAACTGGTGCGATCCGAAGGAAATGTACGCAAAGCTCTATGATATCGCCCGCGGTTCCTACAAGGGCAGGACCATGTATATCATCCCGTATTCCATGGGACCTATCGGCTCTCCGCTTGCCAAGATCGGCATTGAGGTGACGGATTCCATCTATGTCGTGCTCAACATGGCGATCATGACCCGCGTCGGCAGCAAGGTCTTTGAGGTCCTCGGCGACTCCAACGACTGGGTAAGAGGCCTGCATGCGAAATGCGACGTGGATCCGGAGAAGAGATACATCTGCCAGTTTCCGGAGGACAACACCATTATTTCCGTAAACTCCGCATACGGCGGCAACGTTCTGCTCGGCAAGAAATGCTTTGCGCTTCGCATCGCTTCCTATCAGGGCTGGAAGGAAGGCTGGATGGCGGAGCACATGCTCATTCTCGGCGTCGAGAATCCGAAGGGTGAAATCAAGTATGTGGCGGCTGCGTTCCCGTCTGCCTGCGGAAAAACCAATCTCGCGATGATGATCCCGCCGGAATATCTGAGAAAGAAGGGCTATAAGGTCTGGACGGTCGGCGACGATATCGCATGGATGCGCATCGGCGCGGACGGCAGACTGTATGCCATCAATCCGGAGAACGGATTCTTCGGCGTGGCGCCTGGCACGAATGCACATTCCAACTATAACGCGCTGGCGTCCACCAGAAAGAACACGATTTTTACCAATGTAGCGCTCAATACGGATGACAACACCGTGTGGTGGGAGGGACTTGACAAGAATCCTCCGGAGCATGCCATCGACTGGAAGGGCAATCCGTGGAATCCTTCGATGTATAACAAAGCGGATAAATCCACCTATGCGGCGCATCCGAACTCCCGTTTTACAGCTCCTGCCGTCAACTGCCCGTGTATTTCACCTGAATTTGACAAGGGAGCCGGCGTTCCGATCTCGGCTATCATCTTCGGCGGACGCCGTGCAAAATGCGCGCCGCTTGTCTATCAGTCCAAGAGCTGGGAGAATGGTGTATTTGTAGGCTCCGCCATGGCATCCGAGACGACTGCCGCCGCCGCCGGCGCGGTCGGCGTGGTACGCCGCGACCCGATGGCGATGCTTCCGTTCTGCGGATACAACATGGGAGATTATTTCGCTCACTGGCTTGAGATGGGCAAAAAGCTCGGCGATAAAGCGCCGAAGATCTTCAACGTCAACTGGTTCCGTACCGACGATGAGGGCAACTTCATTTGGCCGGGCTTCGGCGACAACATGAGAGTGGTCAACTGGATCATCGACCGCTGTGAGGGCAAGGCGGACGCTGTGGAAACCCCGATCGGCTATGTTCCGAGACCGGAAGATATCGACCTTACCGGTCTTGAGGATTTCGATATCGAGAAGCTGAAATCCATTCTCGATGTGGATAAGAAGGTATGGGCGAAGGAAGCGGCAGAAATTGAAGAGCACTTCAAGAAATTCGGCGATAAGCTTCCGAAGGAGCTGAAGAATCAGCTGGAAACGCTGAAGAAAGCAGTTGCCGAATAAAAGGCGGCTGTCCGTAAGCGCATCAAAAAACGGCTGCCAAATCCTTTTGGATTTGGCAGCCGGGATATCTTTATTCAGGCTTTTTCGCTCAGCGTTTGCGTTGTTTTTCTGTTTTCTTCGCTTTCACGCAGTTTGTCCAAGTGACGATTTCGGTAGTAGACAACAAGGTCCGTCGATACGATCAGCAGGTTGATGATATAGGCGACAAGGACATAATTGATTTTATCACTCATGATTTTCGCGGTGATCCCTGCGACGTATCCGCACATGATGAGAAGAATGAACGGTCTGCTCATCCCTTTGGCAGTACCTGCTTTGTAGCTTTTATAGACGGTAAGCGGCCATGAGATGCCAAAGCATACGAGCATCAAAGTTTCTAAAATTTCCGGCATATGAAAATCCTCCCAAATCAACTCAATCTTACAGCGTTATTATATCATGAATAAATAATAATGTCTAATATATAATATATATGATAATGATAATTATAAAATTATGATAAGAGGGCCCTATAATGGAACTGACTCAGCTCAAATATTTTTACGCGGTTGCTAAAAATTTACATGTGACAAAAACAGCGGAGCAGCTTCACATTGCGCAGCCGGCACTGACACAGGCGGTGCGGCGTCTGGAAAAGGAGCTGGGTCATCCGCTGTTCGCCTCGAAGGGCAGAAATATCGTATTGACGGAATACGGGAAATATCTGAAGGAACAGCTTGCACCCATTCTGGAAAAGCTGGATCTTCTTCCGCATGAATTGGAAATGCTGGCAGCGCTGGAAAGAGAAACGATCCATATCAACGTAGGCGCGGCATCGGCGGTGGTTACGGAATGTATCATTCAGTACCGCAAGCAAAATCGAAACGTGAATTTTAAGGTAGTGCAAAGCGATTCTGAGGGGATGCCATATGATATCGATATCAGCACGGAGCTTCGGCATAAGGGAAAAAACAGTGCCACCCGTATTTTTACAGAGCAGATTTTTCTTGCAGTGCCTGCTGTCGGCAAGTACGCCGGCCGGCGCGTGATGGCGCTGTCCGAGGTCTCCGACGAAGAATTCGTCAGCCTTGCCGGCGTGAAGAATCTGCGTACCATCTGCGATAAATTTTGCAGAGAAGCAGGGTTTTCTCCGCGGATCGTTTTTGAGAGCGACAATCAGAGCGCGGTCAAAAATCTGATTGCTGCGGGTGTCGGCGTTGGTTTTTGGCCAGAGTACACATGGGGTGTGATGGATTCTCCGGATGTCAATTTGATTGGCATTACCGATCCTGAATGTAAGCGGGATATCGTGATAACATATAACGAAAACAAGGAAGATACCAGAGAGGTCAAGGGGTTCTATGAATTCATTACGGAGTATTTTGAAAAGCTTTTTCATACGCCGCGTGTGATGCGTTAGCCAAAGGAGGATAGTATGGCTCAAAATGAAATATCCATCGCTACGATCCAGCGTCTTCCCATATATCTCGACTATTTAAAATCGATGACGGGCGGTGCGGAATATATCTCGGCAACGGCTCTTGCGTCGGCGCTTGGCTTCGGTGAGGTACAGGTCAGAAAGGATCTGGCTTCGGTCTGCTCGTCCGGAAAGCCTAAAATTGGATATCATGTAGAAGAGCTGAAAGCGGAGATCGAGGAATATCTCGGATATCATAAAGCGAACAACGCTATTGTGATCGGCGCAGGCCGGCTTGGCTGTGCTCTTCTTGGATATGAAGGCTTCTCACGGTATGGACTGAATATTCTTGCCGCTTTCGATATAGATGTATCTAAGGTGGGCAAAATGGAGAATGGGAAGCCTATTCTCAGCATGGAAGAGCTTGCCGGATTTTGCCGTCGTGAAAACGTGCAGATCGGGATCATCACCGTACCCGCGGTCCATGCCAAGCAGGCCTGCGAAGCGCTGCTCGCCGCTGGAATCTTAGCGATTTGGAACTTTGCTCCGATCCATTTGGATGTGCCGGAGTCTGTTATTATAAAAGATGAAAATATGGCGTGTTCTCTTGCCGTGCTCTCTACAAAGCTCGCCAAAAAGCTGGGAGAAAACGCCGCAACATAAATGGGAAAAAGGACGAATGCTTTGCATTCGTCCTTTTTTCTTTAAAGCTGTTCGGCAAGGTCATAAATCAGTCGTTCGGATTTTTCCCATCCGAGGCAGGGGTCGGTAATGGATTTGCCGTAAATGCCGTCCCCGATTTTCTGGCAGCCGTCTTCGATATAGCTTTCGATCATCAGTCCCTTGACGATTTTTTTGATATCCGCATTGTGGCGGCAGCTGTGAAGGATTTCTTTGGCGATGCGAATCTGTTCCAGATACTTTTTGCCGGAATTCGCATGGTTGGTATCGATGATGACAGCTTTGTTTTTCAGGTCCTTTTCCGCATAGGTCTCGGAAAGGCGCAGCAGGTCCTCGTAGTGGTAATTCGGGAAGGAGTTGCCGCGTTCATCCACATATCCGCGTAAAATCGCATGGGTATAGGGATTCCCCTGGCTTTTAACCTCCCAGCCGCGGTAAATGAAGGCGTGAGCGTGCTGGGCCGCCGTAATTGAGTTCATCATGACGGAAATATCGCCGCTTGTCGGATTTTTCATTCCGACCGGAATGTCGAGTCCGCTCGCGGTAAGTCTGTGCTGCTGATCCTCGACAGAACGCGCACCGACCGCCACATAAGACAAAAGGTCGTTGAGATACCGATGGTTTTCAGGATACAGCATCTCATCGGCGCAGGAGAATCCGGTTTCGCGCAGCGCACGCATATGCAGCTCGCGGATGGCGATGATGCCCTTGATCAGATCCGGCTTTTCGTTCGGATTGGGCTGGTGCAGCATCCCCTTGTAGCCGTCTCCGGTGGTACGAGGCTTGCCGGTGTAGATTCTCGGAACAATCACGATTTTGTCCTTGACCTTTTCCTGCACGCCGCGCAGTCTCGAAATGTAGTCGAGGACGCTGTCCTCGGAATCCGCGGAGCAGGGACCGATAATCAGCAGAAATTTATTGGATTCTCCGCTGAATATCTTTTTGATTTCCTTGTCGCGTTCCGCTTTGACTGCGGACAGCTCGTCGTTGATCGGATATTGTTCTTTGATTTCCTTCGGAATCGGGAGCTTTCTAATAAAATCCATATTCATGATCGTATACCATCCTCACTTTTATAGTTTGTCATTTTTATCGAACAAGGCGCGCCTGCTTGTTGAGTACCGCATCATCTCGCGCAGTCCCTCGCGGTCGCCGGTTTCCAATAGCCCGCGGAGCTTATCCAGCTCCTTTTCAAAAAGACCCATTTGATGGAGGAGCGCATCGCGGTTGGCGAGAAACAGCTCGCTCCACATCTCATCGTTCAGCCTCGCGATCCGTGTCAGATCTCGGAAGGAGTCGCCTGTATATTCTTCAAGATGCTTGGTTTTCTGACAGGTCATCAGCGAAATCGCGATACAGTGCGTAAGCTGGGAAACGAAAGCGATGATCTCGTCATGCTGCTCAGGAGAAAGGGTCGCGACTCTGGCAAAGCCGAGCGTATGCCCCAGCTCCTCGCAAAGCGCGATTGCTTCCGGCGTGTTTTTTTCGGAGGGCGTCACCACGTAATTTGCACCATGAAAAATCGCATCGTCGCTGTTTTGAACGCCGGAAACCTCGCGTCCTGCCATGGGATGTGCTGCGATGAATTCTACATCCGGACGCAGCATTTCCTGTATGGTCGGCACGATGCAGCCCTTGACGCCGGTGACGTCGGTGATAATGGCGCCGGACTTGAAATACTGCTGGTTGTCCCGCACCCATTCCGTAAAAATATGCGGATACAGAGCGAATATCACGATATCGGCATCGCCGATGAGCGCAGGGTCGATTGCGGTCGTCCCGCGCTCTATCATCCCGTGGGAAAGCGCATAATCGATGGAGCTTTGGCTTCGCGTGATAGCGGATACGGAAAATCCCTTTTTGGTGAGCGCCATCGCGTAGCTTCCTCCGAGAAGTCCCATTCCTACGATTAAAATGTGCTTACTTTTGTCAAGCTTCATATTCGATTACCTCCGCTCCGAGCGATTTTAACATATCAAAGTATTCGGGCAGGCTTTTCCGCACCGCCTGTGCGCCCTCGATTTCTCCTCCCGTTACCGTGAGCAGGGCAGAGAGTGCCATCACGATTCGATGGTCGTTGTGGCCATGCAGGATTTCCCGCGGCGCATGGAAGCTTGCCGGATATACGACGATGGAGTCCTCGTAGACGGTGACGGATGCGCCGAACTTGGCAAGCTCCTGCGCCATTGCAGCACCGCGGTCGCTTTCTTTGATTTTCAACCGTCTCGTTTCCCGGAATACCGCACCGTTCTTTGCCGCGGCTACCGCCATGAGGATCGGTCCGAGGTCGGGACAGTCGCCGATATGAATGGTGGGCGTCCCCTTTGCGAGCATTTCAAAGAATTTGAGATACACCTTGTCGCCCTGCCGGCTGGCATCGGAAAGTCCGGTGATTTCCACCTCGTTCCCGAACAGCTTCAGCGCGGCGAAAAACGCAGCGTTGGAATAGTCACCCTCCACCGTCATCTCACATGGATGATAGGTCTGCCTGCCTGGAACAAAAAGAGTCCTGTCGTCTGTCCACGATACGTGGACGCCGAAGGCGGCAAGCGCTTCGATGGTAAGCTCAAGGTAGGGACGGCTTTCGACCGGCGGCAGAATGGAAAGCGTGCTGTCTCCCTCGCAGAGCGGAAGCGCGAAGAGAAGTCCGCTGATAAACTGACTGCTGATATTGCCCGGTATTTTGTAATGACCGGGCGTAAGCCTTCCTCGGACCGAAACCTCGGTTTCGGTTTGTCTGTAGAAAAGATTTTGCTCACAGCAGATCGTTTCATATACGGTAAGAGGACGGGACAGCAGCTTGGCGCTTCCGGAAAACCGCACTTCTTTTCCGCACATCAGAGCAAGAGGAAGAAAAAACCGGAGCGTGCTCCCGCTCTCTCTGCACGCAAGCGGTTCTTTCGGTTCCGCGGAAAAAAGATCCGTTCCGGTAATGGTTACGGTATTCCCGGCCTTTTTGTACTGAACGCCGAGTGCTGCAAGACATCCGAGCGTCGCCATCATGTCTTCGGAGTCCGAAATGCCGTGAAGTATGCTGACTCCGCTCTTCGCAAGTCCGCCGCAGACAAGAAGTCTGTGCGCCATGCTTTTGGAGGGCGGCGCTTGAATGACGCCGTGGAGCGGACGCGGTATGATTCGTACGTTCATGCGTGGGCCCCTCCCATGCGCATCAAAAGCTCGATGGCTTCCAGATATCCGTCGGTGCCATGTCCGGCAATGGTGCCGATGCAGGCGGCGCGGACAAAACTAGTTTTGCGGAATGCTTCTCTTGCATTCACGTCGGAAATATGAACCTCTACCGTCGGGATTCCGACCGCTTTGACGGCGTCGAGCAGGGCAATGCTGGTGTGGGTATAGGCGCCGGGATTGATGACAATGCCATCGAAGCTTCCGTATGCCGACTGGATGGCATCCACAAGCGCTCCCTCATGGTTGGACTGAAAAAAGGAAATGCCGACGTCCTTTTCCCTGGCATATGCTGTGATTTTGGCGCAAAGGTCCGCATAGCTTTCCTGTCCGTAAACAGCGGGCTCTCTGATGCCGAGCAAATTAAGATTCGGACCGTTGATGACAAGAATCCGCATGATAAAAATCCTCCTCAATGGCTTTGACAGTGTGAAATACGTTTTCGTCGATCACGATTTGACGGTCGCAGGTGGAAAGATACCGCTCATATCTCTCCGCAAAACGGGCGGCAAGCGCCTCTTTATCCAGCGCAAGAGGCCTGTCCGCGGTCGGAACGATGTTTTCCAGCGCGCGGTCCAGAAAATAGATTCTCCCGCTCCGTTTCAGCGCGCGGACGTTGTCGTCCGACAGGACGGCGCCGCCTCCTGTGGCAATAACGGCTCCGGTCGAATTGGCGGCCTCGGCGACGGCTTTCCTTTCCCGCGTGCGAAAGCCGTCATTTCCGACTTCCGCAAAGATATCGGAGATTTCCTTGCCTGCTTTTTTGACGATCATCGCGTCCGTATCCAAAAAGCGCCGTCCGGTTTTTTCGGCAAGATAAAGACCCGCCGTCGTTTTTCCGCTTCCCGGCATACCGGTGAGCACGATATTTTCCTTTTCTGTCCGAATTTCATTGTATATTTTGTCAGTAAGCGCTGTGTCAAGCGGTTTTCCCGTGAAAAGCTCCGCCGCTGCGACCGCCTGAGCGACGAGCATATAAAGTCCGCCCGCGGCCGGGATTCCGCGCTGCCGCGCTTCCAATACGAGATTGGTCCGCAGAGGATTGAAGATCACATCGATAACGCCGCGAAGCGCCGGAAGCTTTGCAAGGTCCGCGGGTATGCCGGCTGTCTTTTCGTTTCCGTCCGGATATGGGTACATGCCGCACGGCGTTGTATTGATCAGAAAATCCGCGTCGGCATGCCGTGCGTATGCCTCTTCATACGTGATACAGCCGTCTTTTTTCTGTCTGCCGGCGGTGAGAATGGATGCGGCTCCCAGTGCTTCCGATACGGCCCGCGCCGTGTGGGATGTACCTCCTGTGCCGAGAATGAGCACCTTCGCACCGGAAAGGTCGAGTCCGGCATGCAGAATAAGCGCCCGCAGTCCGGCAAAATCTGTGTTGTAGCCGAAGAGTCTGCCGTTCCGGTTGACAACGGTATTGACCGCGCCGATTTTCTCGGCGGCGGGGTCGATTTCCGAGAGAAAGGGAATGACCGCCTGCTTATAGGGAATGGTCACATTGATGCCGAGGAAGTCCTTTTTCCGCATGAACGCAGGAAGCGCGTCCGGCGGAAGCTCATGCAGCTCATATTCATAGGATGCGATTTTCGCATGGATCTCTCCCGAAAAACTGTGGGAAAGATGTTCTCCGATCAGACCGTATTTCATGATATGCCTCCCGTGGGAGAGAGAAAATCCGTCCCGAAGCGCAGCGCCAGCATATCGCAGAGCGCAAGTGCTGTCACGCTGTCGACGACGACTCGTGCACGGTGGACAATGGCGGGATCGTGCCTGCCGTGGATTTGCAGCTCCGTATTCTCATTTTTGAGAAAATCCACGGTATTCTGCTTTTGGTAAATGGAGGCTGTCGGCTTGACAGCACAGCGGAAGAGCAGCGGCATGCCGTTTGAAATGCCGCCGAGAATGCCGCCGCAATGGTTGGTGGATGTCTTGACTGTGCCATCCTCTGCATAAAAGCAGTCGTTTGCCTCGCTGCCGCGCATGCCGGCAAGGGCAAAGCCGTCTCCGAATTCAACGCCCTTGACGGCGGGCACCGAGAACAGGATATGAGAAAGCACGCCCTCCAGCGTATCGAACCAGGGCTCGCCGACGCCGGCGGGAAATCCCGTGACGGCGGTTTCGAGGATTCCTCCGACGCTGTCTCCCTCGCTTTTGGCGCCGGTGATCGCCTCTTTCATCTGTTCCGCTTTTGTGGAGTCCAGCACGGCAAAGGGACGGCCGGCAAGGACTTCGATATCACGGTCTGTATCGTCAAAATCCCGGTCGCGGATGCCGGCGCAGGAAAGGATATGCGTCCCTATCCGAATCCCGCGCGTGCGAAGCGCCGTGATGGCGACGGCGCCCGCCGCTACCAGTCCCGCTGTGATGCGTCCTGAAAAATGGCCGCCGCCGCGCGGGTCGGAATACCCGTGATATTTGCAGTAGGCCGTATAATCGGCGTGTCCGGGCCTTGCGACGGACCGGAGCGCATCATAGTCGGCGCTTCGTGTGTCCGTATTTTCGACGAGAAAGACGATGGGCGTTCCGGCGGTTCTGCCCTCATAAACGCCGCAGAGGATCCGGACCGTGTCCGGCTCCTTTCTTGCGGTGGAAAGGGCGGAGAGCGACTTGCGAAGCGACATCTGATGCTCGATAAAGGCGTCGTCTACCGGAATGCCCGGCGCCATTCCGTCGAGGACCGCACCCACTGCCGCTCCGTGACTCTCTCCAAACAGCGTGACGCACACGCTGTTTCCGAATGTGTTTTTCATGATGCAAATGCCTCCTTCAGCAGCCGGCGAAAATCGGAAAGCGACATCCGCCGCATTTCAAAGGAGCCGATTTCCGGAACAAAAATGAGATTCAGCTCGTTTCCGTCGAGCTTTTTGTCATGTGTGACTGCCTCAAAGATGCGTTCTGGATCAAAGCGCATTTCGGTGGGAAGTCCGACTTTGCGCAAGACATGAAGAAGCCGGTCGCGCGCGGCAGGCGCGCACATCGGAAGCATGCCGAGCGCGACGCATTCTCCGTGATAAAGGCCATGCAGTCCCTCACAGCTTTCGATTCCATGTCCGATCGTGTGCCCGAAATTGAGGATGCGGCGCAGTCCGGTTTCTTTTTCATCATGCTCGACGACAGACTTTTTGATCGCGAGCGAACGCTCGATAATGGCGGAAATGTTTTCTTCCGGATCCTCGTTTTCGATGATCGTAAATAAATCGGCGTCGCAGGTAGCCGCCATTTTGATCGATTCGGCAAGGCCGTTTGCAAACTGTCTTGGGGAAAGGGTGGCGAGCACATCCGGATCGATGAGGACTTTTTTCGGCTGATGAAAGGCGCCGATGATATTTTTGACTCCTTCGAGGTTGATCGCGGTTTTGCCGCCGATGGAGGAGTCGACCTGTGAGAGCAGGGTAGTCGGGAGATTGTAAAAATCGATTCCGCGCATATAAACGGCGGCGGCAAAGCCTGCAAGGTCACCGACGACGCCTCCTCCTACGGCAGCGACGGCGTCGGTGCGGGTAAAGCCTTTTTCCAGCATAACATGGCAGAGCTTTTCAAGCATCGTAAAGCTTTTGCTTTCCTCTCCCTGCGGTACTGAAATTTTGACGGGATGCCGGCAGCCCTCGCATACCGTATCCGCATAGGCGGCAGGAACGCCGTCGTCCGTTACAACAAGAACTTTTCTGTCCAAATTCAAATGTCCTGCCGCTTCGCGGAGCACACCGCGGCGGACGACGATATCGTAGCTGTTTTGGCCGAGATTCATCGTGAGCGTCATATCGTATCCTCCGGATTTTCTACGTGAAGGGCCGCCGGATACCGAAAGCTTCCGAACATCCGGAGCCTGTCGCAGCAAAGCGCAAGCTCCTCCATCATCGCTTTGCCTTCGGGACTGCCGAGATCTCCTTCGGCTTCCACATAAAAGTAGTATTGCCAAAGCAGGTCCTTCATCGGACGGCTTCTCAGGCATTGCATGTTGAAGCCGTATTTGCCAATGACATTGATGGCTTTGGCAAGGGAACCGGCTTCGTTTCCGACGGTAAACATAAGGATGGAATGCCGGTCCTTGCCCGCTGCCGTCCCGTCTGTGACGGCAGCGCGCGCAAGGACGGCAAAGCGCGTGGTGTTGATGTTGGTTTCGTTGATATTTTTGTCCAGAATAACAAGCCCGTATAAAGAAGCAGTCTCCTCGCTTGCAATGGCGGCAAGGCGAGGGGAGTTTTGCTCCCGCACGAATTTGGCGGCGAGCGCTGTGTTTTCAAATTTTCTTTCCCGAAAGCTGTGCTTGCGGATATAGGGCGCACATTGTGCGAGTGCCTGCGGATGGCTGATGACTTCCTCGATATCGGAGATCGACGTTCCCGGTACGGCCATCAGGTGATGGGTGACGGAGAGATCATAGATGCCGGTGACATAGAGAGGACCGGAAAACATCATATCCATGACCGAAGCGACCTCGCCCGCTGTACTGTTTTCGATCGGCAGCACGGCACAGTCGCATTCTCCCTCTACCACGGAGGTATAGGCGCTTTTGAAATCCGGATAGGGAACCCGCATCGCCGTGCTGAATATCTTGGCGGCGGCGATGGAAGCGAACGCTCCCTCGACGCCGCAGAACGCAACGCGCATACCGTGCATGAGCTTTTCCTGATATCGTCTGGAAACACGCATCGCATTTCGCTGAAAATCCATGTAGTAGCCGCGCAGCTCATCGTTTTCGATATGGGAAGCATTTTTTGTAAGAAGCGATTCCTCCCGTGCGGCGTCATAAATGGGAAGTCCGTGCTCCGCCTTATATTCTGAAACGATTCGGACCGCATTCATCCTGCGGACAAAAAGTGCCGCGATCTCTCGGTCGACTGCGGAAATTTCTTCTCTGGCCTGGGTGAGCTTATCCATATTAACCTCTCCTGTTCTGATATTCGGCGGCGAGTGCCTGGAAAGCCGGAAGGGAGCGCCGAATCTGCTCCGTTTTGACGCAGTATGCGATCCGCACATATCCCGGAAAACCGAAATCGTCGCTCGGTACGAGCAAAAGCTCATGCTTTTTTGCCGTTTCGCAGAAACGGCAGGCATCCGGCTCGAGCGCTTTCACAAAAAGATAAAAGGCGCCGTCGGGACTGGCCGCGGAATATCCGTAGCGGGTGAGCGCTTCTAAGAGGAGCGCCCGGTTTTCCTTGTATACTGTGAGGTCAGAGGTTTTGCCGAGGCAGTCGGGGATCATATATTGGAAAAGGCTCGGCGCACATACAAAGCCGAGCGCACGGCCTGCGCCGAGAACCGCAGCGTATACTTCCTGGGCATTTTGCGCTTTGGGAGAGACAAGCAGATATCCGATCCGCTCGCCGGGAAGAGAAAGGGACTTGCTGAAGGAGTAGCATACGATGGTATTGTCATAGTAGGCGGTAAGATAAGGGACCTTGACGTTTCCGTATACCAGTTCCCGGTACGGCTCATCGGAAAGGAGGAAGATTTCGTGTCCATACCGCGCCTGGGCATCATAAAGAATACGGCAAAGACGTCTGATGGAGTCCTCCGACAGAACGACGCCGGTCGGATTGTTGGGAGAATTGACGATGACCGCCTTGGTTTTTTCGGTGATGGCTGCTTCAAACGCCGCAAAATCGACTTGAAAGTCCGGCTCTGAGCAGGGAACCGGAACGAGGTGTCCGCCGGCCTTTTCGGTAAAGACCTTATATTCCGGAAAGAACGGCGCGAACACGATGACCTCTTCCTCTGCGCCGTCTGCGAGAACGGCGTTCAGTGCGATGGTCAGCGCGGCAGCGGCTCCCGCCGTGAGATAGATGAGAGAGGCGTCTGCCGGCGCTCCATAGGTTTTTTGGATATAATCCGCAATGGCGGCCCGTACCCCTGCATCTCCCTGCGCAGAGGTATAGCCGTGCAGGGAGGTCGCCTCTGTTTCTGTCAGGAGACGCGTCAGTGTTTTCGTTACGATCTCCGGCGCGGGAACGCTCGGATTCCCAATGCTGAAATCAAAAACGTTTTCCTCACCGATCTGTGCTTTTCGTACTTTCGCATATTCAAATATCTCTCGGATGACAGATTTTTTAATACCAAGAGCTTCCATTTTTTTGGATATCATCTTGCATTCTCCTGTCTTTTAAAAATAGGGTTAACAATGTTAACATTTCTTCAAAATTATATCGCAAATCCTGACGGAAGTCAAGATAAAATCAATAGAAATCCTCTGTTTTTGACGATTTTATCGATTTTTGATTGAAAATCGGCGGCAAATGTGGCATAATGAAAAAAGAGCAAAGTGAGGGATTTACTATGACGGATGACTTTTCTGGTACGGATACGCTGCGCCATCGGCTCCTTGTCGCCGGGACCAATGAAATCGGGCAGTATGGCATCGCCAATTTTTCGCTGCGCCGCGTGGCGGCGGCCTGCGGGACCTCTTGTGCGGCGCCGTACCGGCATTTTAAAAACAAAGAGGCGTTTATCCTTGAGATCCTTCGGTATATCGAGGGACAATGGGAGCTTTTATGCAGTCAAATTCTGTCGCTGTATGAAGGGGATATCCGCAAACAGCTGATCGAGGTCTGCATCGCTTATATTCGCTTTTGGGTGGCGAATCCCAATTATCGGATTGCGCTTGCGGAATCCGAGCATACCTTGGCTGCTGGGAAACCGGGGGAAGGCGCGTCTGTCCAAGCGGAGATCCACGTACTTGTCTGCGCGTACTGTCGGCTCTGCGGCAAAGAGGATGCGCAGGAACAAAAATTCTGCAAGATCAAGGCGATTTTATACGGGATGACGGCGATGCTGGAGAGCGGCGAGCTGCCCAATGATCCGGAGTCCTTTTCCATAATCCGAGGAATCCTGGAGGAGGAGTTTCAGTAAGAGCGCTCTTAAAATATGGTCAAGAAACAAAGCACGCAGCGATGAGGCATGCGGGGACCATGAAAATAAAAAAGCGGACCGATGTCGGTCCGCTTTTTTAGCCTATTATAAGGCAAGTATTTCTTCTTCTGACATCACGAGAACGAACATATCATATTCGACTCTTAAATCCGCTCCGAACGCAAGTCCGATATAATCGCCGTAACCGGTATAATCGGGAGACAGATAAATTAACAGGACAAAATAGTAATTTCCGTCCTCATCGACGATGACCGTCCCCTGATAATATTCCTCTGTGATTGCCGCTGCGGTATTCAGATCCGGCGAGCGGGATATCATGGGAAGCAAATACATTTGCTCAAAGGTATCGAGGGAATCGACCTTTACCATCACCATGACGGCAGCCTGCTCCTGCTCCGGCAGTTTGACGAAATATACGTCTCTGTCGTCCCGTGTGGAAATCACTGAGGATACGGTGTCTCCGTTTTCGAGGAGCTGTCCGTCAAAGCTTGTGCTTGTCTCTGAGACCGGTTTTTCTCCGATGAACCATTTCAGCGTGCCTTCCCTTTGGAAAAGCTCCTCGGGCGTGAGATCCACTTCAGAAAGGCCTTTTATCTGGGAGATCTCAATGGCAAGGTTTAAATTTTGACCTTCCGTATAGCTTGCGGAATTGATCCCGATGACAAGTCCATGCTCATCGACCAGCGGTCCTCCGCTGTTGCCCTGCGAGATCGGTGCGGTCGATTGGATAAAGGATACGCCGGGCGCTTCCTCGATGCTGCGGTCTACATAGGAAATGATGCCGCTTGAGAAGGTCCCGGTAAGTCCGAGCGAGCTGCCAAGCGCGTAGGCGGCATCACCGACCTCCGGCTTTTCATCGGAAAGCTCAAGGTATGGGACCGTATTTCCTTTGGTATCAACGAGGAGGACGGCGACATCAAGCGCCTTGCTGTACGAAACGATCTCCTTCACCTCATAAACCGTTCCGTCGGAAAGCGTTACTTCGATTTTTCTGGCGTTTTCAATGACATGATAGTTGGTGACTGCTTTTCCGTCCTCTGAGATGAAAAATCCAGAGCCCGTCGAAAAATGGATATCGTTTAACCGGTAGGTGTTGATCTCAACGGTGCCGGGACTGATTTCTTTGAAAATTTCACTGGCGGACAAAACTTTTCTTTCCCATACCGCCTTTACGGTAAGGTCGCCGGTGACAGCGGAAACGTCCGTGTCCCATTTTACAAAATCATATTTTTCTCTGGAAACAGAGGGAAGGGAGGCGGCTTCGCCGTCCTTTACGGTTTGAACAAGAGGCGTATCGTCCTCCTGCGTACCGCCTGCAAGGTCAAAGGTCACGGTATGGACGGGCGTCCATACGGCGGTAACGGTCAAATCCTCGGTGACAGCGGAAAAATCCCGGCTCCAGCCGGTGAACGCATATCCCTCCTTCGAGACCGCCGGCGCCTCGGCAGCTTCGCCGTCGAGGACGCTCTGGACGAGCGCTTCGCTGTCCTTGGCGGTCCCTCCGTCAAGATCAAAGGTCACGGTATGTAGTTTTTTCCAAACCGGCGTCACCGTCGTCGCCTCGGTGGGATTTTCGTAATTTCCGTCCCAGCCGACGAGCGCGTACCCCTCTTTGGTGATTTCAGGCGGGACAATGGTCACGCCGTCCTTGTAGGTTTGCTTCAGCTCGCCGGAAACCAGCGTTGCGTCTCCGATGTCGAATACCACGCGGGTCCCGCCGCAGCTGACAAGAAAAAGAAGCGCCGATATGAGGATAGCGCCGCACAGTAATTTTGCTGATTTTTTCATAGAATCCCCCTCTCTCTGCATCCTGTGGATTGAAAGAATATCTCTTTCTTTTATATTATAACAGAAAAAAGATAAGATTCAATATGAAAAAGAAAACCGGCGGCATGAAATTTCATGCCGCCGGTTTTTCTCATGCCGTGAGGGTATGCGTTCCTTCTCCGAGCTCATACGTTTTGCCTGCGATGACGGCGGTGGCCGTAAGTCCCGACGGGACTGTGAACCGATATTCCGTCTGCCCGCCCGCGGTATGCTTCCATTCGGAACGGATGATACCGTATTTGGTCTTAAGCGACGCCTTCACATAGTCCATCCTGTCGGTGACGACAGGGCGGAAGCGGATATGCTCAAATCCGGGATGCTCCTCGTCCGTATCGATTCCCGCGCAGACGCCATAGAGCCAGTCGCCGACTGCGCCGTAGGCATAGTGATTGTAGGAGTTCATGGATTTGCTCCACATGGTGCCGTCGTCACGGATCCCGTCCCAGTGCTCCCACATGGTGGTCGCGCCATGGTCTACGGAGTAGAGCCAGGACGGCATTTGATCCTGGAAGAGCAGGGTATAGGCGAGATCATCGTATCCGCAGCCGGTCAGCACATGAAGCAGATACGGCGTCCCGAGGAAGCCGGTCGTCAACTTGTCGCCGTTCTCATGGATCATCTGGACAAGCTTTTCCGCATGCGCTCGCTCCGTGCCCTCAGGACAAATCCCGAAATAGAGTGCGATGACAAGTCCCGTCTGCGTCAGTGGCTGGATGTTCAGCATCCCGTCCTTGTAGTAGTCTTGGTAGATACGCTGCTTGGTTTCCTGAATTTTCTTTTCATAATCTAAAAGGTCGAGGTCCTTCACACCGAGGATCTTGGAGATTTTTACGAACAGCATCGTGGAATAGGCACGGTAGGCATAGGCGAGATACCATTTGCTGGTCGCGCCGTTGCACTGAGAGGTATCGGCATCGTGCGCGAGCCAGTCGCCGAAGTGCCTGCCGCTGCGCACATAGTCGTCGCCGAGCTCGTACTGGTAATCGATCCACCGCTTGATGGTGACGTATTGACGGCGGAGCAGCTCACGGTCGCCGTAGAGCAGATACATCTGCCAGGGAACGATGACGCAGGCGTCCGCCCAGCCCATGGAGGGCGTCGCCATGCCGAGGTTCGGGACGTACGGCGGGATGGCGCCCGTTGCTCTTTGGTCAAGCGTGACGTCGGAGAGCCATTTGCGGAAGAATCTGTCAACGTTGAAATTGTAGCCGGCGCAGCGCGCGAAGACCTGCGCGTCCCCCGTCCAGCCGAGACGCTCGTCGCGCTGCGGACAGTCGGTCGGAACGTCGAGGAAGTTGCTTTTCTGCCCCCATATGATGTTGTGATAGAGCTGGTTGATCCGACGGTCGGAGCATTCAAACGTTCCGGTCCGCTCAAGGTCGGAATGAACGACGATCGCAGTGAAGGCATCCGGATCGACATCGCCGTGCCATTCGGTAAGGCGGATATACCGGAACCCGTAATAGGTGAATTCCGGCTTCCAGACGTGGTATTCTCCGTCGCCTACAAATACGATCTGCTCTTTGGCCGAGCGGAGGTTTTCGGTGTAGAAATTGCCTTCGGCATCAAGCACCTCTGCATGATCGATGACGATCCTTTCGCCCTGCGGAACGCAAAGAGAGAGCTCGATATATCCCGTCATGTTCTGACCGAAATCGATAACGGTCTCCCCCTTCGGCGTATGGATGATCTCGACCGGATTGAAGCGTTCATGCTCGCAGATGATCTCGCCCTCCTGAGGAACCAGGATGCTTCTCGCATGGCTCAATACCTTAACGGGATGGATCTTGACGCCGGCGCGGTAGGAGGCGTCATACACGTCGCCGTTGTATATGTTGCAGGCGCGCCAGCAGGTTTCCCGTACTGAAAAATTACTGTCTGTAAGGATAACGTCTTCCGTCTCATCTTCGTAGACGATGACAAGGGAAGCAATGACAGCGTATTCCGTCGCCGAAAGCTCTTCGGTGGCCCAGTCAGCACAAGGCTTTCCGCCCAGCGCTGCATACGGCATCCGCCAGCCGGGCGCTGCGGTAATGGAAAGAACGTTCTCGCCCGTCCGAATGAGAGCGGTGACATCATATTCCTGATACTGTACGCGATGATGGTAGGAGGTCCAGCCAGGCGCCAGCACATAGCTTACTTTTTCTCCGTTGACCCTGGCGGCGTAGACGCCGAGGGCAGAAACGGTAAGAGAGGCGTGCCGCACAGGCTTTTCCATACGGAAATTCCGGAAAAATTCAGATGCCGACTCGCCCGCTTCGTAATCCGGCTTGATCCACCGGGCTTCATAGATTCGATTCATAATGGGTTCCTTTCCGAAGTGATTTTTTATTCCAATGGATTCCGGTTCCATCCTATCATATTGCTTTTTATAAGTCAACCTATTCCGGTAAAAAAATAAAAGATTTTAGAACGGGCATGCCGGGAGAATGAAAGAAAAAGCCGCAGTGCGATTTCTTAAAATCGATTGACAAATATAGTATTCTGTGGTAAATTAGAATTGAAATGGGGGTGATTCCATTATAGGAGAATCATATTTTCATTCTAAAAAACATCGTTTATACTCGCATTGTTTATGATTCTTGGTATAATTGCATGCATCTCAGTTTCGGCGGCAGAAATTTCCGCTTTTTCTGCATCAGAGGTCACTCTTGTGGAGGGAGAATATTATATACAAAACCGCTATCGTCCACGGTATGTACAGGTAGATAACAACGACAAGCCGGGTTATTCTACATCTGGCTCTATCTTAGAGCAGTGGAATTTTTGTGGGGATGAACACCAGCGATGGTATATTTCCTCTGTCGGAGGCGGATATGATAAAATTGAAAATGTGAAAAGCGGTCTTGTGATTTCGGTTCCTTCTAATAAAATCGGAAGTGAAAATATTGCGTTGGTTCAGGAACCGTATACCGGAGCAGACCGGCAGAAATGGAAAATTACATTTACGAAATACGGTTCCTTTAAAATCAAGGCCAAATCTTCGGAATCCATTACCAATAAAGATCTTTCTATGGTAGTGGGGGACAGCTTATGGGGCGACAGCGACGGCTTGAATGTGGAGCAGCGCAAGTATGTGGATAACGACAGCTTTCGTGATGAGTGGTATTTGCATTTGGTAATAGAAGACAGCGGGGTCGCTGTGGAAGGACAAAAGAAGAGCAACTGGTGCTGGGCGGCAACTGCGAGGATGTTCGCTAAACATTATTTTCCTAATGTTACATATACGCAAAATCAAGCTGTTTCTTATATATACGGCAGTGAAGTAAATCAAATGGGCGGTGTTATAGAAGCGGCTAATGCAATGAATTACTATATTTCAAATTTAACTAATGAAGTGTTTAATATCAGAGGGACGGGATGGGAATACGGCGTTTATTCTAAACAGACGATCCGTACTTTCCTTGATAATAATCATGTTTTGTTTATAGGTCTCGGATTATATAACAGTGATAACGTAACGTCACGGGATACCGGTCATGCTATTTTAATATATGGTTATACAAAGCAAACGGTTATGAATAGCGACGGTTCTGCCCGCACAAGATATTGGTTTTTAGTAAGAGATCCATATCCTGAAAACGAAGGAAGAAGTTATATGATTTCCTATGAGAAATTATATAACGGTCGGAATCCACAAATGTTCGAGGAAGCAAATAAATATGCATGGGAATGCCAAATTGTGATAAACACAAACTATTCGTCAAATTTAGTTCCGTGCTACTTTACTTATGATTAACGAAAAGTCGTGAATAGGAGGAATAACGATGAAAAAATACGTATGTTTTATTACAATATGTTTATTTATTCTATTCTCTTTTTCTATCTTTGCGAATGAAGGAATAGAAGATTCTCTATCGTTTTCAGACTCGGTTTATCAAACGATTGAAAATGCGAATAAAGATAATACGATAAAAATATTCAACGGAACCTTCATGCATTTGTTTGGACAAAGAAAGGGCATTGAAGAAATCATATCGGATGAAAATCTGTTGGAACCTTACTATGCTGTAAAGGGACGGTTTTCCTCTGCTGAATATTATTATATAAGAGAGGGCGCTTCCTGTAAGATCAGCATTCACCCGCCGGAACTGGATTCGACGCTTTCGTATGTGTTGAATCCGAGTTTGATTTTAAACAAGGTGTCGCCATTTCTCTCCGCCCAGCATATTTATTATTTGAATGGAGATGCCTCTCATGACGGCATATATATTTATTATCAGACAGAAAAAGGTGATTACGTTTATTATCAAGAATTTGCAAGTGATGCAGAGGGGTATTTATTTCCCGTAGATGATTTTTATGCGATTGCGGAAGAAGTGGAAACGACTTTCCAAGCGGAAAAACAGGAGAGAGAGCATCTTGATAGTATTCAAAAATATTTATTCGGCGGTCCCACGCTGCTTTCTGACATCGTGGATATTTCTGAATATCAAATTACGCCGGGAAATCCGGTGCTGCTTTATGTAGGTCTTGCGGCGGCGGTGGGAATCGTCGGTGTCGGCGTATTTCTGCTGGTTCGGAGAAAACGGACGCGCCGTGCGTCTCGGTGAATAGAAATAAAAAATCAGCAAGGGCGGATGCCATAAGGCGTCCGCCCTTGCTTTCTTGCACATACTATATTTAAAAATTTACGATTCCTGATTCTCCCCGCTTTCTGAAGCTTCCGACGGGATAACCGGCGCCGGCTCCTTTTTGATGGCAGAGATCATTGTGTAAAGCACGGCAAAAATATAAAATACCGCGCCGCATTCTACGGCTTCAAAAAGAGATTCCGGCGTTAAGGAAATTTCCCAAAATGCTGTTAATGTAAATAAAGGAAGCATGTAAACTAAGACACATACCATTGCAATGAGGGAAAAAGCAAATCTTGCCGGGTTCTGTGCAGACGATACGGTGTTGCGTGTTTCAAAAAGGAAGAACAAGAGAAGCGCCGCGATGGAAACGTTGCAAAAGATTCGGTTGGGGTCATTATAAAGATAATCGGGATGGATGTAAGAGGCTGCAAGATAGGAGAGCGCCCAGAGTGCAGGGAAGAACGAAAGCGCTTTCTTGATTTTCGACTCGCCGTATCCGACGGATGCGCTGAAAATAAAATATGCGGCCGCTCCAAACAGAGAGAAGAAGGAAATCCACTGAGCGGCTTTGAAAAACCAGCCGCCTCCTGTTTGGAAAATGGTCCCGGCATAGTAGATCAGTACCAGAATGCCGACCGCGGCAAAGATAAAACCGCAAAGAGAACTGGAAAATACGGAAACCTGATTGGAAGAGGCGGAAAAACGTTCAAATTTTTCCCTCCGTATCCAAAAATAAGAGGTAAACAGAATCAGGACAACAGCCAGCATTCCATACCCCAGCAGCTGAATATAGAGATCTGCCTCCCTTGAGAATTCACCGTTGTATGGATCGTAATACCGATATAAAATAACGGTGCGGCATATCGCAAGGGCCAGTCCCGCCGCGATGGATAAGGACATATACGCAATCATGATTTTCTTTTTGCTCAAAGACATCCATCTCCTTATCATAAATAAACAATCATCCACTTCTAAAAAATTATATCGTATAAATGTTAAGAAAGTGTATAGGAAAATTAAACATTCCGAATTTTATTCATGATTTCGGAGATTTTTATAAAAAAATCGGGGATTTCCAATGCTTGTCTCACCTGTATGGATTTATTGATGATAGTCTTGTTCATTTTTAATCCGAATCCGATTGAGCGCCCTTGCGATTTGGGACTGGGCTGCGTGGAAGTCTCGGATGCTTTGCTTGCGCAGCAGGATCTCTCTTGCCTGCTCGGCATCGCGCTTTGCACGATTGATATCGATTTCTTCCGGACGCTCCGCGCTTTCCACAAGGACGAGCACTTCGTTGTCCTCTACCTTGACAAGACCGCTCGAAACGGCCGCGATATGCTCCGTTCCGTCCGGCGCTGTATACTTGAGCTTCCCGGGGATCGTGGCGGTGATCATGTTCTGATGATGCGCCAAAATCCCATATTGCCCCTCGATGGCGGGAACCACGAGCGATACGGCCTCTCCCGTATAAAATGCTTTATCTGCCGCTAAGATATTCAGTCGGAAAACGTTCATGAGGAGGTCTCTCCCTTTTTCAGCATTTCCGCTTTGCGAGTCACATCATCGAGCGTTCCGACGTTGTAGAAGGCCGCTTCCGGAAAATCGTCGACGCCGCCGCTGACAATGGCGTCGAATCCGCGCAGCGTTTCCGAAAGGGGAACATAGACGCCGGGAATTCCGGTGAATTTTTCCGCGACGTGCATCGGCTGGGCAAGAAATCTTTGGATCTTCCGCGCTCTGGCGACGATAAGTTTGTCGGCGTCGTCAAGCTCCTCCATTCCGAGGATTGCGATGATATCCTGAAGCTCCTTGTATTTCTGAAGGACCTCCTGCACGCCTCTGGCGATGCGGTAATGGTCATCGCCGACGATATCCGCCTCCAAAATGCGGGAAGAGGAGGCGAGCGGATCGACGGCGGGATAGATTCCCTGTTCGGAGATCTTGCGGCTGAGAACGGTCGTCGCATCCAAATGGGAGAAGGTCGTGGCCGGCGCGGGGTCCGTCAGGTCGTCTGCCGGGACGTAAACCGCCTGGACCGAGGTCACAGATCCGTTTTTGGTGGAGGTGATCCGCTCCTGGAGCGCGCCCATCTCCTCCGCGAGCGTCGGCTGGTAGCCGACAGCGGAAGGCATTCTTCCGAGCAGGGTCGAGACCTCGCTGCCAGCCTGTACGAAGCGGAAAATATTGTCGATGAACAAGAGGACGTTCTTGTGCTCGCGGTCGCGGAAATATTCCGCCATCGTCAGTCCTGAAAGCGCGACCCGCATGCGCACGCCGGGGGATTCGTTCATCTGTCCAAAAACGAGCGCCGTCTTGTCAAAAACGCCGCTTTCGCGCATTTCGTTCCAGAGGTCGTTGCCCTCGCGGGAACGCTCGCCGACGCCGGCGAATACCGAATAGCCGCCGTGCTCCATGGCGACGTTGTGGATCAGCTCCTGGATAAGAACCGTTTTTCCGACGCCGGCGCCGCCGAAAAGTCCGATTTTGCCGCCCTTTGCATAGGGCTCCAGAAGGTCGATGACTTTGATGCCGGTTTCCAAAATTTCTACGGATGGACTTTGCTCCGTGAAAGCGGGCGCTTTTCTGTGTATGCTCCAGCGTTCGGCATCCTTGTCGATGGAGGCACCTCCGTCGATAGGCTCTCCGAATACGTTGAACAGCCTGCCGAGCGTACAGGGACCGACCGGCACGCGGATGCCGGCGCCGGTCGCTTCGACCTTCATACCGCAGGAAAGTCCTTCCGTTTCCGACATCATGATGCAGCGCACGGTATGGGCTCCGATATGCTGCGCGACCTCCATCATGCGGACCTTGCCCTCCAGCGTAACGGTAAGGGCCTCCTTGATCCGCGGCATCCTGTCCGATTCAAAGCGGATGTCGACGACAGAGCCTGCGATTTGTATGATGCTACCTTTCAGAGATTCCGGTGTATCCATCGTCCGATGCCTCCTTTTTTTGCTTTTTCATGGTTTGATATTTTGCTCCGGATGCGATTTCCGTGATTTCCTGCGTAATGATTTTCTGGCGCGTCTGATTATATTCTCTGGAGAGCGCCTCAAGGATCTCCTCCGCGTTGCGGTTGGCGCTGTCCATTGCGGTCATGCGGGCATTCTGTTCGCAGCAGAAGCTGTCGACAAGCGCGCTGTAAATAAATCCGGCGACATAGCTTGGGATGATATTGTCGAGCACCGCTGTGATAGACGGCTGGAACTCAAACGGCACCGTGACCGCCTTTTCCCCCTCGTGAGAGGCAAAATCTGCTCTGTGAAAGGGAAGGATGCGCGTCGTCTTTGCCTTGCTGACAAAGCCGTTTTCAAAATCGGTATACAGAACAAAGAGCTTTTGCACTTCGCCGCGGTCGTAAAAGTCAAGCAGCGCAGAGCCGATTTCCCGCGCGCGGTCAAAGATCGGATTTTGTGCCGTATAATGGAAGCTTTGCTCGATGGAAATCCCGTGGGACAAAAAGTATTGTCTTCCGTATTCCCCGACGACAAAGAGCTTCGCGTCGCGGTGCTCCGAAAGCAGTCTCGCCGCTTCCTTAATCACATTTTGATTGTATGCGCCGGCAAGTCCCTTGTCGGCGGTGATGACAAGATAGGCGTAGGTGCCGTCAAGCTTTTTGGCGTTTGTTTCCAACGGATAAAAATATCGGCTTTCCACCCTTGCATCGGTGCGGAAAATGCGCTTGATCTCACTTTTCAGCGCCATGAAATAGGGCTTTGTCCGCTCAAACTCGCTTTTGGCCCGTCTTAGCTTGGCGGAAGCGATGAGATACATGGCGTTCGTGATTTTTTGAGTTTCCCGAATGCTGTCGGTATGGTTCTTGATTTCCTTTAAGGTCGCCATAGCCCGTCACCGCTTTTCCCATTCGTTCAAAAATGCTTTGGAAAGCTCGATCAATTTTTTCTGGTCTTCCTCTGCGAGCTTGCCCGATTGATCGATGCTCCGTAAGATCGCCGGCGCTTGCTTCTGGATAGATTCGATCAGTCCGGCGGCGCAGGACTGAATATCGTCCGGCGATATATCGATGAACAGATGGGCGAGTGCCGCCGTCAAGAGGATGATCTGCTCTGAGCGGCGCTGCGGATGATACTGCTTCTGCCGCAGGAGCTGCATCAGTCCCTGTCCATATATCAGCTGCTTTCTTGTCACCTCATCGAGGTCGCTTGAAAACTGCGTGAAAATTTTCATTTCCCGATACTGAGCAAGGTCGAGCCGGAGCGTACCGGTCGCTTTTTTCATTGCCTTGGTCTGAGCGCTGCCGCCGACGCGGGATACGGAGAGGCCGACGTTGACGGCCGGACGCTGTCCGGCAAAGAAAAGATCGCTTTCCAAGAAGATCTGGCCGTCTGTAATGGAAATGATATTGGTCGGAATGTATGCCGAAACGTCTCCCGCCTGCGTTTCCACGATGGGGAGCGCCGTCATGCTGCCGCCGCCCTTGCTTTCGGAAAGCTGGGCGGAGCGCTCCAAAAGACGGGAGTGCAGATAGAAAACGTCTCCCGGATACGCCTCGCGCCCCGGCGATCTGCCGAGCAGAAGACTCATGGAACGGTAAGCGACGGCATGCTTGGAAAGATCGTCGTAGACGATCAGAACATCCTGTCCCTTGTTCATGAAATATTCGCCGATGGAGCAGCCGGCATAAGGCGCAATGTATTGCAGCGGGGCGGGCTCTGAGGCGGTAGCGGCAACAACGATGGTATATTCCATCGCGCCGTGCTTTTCCAGGTTTGCGGTAAGCTGTGCGATGGAGCTTGCTTTTTGACCGATGGCAACATAAATGCAAATGACGCCCTTGCCCTTTTGATTCAAAATGGTATCGAGCGCAATGGCTGTTTTTCCCGTTTGGCGGTCGCCGATGATGAGCTCTCTCTGCCCGCGTCCGATCGGGAACATGGAATCGATGGCGAGGATGCCCGTTTCCAACGGTCTTGTGACAGGACTTCTGTCAATGATACCGGGCGCGGGGCTCTCGATTCTGCGATAAGCTTTGGTTTCGATCTCTCCCTTGCCGTCGATGGGATTGCCAAGCGCGCCGATCACCCGTCCGATCATTGCCTCTCCCACAGGGATGCCGGCAACCTTTCCCGTGCGCTTGACGGCGCTGCCCTCGGTCACGCCTTCGTCATCATCAAATAAAATACATGATATCTCATGCTCGTTCAAATTCTGGACCATTCCGCGGATCCCAGAGGAGAAAAGAAGAATTTCGCCGTAAGAGGCGTTTTTCATTCCCTGGACCGTAGCGATCCCGTCTCCGACGGTAACGACGGTCCCGATCTCTTCTGCCAACGCCTGCGGAGTCCAGCGGCGGATGGTTTCGCGCAGAAGGGGAATGATATCTCCGTCTTTTGCGGATACTGCGTCGATGGCATGCCTAAGCTGCTCAAAGCGCCCTCTGACGCTGAAGTCGTAGATATCCGAGCCGACTTCAAGAAGAAATCCATGCATGGACGGATCCTCGTGAAATACAAGACGGATGCCGGGACCATAGCGGCGGGAAATGAATTCCTCCAGCTTTGCCTGCTGCTCAGGGCTCGGCGCCTTGGCGGCGAGCAGGACCGCTTCCGGATTACTTGTCATGAGACTCGCTCCTCTCGACCGAAGCTAAGAAGGAATCATATGCCTGAGAGGTGCTCTCCGCGATGATTTTTTCGGCGGCTTCGGCAGCTGTTCTGGCAATATCTTCCTGTGCGGAGGCGACGATCTCATCGTGCTCCTTTTGGGCTTCGCTTTTTGCACGGCTGACAAGCTTTTCCGCTTCGGTGCGCGCATCGCTGATCCGAGCTTCGGCAGCCTTGGAAGCATCGGCTCTGGCCTGTTCTTTCAGCTCGCGGATTTCCTTATCGGCATTTTGAAGCTTTTGTTCATACTGAGCCTTCGTTTTTTCTGCTTCGGCAAGCTTGCTCTGCGTTTCTTCTTCGCGTTTTTCATATTCCTGTTTGCGTTTCTCCATGAAAGCTTTGACCGGCTTGTAAAGAAGGAAATAAAGAATGGCGAACAGAATGGTGAAATTCAGAAGATGCAACAGAATTTGCTGCCAATCGATATTCAGTGGCATGGACGGCACCTTCCTTTATAGAACGAAGATAAGTAGGATGGCGACGATCAGCGCGTAAATGACGACGGTTTCAATAAAGACGAGTCCGAGCATCATGGTGGAGCGGATCTTGCCCTCCGCTTCCGGCTGGCGGGAAATCCCCTCCGATGATTTGCCGACGACGATGCCCATACCGATGGCGCCCGCCGCCGCCGCAAGTCCGACGGCGATTGCCGCGCCCCATGCTTTGGCGGAGGTGGCGTCCTCCGCGGTTTCCGCCGTATCCTGCGCTGCCGCTTCGTCGTTCGCCGCTGCGGGATTTTCATCCGCCGCGTAGGCGGGGAAAGCTGCCGCGGCCAAAAGCAGGACTGCGGCAAGGATCAATAGAAGCTTTTTTGTCATGATTTTCATTGTTTCGTACCTCCGATGGCATTTGCAGTCAAGTCGCCTGCCGCCGGGACGGCGGCGCGCTTGCTGGTTTTAGGATTGTGTTTTATTTCTGTAACCTCGCCGTAAAACAGCGCGGTCAGCATTGTCAGGACATAGGCCTGGATGACGGCGTGGAGCAGGGTAAACAGAACGCCGACAATGACAGGCAAAACAAAGCTCAGCGAGATGTAATAATAAACAAGTCCGGTCACCAGCGCACCGCTGAGCAGAGCGCCGAACAGACGGAAGCTCATGGAGATCGGCAGGGAAAATTCCTTGAGCGTTCTTCCCAGTCCGCGCAAACCGTTTGCCGTGATGCCTCCGACCAGTATGACGCCATAGGACAGAAATCCCAGCGCAATGGCTCCGTTGATATCCGACAGGGGAGCGGTCAGTGCGGTGGAAATCCCCTGCGTCGTAACGGCCTGAAAACCGAACAGCTCGAACAGGGTTCCGACGAAAATATAAGTCCCTGCAGTGAACACATAGGCACCGAGGAACCGGTTCCGGTGCGGGCTGTTGGATTTTGCAAGCCGGTCGAAAAGCCCGACGGCCTCCTCCAGCACCGTTTGGAATTTACCGGGCACGTTCCGGAAGCGCGGAATGACAAAGATCCGCACAATGAGAGCGAATACGAAAAGAACGGCCGTAACAAGAAACGCCGAGATAAGTCCTGGATTGACGTCGATCAGACCGAAAAGACTGATTTTGTTGGTCTCGTGCAGGACTTCGTTTTGCATCAGCTCCTGGATGCTTTCTCCCTTGCTGCCGGAATTGCCCGTGAGAAAGACGCCGATCAACAGCGCAGCGATCACGAGCGCAAAGACAAGAAGGCTGATGCGCTTTTGTTTTTTGCTCATATTTTGCAAAACTCCTTTGCGGTAAGACTGTGATTCTGGGTCAGAAAAGGGAATACAGCAGCATCCCAAGCCCTGCAGAGACCAGAATCATAAGAATCGGAGAGGGCTTTTTCTTTCGGAAGCGTTCCCATAAGAATCCTGCGAGGACCAGGACCGCAAAAATGATGATGCCGTTCCAATCGACGGAAATCTTATCGGAGACGGTTTCAAAATGAAGCAGCGTACTGAAAAACATCGTAATGGCCGTGGCGAGGATCAGTCCCGTGATACAGGGACGGATGCCGCCCAGTGCCGCTCCGACTCCCGCATATTTCAAAAGATTCTGAATGAGCGCTGCAATAATGAGAATAATGAGGAAAGAGGGAAGAATGACGCCGAGTGTTGCCAGAAGCGAGCCTGCAATGCCGGCCTGTGTAGAACCGACAAAGGTCGCGATGTTGACGGCAATCGGCCCGGGAGTGGACTCCGACACCGCAATCAGATTGAGAATCTCCTCTTCTGTCAGCCAGCCGTTTGAAAGGGCTTCTTCCCGGATAAGGGAAATCATCCCATACCCTCCGCCGAAGGACAGCGCGCCGATCTTGAAAAATGTGAAAAACAGCTTCCAGTAGATCATTTTGACCGGTTCCTCCCCTTCTCGCGCAGAGAAGCGATGAGATAGCAGGCGACTCCCGCCGCTGCGCTGATCAAAATGTAGAAAATAGAGGAAAAATCGACGGCGAAGATGGAAAATGCGACCATAAAAAGAAGCGTAAGCGAAAAGATGACAAGATGGAAAGCCGTCTTTTTCATTTCCCGAAACATTTTCCAGCCGGCGGACAGGATAAGATATATGACACACACTTGAATGCCGCGGAACGCATATGCGGCGTATGTGAATTCCAAAAATTCGTCAAAAAAGAGCGAGATCGCATAAATGATGACAAAAGACGGGATACAAACTGCTATGGTGGCGGCGGCAGCGCCCAGCACCCCCGCTATCTTGTAGCCGATATAGGTAGCGCCGTTGATGGCAAGCGGTCCGGGGGTAGACTCGGAAATCGCTACCATGTCGAGGAACTCTTCCTTGCCGATCCATTTTTTCTTGGTGACGAATTCGTTTTCGATCAGCGCGATCATGGCATATCCGCCGCCGAATGTAAAAAGCCCGATTTTTAACATGGAAAAGAAAAGCTTCCATAACAGTTTGGTTCGTTTCATCTTATTGCCTTTTCATGGAAATAGGGATATGTAGTGCTTATCTGTCCGCAAGAGGAACATAAGGAACGGATTCTTTGACGCTGATATAAGAAGGGCGAATGATCTTGCCCGCGTTCTGGATCTCTTCCATTCGGTGGGCGCTCCAGCCGGCGATCCGCGCCACCGCGAAGATCGGCGTAAAAAGCTCGTAGGGGAGCCCCAGCATTTTATATACCATGCCGGAATAAAAGTCAACGTTGGCGCTGACGCCCTTATACATTTTTCGTTTTTCCGCAATGATTTCCGGGGCAAGCGAGGCGACGGTCTCATAGAGGGAGAATTCCTCTTCCATCCCTTTTTCGACGGAAAGCCGTTTCGCAGATTCCTTGAGGATATCAGCCCGCGGATCAGAAATGGAGTATACGGCATGTCCCATGCCGTATATCAGTCCCGCACGGTCGAATGCTTCCTTGTCGAGCAGGCGGACAAGATAATCCTTCACCTGCGCTTTATCGGCAGTGTCGATGGAGGCTTTCATATCGTCGAACATCTGCATGACCTTGATGTTCGCGCCGCCGTGACGGGGGCCCTTGAGGGATCCGAGCGCTGCGGAAACGGCGGAATAGGTATCGGTTCCGGAGGACGTGACCACATGTGTGGTAAAGGTAGAGTTGTTCCCGCCGCCATGCTCGGCGTGGAGCACCAGCGCAAGGTCAAGAAGCTTTGCTTCAAGCGGGCTGTATTCTCCATTTTCCCGCAGGATATAGAGAAGATTGGCTGCGGTCCCAAGCTCCGGCTTCGGAAAGTGGATGAACAGGCTTTTTCCGTTGTGATAATGCTGATAGGACTGATAGCTGTATACCGACAGCAGCGGAAACATGGCGATAAGCTGGAGACATTGGCGCAGGACGTTCGGCGTGGAGATGTCATCCGGATTTTCATCATAGGCATACAGCGCAAGCACGCTGCGTGAGAGAATGTTCATCATATCTTTGCCGGGCGCCTTGAGGATGAGGTCCCGCACAAAGGAGGGCGGCAGGGAACGGTAGAGCGAAAGCTGCGTGCAGAAATGTTCCAGCTCATTTTTTGACGGAAGCTCGGAGAACAAAAGCAGATAAACGGTTTCCTCAAAACCGGGACGGTTCTCCCTTAGAAAGCCCCTTACGATATCTCTGACATTGATCCCGCGATAGTAGAGCTGTCCCTCGCACGGCACCTCGTTGCCGTTTTCATCGCGCTTTTTTGCCTCGATGCAGGAAACCTCCGTAAGGCCTGCGACAACACCATTGCCGTTCAGGTCGCGAAGCCCTCTTTTGACATCGTGTTCAAGATACATTTGCGCAACGATGTGATTGTTTCCGTTTGACCTTTCGGCAAGCTCTTTGATATAGGGGGTAATTTCCGAATAGTTTGTGATCATGGTTTTGCCTCCTTTGATTTATCATTTGCTCGCAGAGCGTTTTTTATAAAGGGAATTCTTCTCAGAGCCGTCTCTGGGGGTCACGAAAGATGGCGGAGCATACAAAGAGCGCAAGGCCGCGTATCCGGATATCCATACTTTTTCCTATTATACACCTTGACAATTCATTTGTAAAATATTATAATTTTATAAAGTTCATAATATATTTATTATACTCAAGATACGCAGGAGAGCTGTCATGACCATACGTCATTTGAAAATTTTGATCGCCGTTTGTGAGAACGGGAGCATTACGAAGGCTGCCGAGATGCTGCACATAGCGCAGCCGGCGGTCAGCTGCACGATCGCGGAGATCGAGAAATACTACAAGGTCGTCCTGTTTGACCGCATCAATCAGCGGCTTGTGATAACAGACGCCGGAAAAAACCTTTTGCTCAAGGCCAGAGAAGTGATCGCGAGCTTCGACGATTTTGAAAACGTAGCAAGGCAGGGCAGCAAGCGTCCTACCATCCGGATCGGGTCCTCTCTTACCATCGGGAAAACCATCGTCCCCGCATACGTTCAAAAAATCAAGGAACAGTATCCGGAGGTCAAGCTGTCTGTGATGATTCATAATACGAGTGTCATCGAGAGGGAGCTGGAACAGGGAAACCTTGATTTTGGCTTTGTCGAAGGACAGGTCCTGTCCTCTCGGATCCATGCGGTGCCGTTCGGCTCCGACAGGCTTGCCGCGGTATGCGCGGCGGATTATGCGATCCCGGAAAAGGTCGCCCTTTCAGAGCTTGGTTCCCACAATCTTTTGTTTCGGGAAAAGGGGAGCGCCTCAAGAGAGCTGATCGACAACATCTTTTCCATTCACCGGCTTACGGTGTCTCCGATGATGGAGTCCGTGAGCAATGAGGCGATTCTTGCGGCTGCGGCTGCGGGACTCGGCATTGCCATTCTGCCGGAGGGGCTGATCTGTTCCTACCTTGCCTCGGACCAGCTGAAAAAGATTGAAATCGACGGCGTAAATTTTGGCAGGGAATACTATATGATCTCGCATAAAAATAAAAAATTCAGTCCTCTTCAAAGGCAGATCTACGATCTGTTTCGGGCCGTATTTTCGGAGAAGAACGACCGGTATGCCTCCGCATAGGAACCTTTGATATCCACTTGCAATTTGTCATAATAAATGCTATACTGTAAACAGTTCAGCCCGGGAGAGAGTGTGCGAATGAATATTCTGCATTTGAAATATGCCGTTGAAGTAGCAAAAACGAAGTCGATCAGCAAAGCGGCGGAAAATCTGTATATGGGACAGCCGAATCTCAGCCGTGCAATAAAGGAGCTGGAAGAATCGCTGGGGATCATGATTTTCGACCGGAATCCTAAAGGGATCACAGTGACTCCTCAGGGCGAGGAATTCCTTCAGTATGCCAGACGCATCATCTCTCAGGTGGACGAGGTGGAGCAGATGTATAAAAGCCGTGCGTCCGGCAAGCAGAAATTTTCGGCATGCGTGCCGCGGGCAAGCTATATTTCTTACGCATTTGCCGAGTTCGCAAGGCAGATCGATCTTTTATCGCCGGCGGAAATATACTATAAGGAAACCAATTCAATGCGCACGATCGCAAATGTTTCCAAGGAGGACTATTCGCTCGGCATCATTCGATATCAGACGGCGTTTGATAAATATTTTCAGATGATGTTTGAAGAAAAAAAGCTTGCCCACGAGAAAATTACGGATTTTTCCTATCGTTTGCTTGTCTCTTCCAAGTCGCCGCTTGCGGAAAAAGAGGAGATCGAAATGTCGGAGCTTGGGCAATATATCGAGATTACGCATGCGGATCCGTATGTGCCCTCGATGCCGCTTATCGACGTCAAAAAGGCGGAGCTGTCGGAGTTTGTCGATAAGCGGATCTATGTGTTTGAGAGGGCAAGTCAGTTCAACCTTTTGGAAACGGTGCCTCATACGTTTATGTGGGTGTCCCCCATCCCGGACTCCCTATGTGAGCGCTATGGCCTGGTGCAAAGGGCCGTCCGTGCCAATACCAAAACGTACTGCGACGTGTTTATCTGCCGCGGTGATTATAAGCTGACGTCTCTGGACCGGCTGTTTATGGAAGAGGTTCGGAAGGCAAGGGATGCCTATGTGGATCCGCCGGCATATCGATAAAAATATATCGATATGCCATATTTACATTTTACTATTCAAAATCCATATGATAAAATAATAAAGAAATAACATGGATTCGTTTATTTCGAGGTTGTGAGGAGGACTTTCTATGAAATTTGACAGGATTCTTGCGGCAAGAAAGGGCAAGATCGTATATCAAAGCGGAAATGCCGCTGTGAAGGTATTTGACGAAAGCTATTCCAAATCGGATATTTTGAATGAAGCGCTGAATCAGGCAAGAATTGAAGAAACAGGGCTTGCCATTCCCAAAATCCTGGAGGTCGGAACGGTCGACGGGAAGTGGGCGCTGTCCTTAGAGTACATAGAAGGCAGGACGCTTGCCTCATTGATGACGGAGCAGCCTGAGAAAAAAGACGAATATATGGCGCTTTTCGTCTCTTTGCAACGGCAGATCCACAGCAAAAAGGCGCCGCTTTTGACGACGCTCAAGGATAAGATGACGCGCAAGATTTCTTATGCGGAGCTTGCGGCGACGGTTCGCTATGATCTGCAGGTGAAGCTGCGGGAGATGCCGGGGCCGAGCTATGTATGTCATTGCGATTTTAGTCCGTCCAATATTCTGATACGAGACGATGGGACCCCGTTTATTCTGGACTGGTCGCATGCGACGCAGGGAAATCCATGTGTGGATGCGGCGATTACCTATATTTTATTTCTGCTTTCCGGACATGGCAGCCTGGCAGAGGCATATTTGTCGCTTTTTTGCGAAAAATCGGGAATCGACCCAAAATCCGTTTTAAAATGGGTACCGGTCGCGGCGGCATCGAAATCGATCAAAACCGAAGGGGCAGACAAAGCATTTCTGCTTTCCTTGGCAAATACAGTGGATTATCAGAATGGAGGAATCAAACAATGAAAGTTACGGTATGTATCGGCAGTTCCTGTCATCTCAAGGGCTCGCGCCAGGTGGTTGAAACGCTGCGGCGCCTGATAGAAGAGAACCATCTGGAAAATAAAGTAGAGATTTCAGGCACTTTCTGTCTTGGCCAATGTCAAAAGGGCGTTTGCGTCACCATTGGGGATACGGTTTATTCGGTGACGCCTGAAACGACGGAGGACTTTTTTCAAACGCAGATTCTGTCGAAGGTCTGATGGCGCCGATTCTGAAATCTTCTTCATCGAAACGGAAAGGAGTAGTCTCATGATTGTTCAGATCTGTGTTGGCAGCTCCTGCCATCTGAAAGGCTCTCATGAAATTGTGGAACTGATGAAAAAAGCGATAGCGGAGCATTCCCTGGAGGACGAGGTGACGCTTGCCGGCAGCTTCTGCATCGGAAAATGCAATCGGGTGGGGGTGACCATCCAAGTGGATGATGACGTCTATACCGGCATCACGCCGATGGGCTTCGATGAATTTTTCCGCGAACATATCCTCGAAAAACTGGGAAACCAAGGAGGAAAGGCTTATGGCTGAGTTTTTAAAGCTGAAAAAATCCAATTGTAAAAACTGCTATAAATGTATCCGCCATTGTCCGGTAAAATCCATTCGCTTTTCCGGGAATCAGGCGAATATCGTCGGGAACGAGTGCATTCTCTGCGGGCAGTGCTTTGTCGTATGTCCGCAGAATGCGAAACAGATTGCGGACAGCACGGAGCTTGTCCGCACATTGCTGGAAAGCGGCTCTCCCGTAATTGCGAGCCTTGCGCCTTCGTTTATTGCGAATTACGAGGGGGTTGGCATCGACAGCATGCGCGAGGCGCTGCGGAAAATCGGCTTTGCCGATGCGGAGGAGACCGCGATCGGCGCGACGATTGTAAAAAGGGAATATGAGAGGATTTTAGCAGAGGGCAGACAGGATATTCTGATTTCTTCCTGTTGTCATTCGGTGAATCTGCTGATCCAAAAGTATTTTCCGGCGGAGCTTGCGTATCTTGCGGATGTCATGAGTCCGATGCAGGCGCATTCGGCGGATATCAAGCGCCGGCATCCGGATGCGAAGACCGTGTTCATCGGCCCGTGCGTCGCCAAGAAGGACGAGGCGGACTATTATAAGGGCGTCGACGCCGTTCTGACCTTTGAAGAGCTGACGGAATGGTTCGGACGCGAGCATGTGACGCTGGAGAAGAATAAGGACAGCCGCGACAAAAGCCGCGCGAGATTTTTCCCGACGACGGGCGGCATTCTCAAAACGATGGATTGTACTGCGGCGGGCTATACCTATCTCGCCATTGACGGCGTGGAGAACTGTATGGCGGCGCTTCGCGATATTGAAGAGGGAAAGCTTCACAAATGCTTTATCGAGATGTCCGCCTGCGTCGGAAGCTGCGTGGGTGGTCCTGTCATGGAGAAATATCATCGCTCGCCGGTACGCAGCTACATCGCCGTGTCTGAGTATGCCGGCAAAGACGACTTTGATGTGCAGCAGCCAAGCCCTGCGGATACGGAAAAGCATTTTGAATACATAGAACGCAAGCTGAAAATGCCGACGGAGGAGGAGATCACGGAGATTTTGCGCCAGATGGGAAAGACCAAGCCGTCGGATGAGCTCAACTGCGGCTCCTGCGGCTACGATTCCTGCCGGGCGAAGGCGGTCGCCATTTATCAGGGCAAGGCAGAGATCTCCATGTGTCTGCCATACCTGAAGGAGCGCGCGGAGAATTTCTCGGACAACATCATCAACAATACGCCGAACGGCATTTTTGTTTTGAATGAGAATCTGGAGGTCCAGCAGATCAACCGTGCGGCGCTGAGCATTATGAATATCCCTCGTGCATCGGATGTCATGGGCGAGCCGGTCGTCAGGATCCTGGATCCGAAGATTTTTATCGATGTCAAAAATACCGGCCGCAGAATCTCCGAGCAGCATGTCTATCTTGCCGAATATGACAGGTATGTGGAGCAAACGGTGATTTTTGATAAGGAATACCGCATCCTTATCTGTATCATGCGTGACGTGACTGAGGAGGAGACCGAGCGCGAAAAGAAAGAGGAAGTGAGCCGTCAGACCATTGAAATCGCCGATAACGTGGTGGATAAGCAGATGCGTATCGTACAAGAGATCGCGTCCTTGCTCGGTGAAACGGCAGCCGAAACGAAGATCGCGCTGACCAAATTAAAGGAGTCGATCACGAATGAATAATCTTTGTGCAGATATCGGATACCGCAGCGTGAACCATTACGGCGAGGAGCTTTGCGGCGATCATATCGATGTCATTGAGCAGGGCGACGGGTCCACGGTGATCGTGCTTGCCGACGGCCTTGGAAGCGGAGTCAAGGCGAGCATTCTGTCGACGCTCACGGCGAAGATCATTTCTACGATGATGGCGGCGGGACTGTCTTTGGAGGACTGTGTGTCCACGATGGCGGCGACGCTTCCGGTGTGCTCTGTACGCGGCGTGGCCTATTCGACCTTTACCATCATACGGCTCGTGGACAACGAGTATGCGGAGATCATCCAGTACGACAATCCCGCCGTTATTCTGCTGCGGGACGGGCATGGCGTGGAGATCCCGAAAACGGAATCCGTCATTGGCGGGAAGATGATATACCGTTCCCGCATCAAGCTTCAGGAAAACGATATTTTCATCGCAATGAGCGACGGCTGCATTCATGCAGGCGTCGGGCTTGCGTTGAACTTCGGGTGGGACAGGAAGGACATCATTTCCTATATGGAAACGTTTTACGGGGTCGGCTTCACGGCCAAAACGCTCTCTACTATCCTGCTCGACGAATGCAACCGTCTTTATGACGGAAAGCCGGGGGACGACACGACGGTATGCACGGTCAGGATCCGGAAGCGTGAGCCGATGAATCTTTTGTTCGGGCCGCCGTCCAATCGGGACGACTGCGATAAAATGATGTCGCTCTTCTTTTCCAAGGAGGGAAAGCATATCGTCTGCGGCGGCACGACCTCGTCGATTGCCGCGCGCTATCTTGGGAAAACCGTTCGGACCGAACTGAATTTCGTCGATCCCGATATCCCGCCGATCGCCCATATCGACGGCGTCGATCTTGTGACAGAAGGCGTCATTACCATCAATAGGGTGCTGGAATATGCAAAAGATTATCTGAAAGATAATGAGGCTTACAAGGATTGGAGCTACAAGCAGGACGGCGCCTCTATGATCTGCCGGCTTTTGTTTGAGGAGGCGACGGATATCAATTTCTTTGTTGGGCGCGCAATGAATCCGGCGCATCAAAATCCGGAGCTTCCCATCAATTTCAATATCAAAATGCAGCTTGTGAGCGAGCTTTCGGAATGCCTGAAGAAGATGGGAAAACGGATCAAGGTCAGCTATTTTTAAGGGAATTATCATGGAGAAAGGAAGGTTTCGGCTGTGAGAAAATTTGATACCAAGGTGCAGCATCTAAAATATAAAGTGCTTCGCGAGGTCGCGCGTCTGGCATGGAGAGATGAGCTCCTGGAGCATATAACGGATATTCCGAAAACGATCGTTCCGGGAAACGAGGCAACGATGCGCTGCTGTATCTATAAGGAGAGGGCCATTCTCTCAGAACGGGTAAAGCTGGCAATGGGCGGCGATCGTGCCAATCCCAATGTGATCGAGGTCATCGATATCGCCTGTGATGAATGTCCAGTGGGAGGCTACAAGGTGACGGATGCCTGCCGCGGATGTCTGGCTCATCGCTGTGAGGATGTTTGCCGGCGCGGCGCCATCAGCTTTGACGCGGCGCATGTCGCGCATATCGACAAAACGAAATGTGTCGAGTGCGGGCAGTGCGCAAAGGTATGCCCATACGGCGCTATTATGGATTTCAAGCGCCCGTGCGAGCGTTCCTGCAAGGTCGGCGCGATCTCTATGCGAGAGGATATGGCGGCTTCCATTAACAATGATAAGTGTATTTCCTGCGGTGCATGTGTCTATCAGTGCCCGTTCGGTGCGATCTCGGATAAATCCTATATCCTCGATACCATTGATATTCTGAAAAAGAGCGAGAGCAACCAGAAATACAAAGTCTACGCCGTGGTAGCGCCGTCCATTTCCAGTCAGTTTACCTATGCGAAGCTTGGACAGGTGATAAGCGGCATCAAGGCACTTGGTTTCCATACCGTGGTGGAAGCGGCACTTGGCGCCGATATGGTTGCATACAACGAAGCGGCCGAGCTTGCGGAAAAGGGCTTCTTAACAAGCTCATGCTGTCCGGCGTTTGTATCTTATGTACAAAAGGCGTTTCCGGACCTTGCGCCGTATGTTTCTCATAACCTTTCTCCCGTCGGAACGATTTCTAAATATATCAAGGATACTACGCCGGGCGCCAAGATCGTATTTATCGGTCCCTGCACCGCCAAAAAAATGGAGTTTCAAAAGCCGGAGGTGGCGCCCTACATAGACAGTGTCATCACCTTTGAGGAATTGCAGGCGCTCTTTGACAGCAAGGACATCGATATTACCTCTCTCGGCGAGGATGTGCTCGACAATGCCTCTTATTTTGGACGGATTTTTGCTCGCTGCGGCGGACTTTCCGATGCTGTGAAAGAGGCTCTGAAGGAGCAGGGAATCGACAATTTTGATCTGAAGGCGGTGTCCTGCGACGGGATCGAAGCTTGTCGCATGGCGCTTTTGAAAGCGTCCAAGCGTGTTCTGGACGGTAACTTTATCGAGGGAATGGCCTGTACGGGCGGTTGTATCGGCGGTGCCGGCTGTCTTACCCATGGAGAAAAGAACAAGGCGGAGGTCGACAAATACGGCAGGGAAGCGCATGAAAAGACCATTCAGGATGCCATCGGTGTTTTGAATATTCATTGAAAAACAGAGGAAAAGCAAAAAGGAAGCGGATTTTCCGCTTCCTTTTTTGCTTTTGAACGTGGATACTGCGCAGAAAGACAGGATAATAGAAAAGAGACGGTTTTTCAAGCCTTTCCTCTGCTGACAGATTGTTATCATGAAATCCTCTGTGGAAAGCGAGCTGCGGCAAAGTCACGACAGGATTTGACGATCCTGAGGATAGGAAAAAAGAGAGCGTTTCAGTGGAAACGCTCTCTTGAAATTTCAACGGTTATGCGTACCGTCTATTATTCCGCTTTTTTCTTCTTCTTGCTGACGACAATCACGATGACAACAACGGCTACAACAACGACAACGCCTGCCACGATGCCGATGATCAGTCCGATGGAAGGACCGTCTGAATCGCTGCTGCCTGAGGTCGTAGAGGTGGGTGTGGTCGGATTGGTCGGAGTGATGCTGCCGTCTACCGTGACCGTGAAGCGTGCTTCAAGGTCCAGTCCCTCGATTGTTGAAACCACGCGGACCTCTTTTTCACCGGGAGAGTTCGAGTCAAAACGGATTCTGTAATCGTCTTCGTCCATGTTGACGGTGGTGCCGTCTTCATAAACGAGAGCGACTCTCATTCCCAGCGTATCAAGACTTTCTCCGACGCCGTATGTCGTTTTGTTCGGCAGGGAGGTAACGCTCATTTCTGTCGGCGTTTCGACATGGACGATCACATCCGTTGTGAAGGTCAGGTCGCGTTCCGTGTCTGTTCCGACGACCGTAGCGGTCACATCACCGGGCGTTTTGGTATCACAGGTGACGGTGATATCGAGTCCGGTCATCGTATCGTCTCCGCCGTGCAGCTTTTTGGTTCCGTTGTTATAGACGTAATAAATATCAAAGTCGCTTTCGGAGAGCGTATCTTTATAACGATAGGTCTCTTCCGGCGTTTCGATCTCAAGTCCCGTGACATCGATGATCTCGATATTCAGATCGGTGGTGAGTCCGTAATAATTTGCCGTAATGGTTTTTTGTCCTACAGAAGAAATGTCTCCCGTATACCGGCACATGGACTCTGTGATTTCGGAATTGACCGTGCCGTCGGAATAAGTTACCTGGAATTTATAGCCCTCCGGCGTAAAGCCGTCAGTTAAGGTCGAAAGCTCATATACCGTGGATTCCGGCTGCTCGATGACCTCTAACTTTTCGATTCCTGTTACGGAAATATCGTACGATACCGAATAGGGACCAAAGGACAATGTGACCGGCGTGCTTTCCGCGGCGGTGCTGAGGTTGACTGACGTGCTGGCGCTGTTCAGCGTTTCTGTCGTTCCGTCGGCGTAGGTAGCTTTCAGCTCAAGTCCGTCAAGGTCGAGCGTTTCGCCGACATAATACTGGGTTTTGGTAGGAGTGGAAACCAGCTCGAGGCTTGTGATGCTTTCCTCTTTGATTTCCAGTTCGCTCTTGTAGTTGGTGACATAATCAAGGCTGCCGATTACGATATAGTCGATATCGATGGCAGCGCCCGGGTAAGCACCCGTGCCGTTTTCTACGTCAAAGCCGAAGGGGAAGATAAGGAGCTCATTGAGCTGTCCGCCCCAGCGGCTGTCCGGCATGCCTTCTGAATTTTCAGGGAGAAGATCCTCATAGTTGGTTGCGACGTTGATGTCTCTCATGCTGAAAATGTACGTTTCCCATTCGCCGGAGCCGCTGACGTACTTCTTACCGTTCATATCTTCCATCAGATCGGAAATCGTAGCGGACACAAAATGGAAGTTGTTGGTAGAGTTGGTGATGAAGCCAAATGTGAATCTGGTGGCGGAGCTGTAGTTTCTGACGCGGATCTTCACATATTCCGCTCTGGGGTTGGAGCCGCTTTCCGCGCCGATCTCCATATTGGTTTTCCGGTATTCGTCGATGACGAAGCCGACGCCGGGCGCCGTGTTTTCACCGGTCACTTCAAAATGGAACACTTCGCCGTTTTCAGTAATAGACCAGGAAGCGTTCTCCAAATAGGCCTCGTAAATGTGGAGAGCCGGGGCGATCGGGATTCCGTTTTCATCGATCGGCTGATTGTAGTTGGAGCCGTTGATGACGAAAATATCGCCGTAGTCGTCAGGTCCCTCGTTCTGTTCCCATTCTCCGGTTTCCTCGTTGTATTTTGCCCAGAGAGAGGTCGTATCTGCCGAGAAATCGAGGAAGTCAACGCAATCGACGCCTTGAGAATCCTGCGTGATGGGACCGGCCGAAACGAGCAGCGAGGCTGCGCTTACGACGAACAGTACCGATAAAAATACTGCAAAAATTTTTTTCATAAGTAAAAGATCCTTTCTGAAAATTTTTTACAAGAAGATTATACCATTTGACATGGAAAAAGTCAATATGCAATCTTATGTTTTGTGCATATTAGAAGGGAAGGTTTTCCATGTGATCGAGCATGTCGATGCGTCTTTGGTGCCTTCCGCCGAGAAATGCGGTATCTAAGAAGGCGTCCGTGATTTCGGCCGCTTTTTCAAAGGGAAGAATCCGCGCGCCAAGGCACAGGACATTGGCATTGTTGTGCTGACGGGTCAATACAGCGGAATCCGTATCCCCGCAAAGAGCAGCGCGGATGCCGATATGGCGGTTTGCGGCGATGCTCATTCCGATTCCTGTGCCGCAGATCAAGATGCCGAATTCACATTCGCCGTTTTTTATTTTGCCGCATACACGCTTTGCATATACGGGGTAATCGACGGAATCTTCGGTGTCCGTTCCGAGGTTCACACACTCGTAGCCGCGGCCCGTGAGATGCTCGATCAGTCTTTTTTTGTAGTCTACGCCGGCATGATCCGACGCGATTGCGATTTTTGTTGCCATATTGGATTTCCTTTCTGTATGCTGTCCGGCCTATGACCGGAAAAATTTTTCAGTGACAAAGAGGTTTTTGGAGTGTCCTTTCGGCTTGAGAAGGACGGAGATAGACCGGTCTTAGACCGGCGTCGGTAAAGTCAGCTGGCTCAGGATTTCTGCGGTATGCTTCCAGTGCCGCAAGCGCCACGCCATAGCCGTTCTGCCATCTTGCGTGCATGGGGGTTTCTTCCATATAAGACAAAGAAAGCCCTTCCATGATCTCATAGCCGTCTCCCGTAAAATAAACAGGCTTATCATAAAGTGACAGCCTTTGCGCGAGTGCCTGTGCGGACTCCGGCGCGTCCTGCGAGAGACGGATGAGCGCTTTGCCGCGGACTTCAAACAGAGCGGTATAAAGCTGACCGCGTCTTGCATCCATCACCGGACAAATCAAAGCGTCTCCACAAAAGGGCGAGAGGCTTCTCGCCATCGCCTCCAGCGTGGATACGCCGATGCAAAGCTTATGCTTTTCAAAGGCGAGACCTTTAATAAGGGAAATCCCGATCCGTATGCCGGTGAACGAACCGGGACCGTGCGAGACGGCGAACATGTCGACGTCATCCAGCCTGGTTCCGGTGTGGAGGAATAGATCGCGGATGATGGGCAGCATCGTTTCGCTGTGGGTAAGACCGGATTTCTGGGAATAAACGGCGATCGGCGTCTCGTCCTCACAGAGTGCGGCCGAGGCGACGAGCGCGGAGGTGTCGATGGCAAGTATCTTCATAGGCTTTCCTTTCTGCTGCCCGCGGCGTTTCGCCGGATGCGGATGGTACGCATATCGGGATGGGCCGCATCTTTTTCGATATAAACAGAAATGTAGTCTTCCGGCAGCCACGGTCCGATGTTTTCGCTCCATTCGGCAAAGCAGATGCCACGGCGTTCGAGGTAATCGTCGAATCCTATGCCGTAAAGGGAATCGTCGTCGCTTATCCGGTACATATCGAAGTGAAAGACGGGGATTTTTCCGGGATATTCATTGACGATGGTGTAGGTCGGGCTCTGGACGCGCGTACCGGGCGACAAATATGACACCGCTCCGCGGACAAACGCTGTTTTGCCGGCACCGATCTCCCCAAATAGAGCGACAAAGTCACCGGGAACAAGTGTCTTGGCAAACGCGACGCCGGCAGCTTCCGTTTCGGCGGGATCCCGCGTGAGGATTTTTTCCGTTGTCATTTCTTCTCTCATCCTAAATATCAAATTCCGTTATCGCTTGACTCTTGCGAGCGTATGAAGACTGACCTCCAGCGCTTGACAGAGGGCTTCGATATCCTCCTCTGTGTTCTGCATGCCGAAGGAGATCCGTATGGTGCAGTCCGCGTCCTGCTTTGAAAGTCCAAAGGAGCGCAGCGTATCGCTGGCATGTCCGGTGTTGGAGGAGCAGGCGGAGCCGCTTGAAACGAATACTCCGCGGGCGGAAAGGCTGTGCAGAAGGGTTTCGCTGCGGATCCCGGGGACGGTAAGGCTTACGATATGCGGCGCGACGGAAACGGTCTGCGGGAGGTTGATCCTTACGCCGGATCCGGAAAAGCGGGCGAGCCGGTCCTCCAGCATATGGCGCAGCGACCGCATTTGCGAGAGGAAATCGGGAAAATGCTTGCTGCCGTCCGCTGCCGCAGCACCGAAGCCGGCGATGCCGATGACGTTTTCCGTTCCGGAGCGCATCCCCCATTCCTGTCCGCCGCCGAAGATGACGGGGGAAAGCGCGCGGGTCTTTCGTATTTTATCGTTGATATAAAGCGCGCCGACGCCCTTCGGACCGCCGATTTTATGCGCGCTTATCGTCACCATATCCGCATGCTCTGCGGGGGAGCCCTCGATTTTGAGAAATCCCTGTACCGCGTCGCAGTGGATGAGCACGTCGGGATTTGCCGCTCTTGCCAGGGCTGCGATTTGCGCAAGGTCATTCACGGCGCCGGTTTCATTGTTGACGAGCATGGCGCACACGAGGATGACGTCCTTGCCTAAGGCGTGGCGGTAGGCTTCCATATCCCATGCGCCCTGCGGCGAGGGGATGCGGACGACATGGAATCCAAGCGATGCCAGATGAGCGGCTGATTCCAGAACGGACGCATGCTCCGTTTCTCCGACGAGGATCGTTTTTCCGCGGTTGCGTTCCTTGGCTGCCGCCGAGCCGATGATGGCAAGATTGTTGGCCTCCGTGCCGCTTGCGGTAAAAATCAGGTTCTCCGGCTTCGGATGCAGCCCTATTTTAATCGGAGAAAGCGCCGCCAAGACATTTGACCGCGCTTCGTTGACTGCTTCCTCCGCTTCTACGCCGAGTGTATGGAGCGAGGAAGGGTTCCCGTATACATGCTCCATGATCTCTATCATTTTTTCGCGCGCAGCGCCGCAGAGCGGCGTAGTCGCGCTGTTGTCAAGATAATGCTCTTTTCTCATTTGCCTGTGTCCGTCAAAATTCAAAATTTTTCACCATAGAGGAGACCTCCTCCAGATGCTCCGAAAAGACGGCTTCCGCCGCTGTGTAGGTGAAGATATAAAGGTAGCCGGCGTTCATCATAAAATACTGCATGATCTTGTAGGTTACTCCGTCGCTCTCTACCGTATATACATATTTTACGCAGCCGACCTCCTGTACGCCGAAATACTGTCCCTCTGTGCTGCATTCATCTTCTAACAGGACGGTATTTTTGAAGGTGGACTGTATTTTTGTGTAATAATTTGTACGGAAATAATCATCCGCGCTCGCATAGCTTCCGCTCGGCGTCATGGGAACAAGGGAAACGTTGCTGCCGTCGCTGGCCTTGGCGCCGATCATGCTGGTCCCCGTGTCGGCGCCGGCATAGGACTGGGGGATCCAGTCGTCCGGCACATACAGCTTGCAGCTTACAAAATCGCTGTCGACAAGGATCATGCCGTCCGGTATGCTGGGGTCGTCGTTCCCGCAGGAGCAAAGGGCAAACAGTGCCATAGAAACGACGAGCGTGACTGCTGTAATTCTCTTTAATATCCTCATTTGAATTCCTCTTTATTTTATGCCTCGCGGCTCTCTTTTCATATTTACAAATTATTATATCATATTTTTTTATCCTGTCAATGCGTGGGCCGTGAAAAAACTGTAAATATCCCGTATAAATCTTCCTTGTGAAATCCAAAATGGGTATTGCATTTGCGGGAAAAATCTGTTATAATAATCGAAGCGAGATATAAAATCAGGTCATACCGGCCGGGGAGTCAGCGGTGCCCTGTACCTGCAATCCGCTACAGCAGGGGTGGTTTCCCATTTTGAGGGATGATTTTGTGTGGTCTGCGCTGTATCTCCCCCGTGATGACGGGTGGGTCTCGTGCAATCGGCGGCTGTGAATCATGTCAGGCGGGGAACCGAGCAGCATTAAGCAGCTCAGCCGATGTGCCACGAGGCGGCCTGCCCCGAGCGGGGAATACGGCTTACGCATGGAGGATCTTCTCGATATTTGGGTGTATGGCCTGATTTTGTAGCTCGCTCTTAGTTTGATGAGGAGGTGGCGGTTTCATGTATCAGGCGCTTTATCGAAAATGGCGTCCTGCGGTATTCGACGATGTTGTGGGACAGGAACACATCACGTCCATTCTCAAAAGCGAGGTCGAAAGCGGAAAGATCTCGCACGCTTACCTTTTCTGCGGACCGCGCGGTACCGGAAAGACCACCTGTGCCAAAATCATTGCAAAGGCGGCGAACTGCGAGCATCCGGAGCATGGGAACCCGTGCGGGAAGTGTCCCTCCTGCCTTTTGGTGGAGGAGGGCTCGGCAACGGACATCATCGAAATGGACGCGGCGAGCAACAACGGCGTCGACAACATCCGGGACCTGCGGGACGGTATCCTCTATACGCCTGCGGATTTAAAATACCGCGTCTATATTATCGACGAAGTGCATATGCTCTCGATCTCAGCCTTCAATGCGCTTTTGAAAACACTTGAGGAGCCGCCGGAGCACGTCATTTTCATTCTTGCAACAACGGAACTGCATAAAATCCCGGCGACGGTGCTCTCGCGCTGTCAGCGATTCGACTTTCACCGCGTTTCCTCTGAGGCGATCGTCGGTCGGCTGAAAACGGTATGCGCAGGCGAGGGCATCGAGGCGGAGCCGCGTGCCCTGTCGCTGATCGCCGGTCTTTCGCAGGGCGGACTCCGAGATGCGCTCAATATGCTGGAATACTGTGCGGGGGAAGGAGAGGTCATCACGGCGGAACGGGCGGAAAATCTGCTCGGCGCCTCGCCTCGCTCGCTCCTTGCTTCGTTTGCCGATGCGGTCGCTGTGCGCGACGCGGTTCCGGCCCTTGCTGTGATTGACGAGGTTTATCAGTCCTCGCGCGATATCGCGGTGTTCTGGCGGGAGCTTGTCTCCTTTTATCGGGACATGCTCATCGCGCTGGGCACGAAAATGGCAAGGGCAGGCGACGAAACCGTGAAGCATTCGGCGGGCGCTTATTCGCTGCCGCGCCTTTTGTATGTGATGGAGATCCTTATTTCGGCGGAAACGGATATGCAGAAAAATCCGTCCGGCGCAAGATTATATGCGGAGATGGCGGTCATTCGCGCGTGCGACAGCTCGCTTGAGGGAAGCCCGTCGGCGCTTGCCGAACGGATCTCCGCGCTGGAGCAGAGACTTGCCGAGGGTCCCGCGTCGCCCTCCGAGCCTTTGAGACCTGAGCCCAAGGCCGATCCCGATATGACGAAAAAGGAGGAGCTGAAAGCGCCTGCCGCGTCTCCAAAGGAAACGGCTCCGCAGCCTGCCCCGCCGCAAAAGGAAAAATCTCGTGAAAAAACTCTGCGGGGATTCCGGAAATGGCCGGAGGTGATACGGAAGCTTTCCGCCACGGAAGGGCTGCTGGTTCCGTTTTTGCAGTCCGCCTATGCGTATGAAGGGTCTGACGGCAGGTTCTACCTGTATTTTGAAAATTCCTTTGCCGTATCCCTTTTGACGGAGGAAAAAAAACGCACGCTGTGCGCCGCCGTCAATGCGGCGGGCGGCGGAAATTACCAGCCGTCTGAAATCATCGGGACGGTAAGGGAGGATGCGGGAGGACTGCGCGAGCCGATCGACGATCTTCTCGATATGGAGACTCAAAAGGAGAACTCCGGATTTTGATCTATTATTCTATTCGCCAAAGGAGAGAACAGGGTTATGAAAGCAAGAGTACCTCAAGGACCTTCCATGAACGCCATGCTGAAGCAGGCGCAGAAAATGCAGGAGGATATGGCAGCGCTCCAGGCTGAGCTTGAGGAGCGGGAATATGAGATTTCCGCCGGAGGCGGCGCCGTCAAAATCAAGATCAACGGGAAAAAAGAGATCTTATCGCTTGAAATCTCTCCGGAGATCGTCGATCCGGACGATGTAGAGACGCTTTCGGATATTCTGACGGCAGGCATCAACGAAGCGATCCGCCGTGTTGAGGAAACCTCGCAGCGCGAGATGGAAAAAATCACGTCCGGCATGCCGGGGATGCCCGGCATGCCAGGGCTTTTTTGAGAAGGAGCGGAGCTGAATCTTGGAATACATTCTTCCGCTTCAGAAGCTGATCGAGCAGTTCTGCCGGCTTTCCGGCGTCGGACAAAAAACGGCTGTCCGCTATGCGTTTTCCGTTCTGGACATGAGCGAAGAGGAGGCGAAGGCGTTCGCCGACGCGATCGTTTCCGCCAAGCGGGACATCGTGAAATGCGAGATATGCGGGAACCTCAGCGATAAGCCGGTATGCAGCATCTGCTCGGATGAGCGTCGGGACCGGTCGGTCGTCTGTGTGGTCGAGGATGCCAAAACGGTGATGGCGCTCGAAAGAGTAAAGGAATACAACGGGACGTATCATGTTCTGGGAGGCGCCATATCGCCAATGGACGGTGTGGGGCCGGATGAGCTGCGCATCGGAGAGCTTTTGGACAGGATCCGAAAGGGCGGCATACGGGAAGTGATCCTCGCGACCAATCCCAATATCGAGGGGGAGACGACCGCAATGTACTTGTCGAAGCTGCTTTCTCCGCTCGGCGTGCGCGTGACGCGGCTTGCCTACGGCGTTCCGGTGGGCGCGGACCTCGAATATGCGGATGAGGTGACGCTTCTGCGCGCGCTGGACGGACGGCGCGATATTTAATCCTGCGGCAGCAGCAGGCGGCAGATAAGAGAAGAGAAGAATACGCAGAACAGCATTGCGGCAAAGGCGGCGGGCAGGGCATGGCGGGTCTTTCTCACATTGACCGACGCAAAATAAACTGCGCTTACATAAAGAATGGTATCGGAAGAGCCGAGCAGCACGGAGGCTACGTTTCCCGCAAAGCTGTCGGCTCCGTATTGTTCAAATAGCTCTGAAATCATGGCGTTCGACGCGCTTCCGGAGATCGGTCTCATGATGACAAGAGGAAGGATCTCGGAGGGGATCCCGATTTTTTCGCAAAACGGCGCGATTTTTTCCGCTAAGAAATCTACCAGTCCGGAAGCGGAAAGCATCGATACCGAAACCATCAGGACAATCAGCGTCGGGAGCAGGCCGACGCAGGTCCGGATGCCGTCCTTTGTTCCGTCTATAAAATGGTCGAACGATGTCCTTTTGGAAAAAAGGAGAGCAGCGCCGACAAGTACGATAACGCCGCAGATGACGGCGGAGGCAAGGAGCTCCAATTTTTATCACTCCGTTCCGGCTTTCGATTCCCGCGTTTTGGGAGGTGCGCTATCCCGTGCGTTTTTCATTTTGTATCCGGCGTGGGAAAACAGCGCAAAGGCTTTGGCAAAAAACACAGCGACCGCGGCGCAGACCACCGAACAAATCCATACGGGAATCAGAATGGAAAACGGATTTGCCGATCCTGCCGCCCGCCGGAGTGCAATGAGCGTTGTCGGCATCAGGGAAACGGCGCAGGTATTCATAACGACAAAGGTGATCATGTCATCCGAAGCGGTGCCGTCGTCTCCGTTTGCTTTGCTGAGCGCCTTCATTGCTTGGATGCCGATGGGGGTCGCCGCATTTCCGAGACCAAGCATATTGGCGCTGATATTGGCGGCGATTTCGTCGGTCGCGATCCCTTTTTTGCAGTTTTCTGGAAATATGAATTTCAGTATCGGCGCGATGACTTTGGCAAGCAGACGACATACGCCGATATCCTGAAGAACGCACATGACGCCGCTCCAAAATCCCATCGTTCCGACAAGCGCAAGGGTCAATGTGACCGCTTTCGACGCGCCGTCGAGCATTGCGCCGGCAAGCTGTGACAAATTTCCTGTGAAAATTGCAAAAATCAGGGAGATTATGCTAATAATTGAGAATATTTTACCTAAGATATGAATCATCTCCTTTATGATTTTTGTTAAATATTACTGAATTTTCGGAATTTTATTTACATTTATTGACAAAATTAACACCGCATGGTATACTAACCTTACCCTGAATTTAAATTTAATTTTAGAGGAGGCCTAATTGTCATGAAATCGACAGGAATCGTCAGAAGAATTGATGAGCTTGGAAGAATTGTACTTCCCATTGAAATCAGAAAAAATCTGAATCTCGGAAGCCGCGATGCGGTGGAAATCTTCGTAAATGAAGATACGATTGTTTTGAAAAAATATGAACCGGCATGCATCTTTTGCGGAAGTATGGACAATGCGTCTTTGTTCAGAGGCAAAATTATTTGTGATAAGTGTCTCTCTGAATTGAAAAAGACAGACTGCGATAATGCAGATTCGTAATATTTTTATTCGAGGCTACATAAAAAAATCACGCATTGTGTTAAAATGCGTGATTTTTTTATGTTTCTTTTGCCGTCAGAGAGATCAAAAGCTCGATATCGTCGGGCTGGACGCTCGCCTCGTTTGCCGCCCGGTTGCGGCGGATCTCCCCGCATTTCTCGCATCGGTGTACGATGACATATCCTTTCTTGGAATCGATTTCCACCTTTATCGGCCTCATGATTCCTCCGCAGGGATTGGCCCTGTCTCCGGGGTGGATATCCACGTGCAGAGAGCATAAGCATTTTGGACAATGATTGCGGGAGCTGTATCCGAGGGGCTTAACCTCCAGACCGCAATTTTTACAAATAAAAGAATCGTCGTTTTTCTGGAATCGTTTCTGTTCCATGAAGTGCCTCCAAGCTGAATGTGCAGCATTTTTCTTACCATCATCATACCGGTTTTCTTATTTTTTGTCAAGACTGCTTGCTTGACAGGCAGGAACGTCCATGATATAATAATCAAGTACATGTATAAAAATGTATGGTTTTATAAAAAACGGAAAATCAAAACCCACCGCAGAGAAGCGCGGGCGGCTGCGATGCGGCTCCGGTACACTGCCGATGGAGAATGCTTTCTCCGTCCTGTGGAGGCGGTGCTGCTTTATCAATAATTTTTGGGAAGTTTCTTTATGGATTTAAAAAAAATCAGGCTGTTTCTTTTTGACATGGACGGAACGCTTTATCTTGGAGATCGGCTGTTTTCGTTTACAAGGCCGCTTCTGGACGCCATCCGGCAGGCGGGAAAAACATATCTATTTATGACCAACAATTCGTCGAAGAGCGTCGGCGACTATGTAAAAAAGCTGGAAAGGCTTGGAATTCCCGCGGCGTATGACGATTTTATCACCTCCTCTCAGGCGACAGCGGACTATTTGACGGCGAACCATCCGAAAGTGAAATTCTATGTCTGCGGGACGCGCTCTTTCAAGGAAGAGCTGTCCGGTGCGGGGGTCCTTGTGTGCGACGCCTATGCCGAGGATATCGGGGGCGTTGTCATGGGCTACGATACGGAGCTGACCTATCAGAAGCTCGATGATGTGTCAAGGCTTCTGACGCTGCGCGATATCCCGTATATCGCGGCCAATCCCGACCTTGTCTGTCCGACGGAATATGGCTATGTGCCGGACTGCGGATCCGTTTGCGGAATGATTTACAACGCAACGGGCAAGCGTCCGCACTATATCGGAAAGCCCCGCCCAGAAATGCCGCTTGCGGCGGTGGCGAGGATCGCGAAGCGGGATGCCGGCGTATGTCCCGATACGACACTTGTCGTCGGCGACCGGCTTTATACGGACATCGCGTGCGCAGTCGCCGCCGGTATCCATTCCTTGCTCGTGCTGAGCGGAGAATCCACGCTTTCCGACGTGGAAAAAAGTGAGGTAAAGCCGGAGCTTATCCTGCGCGACTGCGCGGAGCTGCTTGAAAAAATACAATAAGGGCAAGGCTGCTGGAGGCAAGTATGGCAAGACCAAGGGGGATTCCGTTTTCGGAGGAAAATGAGAGCTTAGGCTATGCGGAGTTTGCTGTGACCCGCGTTCCGGACAAAAAAATAAAGACGCAGCGGCTGCTGCTTGTGCTGCTTTATATCGTGTTTGCGGCGGCTTATTGCGCCTTGTTCCTGGGCGTATGGAAGCTGGGGACGCTCATCGCCGTCCTGCCGCTGCTTTTGCTCATTCTATGGCTTGTCACCTGGAAATTCACGAAGATCGAGTATACTTATATCGTGTGTCAGGGACAGCTCCATATTTATCGGGTGGACGGATGGAATCGGGCAAGGGAAGTGTTCTGCGCCAAAATCTGTGAAAGCGAGGGGATCCATCCGGCGAGCGAGGCGGACAAACAGAGGAACATGCTGGACTTTTCGGCGGGGATGGGGACGCCGGACCTTTATGTCGGGATCTTCCCTGCGGAAAAGGGGAAAACCGCCGTTTGCTTTACGGCGGCAGCCCGGCTGCTTTCGAGCCTTCGCTATTATGGAGGAGAACGGGTCGTTGTGACTGCCGTTTCTCATTGAGGTGACGGATGAGAGCATTTTTGAAAACGCATCGGCATATTTGGTGGGCGCTTTATTTTGTCGTGTATCTTGCCGCGTTCTTCCTTGTGGAGCGCATCGTGCCGACGGAAGGCTATCACGTCATGTATCATCCGCTGGACGACAAGATCCCGTTCTGCGAATATTTCATTGTTTTCTATTATGTCTGGTATCTGTTCCTTGCCGGGACCGCGCTTGTCCTGATTTTCTGCGACGGACCTGCTTTCCGCCGCTATATGTGGTTTTTGATATTAGGGTTTTCCTTTACTCTGATTTTCAATGTCATTTATCCGAACGGTCAGGACCTGCGTCCGGAGCTTTCCTCGCTCGGACGCGAGAATTTTTTCACGGAGCTCGTCGGGATGATCTACGCTTCCGATACCAATACCAATGTGTGTCCCAGCATGCACGTGATCGGATCCTTTGCGGCGATGTTCTCGGTGTTCGACTGTAAGAGGCTCAGAAGGACCATTTGGGCGCCGGCTGTTGCCGTGGCGCTCACCATACTGATCTCCGCGTCGACTGTGCTTGTCAAGCAGCATTCCATTGTCGATGTATTCTGGGGCGTCGTCGCCTCCGCGGTGCTGTTTCCCATCGCTTATGTCCTGCTGCGCGGGAAATCGAATTCGCTGGAAAAGCGAAACGAGAATTCGCTGATATAAATCCCAGCTGCTGCATTTTCGGGATTTCAAATAAATCGATATCGCCGGAGTCCCCGGCGGAACGGAGCGTTATATGAGAAAAACAAAAATTGTATGTACGATCGGGCCTGCGTCCGCGAGCGAGGAGGTTATCACGGAGATGGCGCTTGCCGGCATGAACGTTGCGCGCCTGAATTTTTCGCACGGGACGCATGCGGACCATCAGGAAAAAATCAATACCATCAAAAAGGTAAGGGAAAAGCTGAACCTCCCGATTGCCATCATGCTGGATACCAAGGGGCCGGAATACCGGATCGGGACGTTTCGGGATGGCAAGATTACGCTTGCCGACGGCGACCGATTTACCTTTACGACGGAAAACGTCGAGGGGGATGAGCATCGGGTATCCGTCAACTATAAGGACCTTTGCGAAAATCTTGCACCGGGCGACCGGATTTTGGTCAACAACGGGCTTGTGATCTTCGAGGTTGTGGAGCTGTCCAAGACCGAAGCGGTATGCCGTGTGCTTGCGGGCGGCGAGATCTCCAACCGGAAGAGCATGAGCTTCCCCGGCAAGCTCATGAGCGGGCCGTACCTCAGTGAGCAGGACAAATCCGATATTCTGTTCGGCATCCAGAACGGCATCGATTTTATCGCGGCCTCGTTTGTCTCCGTGAAGCAGAATCTTGTCGATTTGAATGCGTTTCTGCACGAGAACGGCGGCGAGGGGATCGACGTCATCGCAAAAATCGAGAACCGCGCGGGGGTCAACAACATCGAGGAAATTTGTTCGGAGTGCGACGGGATCATGATCGGACGCGGCGACATGGGCGTGGAGATCCCGTTTGAGGAGCTGCCCGCCATTCAGAAATATCTGATCACAAAATGCCGCCTGCTGGGAAAGCGCGTCATTACGGCGACGGAGATGCTGGAGTCTATGATCCATAATCCGCGTCCGACCAGAGCGGAGATTTCCGACGTTGCCAATGCTGTTTATGACGGAACGAGCGCCATCATGCTCTCCGGCGAGACCGCGGCCGGCAAGTATCCCGTCCTGACGGTGAAGACCATGTCGAAGATCGCGGAGGAGGCGGAGCGGAACATTTCCTATGAGGAGCGGTTCCGTACCAATGAATTTTTGATCAAGAATACGACGGACGCCATTTCTCATGCGACCTGCGGAATGGCGATCGATATTCGGGCGCGCGCCATCGTGGTATGTACGATTTCCGGCATGACGGCGCGTATGGTGTCTCGGTTCCGCTCTCCGACCGATATTATCGGCATGACGACGAGCGAGCGTGTCTGGAGAAAGCTTTCTCTCTCATGGGGTGTGACGCCGGTTATGGCAGAGGAATTTACTTCTACGGACGTGCTGTTTTATCATGCGACGACGTATGCGAAAAAATTCTTCCATCTGGTGCATGGGGATAAGATCGTCATTACCGGAGGCACGAAGAACGGCATATCCGGCACGACCAATCTTATCAAGGTGGAAACGATATAACGGATAAGAAAGCAAAAGGATGCGCCGGACTGCGCATCCTTTTGCTTTCGTCTGGCATTTCTCTTTTTTGTTCCGTGCCGTTCCGCAGAGGGGAAGGTGCCGCAGCGGGACAAATCCGCTTTTTCGCTTTCCCTTGCGAAGAAATTGTTCCGATTTTTGAAAAAGCCTTGACAAAGGGTATGGATTCATGTAAAATAATTGTATCATTTTTATGAAGTTTAAAAGCTGTGACCGGAAAGAGTAGGATATCGGAACGCGCATAGAGAGTTATCGGCAGGTGGAAGATAACCGCAAGTAGGATATTTGAAGTACGCTCCGCGAGCTTTGCGCCGAACCGGCGGATACCGGACAAGGCGCAACGGGGAAGACCGTTATATCAAAAGCATGAAGCTTCATGCTTGCAGAGTCCGTATGCGCGAGCGTGCGGTAAAACAAGGTGGTAACGCGGATATTTCGCCCTCGTACAAGATGTGCGGGGGCGTTTTTATTAAATTTCTAAAACGGAAAGGAAAACAGTCAAATGAAATCATTTATCAGAGTTATGGCAGTCCTGCTCGTGTTTTCAATATTTTCGCTGGCGCTTGTCTCCTGCGGAAACGAAGACACCTATGTCATCGGCATCAGCCAGCAGCAGCCGCATGTCGCCTTGGATACGGCGACCGAGGGCTTCAAGCAGGCGCTGATCGATCGGTTCGGCGAGGACAAGGTGACCTTTGAAACGCAGAACGCACAGGGGGATCCCAGTACCTGTGTGACCATCGCCAACAACTTTGTTTCCAAAAATGTTGACCTTATCATGGCGAATGGAACATCCGCCCTTCAGGCGGCGGCCAATGCCACGACGACCATTCCGATTCTCGGGACCTCCATCACCGAATACAGCGTCGCCCTGAATCTTGAAAATTTTGACGGTACGGTCGGCGGAAATATTTCCGGCACCTCCGATCTTGCGCCGCTCGAGGAGCAGGCGCAGATGATCCTCGACCTTTTCCCGGAGGCCAAGAACGTAGGGCTCCTCTATTGTTCGGCGGAACCGAATTCCAAGTACCAAGTGGAGGTCGTCAAGGCCTATCTTGAGCAGAGAGGCATTGTCTGCACGGAATATACGTTTTCCGATTCCAACGACATTTCTCTTGTAGCGGAGCGCGCCTCCGATGAAAGCGACGTCATCTATATTCCGACTGACAATACGGCGGCTACCTGTACGGGCACCATCGATAACATTGTCCGTCCGAAAAAGGTGCCGATCATCGCGGGCGAGGAAGGGATCTGTTCCGGCTGCGGCGTTGCGGCATTTTCCATCAGCTATTATGAGATCGGCTATAAAACCGGCGAGATGGCGGCCGACATTCTGGAGGGAAAAGCGGATATTTCGACAATGGCGATCGAGTATGATCCGAATCCTGTGAAGAAATACAACAAGGAAATCTGTGAGGAACTCGGCATTTCCATTCCCGACGGATATACGGCGATTGAAGCGGGAGAATAAGGAATGGGCGGTTGGCTGAATGCTTTGCCGGGCGCCGTGGCCCAGGGAATGATCTGGGGCATCATGGCAATCGGCGTATACATTACCTATAAAATACTCGATATCGCAGACCTTACCGTGGATGGCTCGATGTGTACAGGCGCCGCGGTATGTACGATGCTGATGCTTTCCGGCGTCAACGTATGGCTTGCGGTTCTTGTCGCGATTTTGGCGGGGATGCTTGCCGGACTTCTAACGGGTATTTTTCATACGTTTATGGGGATTCCGGCGATTCTCGCCGGAATCCTGACGCAGCTGATTTTGTGGTCGGTGAACCTCAAAATCATGGGAAAATCGAATCAATCCCTGCCGGCGCGCAGCTTCGATGTGCTCGTTACCCAGTTGAAACAGTGGGAGACGCTGCTTATCCTTGTCGCCTTCTGTGCGGTTCTCATCGCCGTTTTGTATTGGTTCTTTGGCACGGAGCTCGGCTCGTCCGTGCGCGCGACCGGCTGCAACATCGGCATGAGCCGCGCACAGGGCATCAACACGGATTTCAATAAGATCCTTGGACTGATGATTTCCAACGGAATCGTGGCGCTTTCCGGCGCGCTGCTCGCGCAGTATCAGGGCGCGGCGGATATCAGCATGGGACGCGGCGCCATTGTCACGGGGCTTGCGGCCGTCATCATCGGAGAGGCGGTTTTCTCGAAGGTCCTGCGCAATTTCGCCCTTCGCCTGACCGGCGTTGTGCTGGGAGGCGTCATCTATTATATCGTATATCAGACGGTTATTTATCTTGGATTTGACACCGACCTTCTGAAGATGCTTTCCGCAATCGTTGTGGCGTTCTTCCTTGCGGTCCCGTATTGGAATAAAAAATATTTCGTAAAACCGAAAAAGAAGGGGGATGGCGGAAATGCTGGAGCTTAAAAACGTCACGAAGACCTTCAATCCCGGTACGGTGAACGAAAAGATCGCGCTCAAAAATCTCAATTTGCTGCTAAACGACGGGGACTTTGTCACGGTTATCGGCGGGAACGGAGCCGGAAAATCGACGATGCTCAATGCGATTGCAGGCGTCTGGAAGCCGGATGAGGGGCAGATCCTCATCGACGGCGTCGACGTGACGGGAATGGTGGAATACAAGCGCGCTAAATTTCTCGGCCGCGTTTTTCAGGACCCGATGCTCGGTACGGCGGCGGACATGGAGATCGAAGAAAATCTCGCTCTTGCAGTAAGGCGCGGAAGGAGACGCGGCCTTGGCTGGGGGATCCGCAGCTCGGAACGTGAAAAGTACAAAGAGCTGCTGGCTGAGCTGGGACTGGGTCTCGAGCATCGTCTTACGAGCAAGGTGGGCCTGCTTTCCGGCGGACAGCGGCAGGCGGTGACGCTGCTTATGGCGACGCTGAACCGTCCGAAGCTGCTGCTCTTGGATGAGCATACGGCGGCGCTGGATCCTGCAACGGCGGCGAAGGTCATGTCGCTGACAGACCGCATCATCGACGAGGAGCATTTGACGGCGCTGATGGTCACGCATAACATGCAGGACGCGATCACGCATGGAAACCGGCTCATTATGATGCATGAGGGGGGTATCATCTTCGATATATCCGGCGAGGAAAAAAGGAAGCTGACCATTGAGGACCTGCTCGACCGGTTCCGCAAGCTCAGCGGGACACAGTTTGCAAACGACCGCGCATTGCTGAATTGATAGGCTGGATTGCACGACCTTCTGTCAATTCGCCGCTGCTTTTATACGAAAGACAGGGGCTTCCTGATTTAAAATAGAAAAAGTGCACCTATATGGCGCACTTTTTCTATTTTAAAAATCAGTCGAATTCAGGATTATAAGCGTAGTAGTTTTTGGGATTCATGTTATCCTGCGCGACACGCAGTGCGTCTCCGAAGCGCTGATAATGCGTGACTTCTCTTTGGCGCAGAAATTTGATGGGATCGCGTACGTCCGGATCGTCTACAAGACGCAGAATATTGTCATAGGTAACACGAGCCTTTTGCTCTGCCGCAAGATCCTCGTTCAAGTCGGCGAACAGGTCTCCTTTCACACCGAGATAAGCGGCCGTGAAAGGGACTCCTGCCGCGGAAACAGGATATATCCCAGTGGTATGGTCGACGAAATAGGTGTCGAATCCGGATTTTTTGATTTCGTCCATGGAGAGATTTTTGGTCAGCTGATACAGGATCGCGGCAATCATTTCCTGATGCGCAAGCTCTTCTGTACCTACATCGGTCAGAATGCCGATGATTTCGCCATATGGCATGGAATACCGCTGATTGAGATAGCGGGTCGCAGCGGCCAACTCTCCGTCCGGACCTCCAAGCTGGCTTATGATGATTTTCGCGTACAGCGGATTCGGATTTTTGATTTTAACAGGGTATTGTAGCTTTTTTTCGTATGCCCACATAAATCAGTTCGCCCCACTTTCCCAAGGCCATGGCTTGTCGATCCAGTGCCAATCGTTCATATCGTTGTTTGCGTAAATGGTAAGAGGGCCAAATTTTCCCTCATATTCGTCGCGCAGCCCTTTGGCTATCGCACGGTGCTTGTCGTAAAAGGCAAGCGCCTTTTTATTGGTCGGATGTCCGTCGAGATACAGGACGGTTTCCACTACTGCAAAATCCTCTGCCTGTATGCGGCGGAGAAGTCGTTCTCTCTCGTTCATCCCATTCTCCCCCTTTGCCCATAAAATGGTTTATCCAGCTCACGGAACAGGGTCCCTTGGGCCAGTGCTTCGTCGGGTTCATATAGCTCTACGAAATCTTGAAAGGGAATGTATGCCATGGCAAGGCTCAGCGGCATATTGGAAAGGGAACCAGAAGCGGTGTCTGCCGTGCTCCGGCTGTCCTGCATTACGCCGGCATTTGCGTACATCATGGGATTTCTATATGGATTCCCTGCGTTCGCGCTGACTGCCGCAGCATGAATGCGATTTTGATACTCAGGCAGGCGGCGTGCGGAATTCCTGGAATGTTGCACTTTGCATTTCTCCTTTGCTTGAATAGTTTGACGTGGAATCGTCTACTTTCATGATATGTCCGAGCCCGAAAAAAGTCAATTTTGCGTGTGCGTCGTTGACCAAATCAGAAAAAAAGGATATAATATATCAGAAATGAAATATTTATCGGGAGAACTTCATGAAAAATCAGATCCTGCGATATCTCATGCTGGTTTTGGCCCTGCTGATTGCGGCCGCAATCTTTTTATTTTCTGCTGAGAATGGGGAAGAATCCGGCCATTTGAGCGATAAAATCGCAGAAAAAATTTTGCAGATCTTCGGCGGTGCAGATGCGGACGCATCCGGCGTGGGTCATGGGGATGCCGTCGTTTCGGTAGGCTCCGTATTCCGCAAAATCGCTCACTTTATTGAATATTTCGCGCTCGGCGCAGCCTTTTGCGGATTTTTTGCGACTTTCTCGATATCGAAGCTCCGGTGCGGGATATTTTCCGCCGGAATTTCGATCCTGTATGCTGTTTCCGACGAGGCGCATCAGTATTTTGTTCCGGGACGCAACGCTTCCGTATGGGATGTGCTTTTGGACAGCGCCGGTGTTCTTTGCGGGGTTTTGGCGGTGCTTGGCGTCGTCACCTGGATTCGGAAAAAAAGAAAAGATACGGCCCATTCAGAAAAAAGGAGCTTGTCCTGACAAGCTCCTTTTTTCAAAAGCGTGGATGGCTCCTAATTTTATTCGTCGTCTTTTGTTCTCTCCTTTGGGGGAGATTCCATTTCTTCGGGCGAGGCTGCGGGAGTTGCCTTTTCGGCGGGTTTCTGATAAAGACCGGCGGCGATAAGGATGATTCCGATGATTCCAAGCCCGATTGCAGTGAGCAGATAGGCGTCGGATATGATATTGGCAATGATGTTGCCGAACAGAAGCAGCGCGAATCCGATATAAACTTTTTTCGTATATGCCTCCGAAAAAAATTATGGTTCTCTGTAATAGGTGTTGCCGATTGCAGCGACCGAATCGAAAGAATCGGGAGCTGAAATGGTGATATGAAAGTTTTCTGTAATGTCAAAATTTTTATTTGTTGAGATAAGAGCATGAAGTACTTATCTTTAAAATGGTTATATCTCTTTTATTTTGTAAAAAAGTGTTGAAATATGGCATTTTTTTATAAAATAAATATAGATAACAAAAAGAGAGCTGTTTTGACAGCTCTCTTTTTGTTATCGGTGACAAGGGCAATGTATGGCTGCGATATGACAGGATTTGTAAATCCGGCCCGCCGCCTGTGATTGCCTCTTGCCACACTTTCCGACCGCCGGCATCAGCCTTCAGAAAGACCGAATTTTTTTGCCGCATCCTCGCGCATTTTATATTTGAGGATCTTACCCGCTGCGTTCATCGGGAAGCTGTCCACGAAATCGACATAACGGGGGACCTTGTGTCTTGCCATGCTGGAGGCGACATAAGCTTTGATTTCCTCCTCCGTCGCGGTTTCGCCGTCGCGCAGGACGATGCACGCCATGATTTCCTCTCCATAGCGCTTGTCCGGAACCCCGATGACCTGCACGTCCTTGACCTTGGGATACGTGTAGAGGAATTCCTCAATTTCCTTGGGATAGATGTTCTCGCCGCCGCGGATGATCATATCCTTGAGCCGTCCCGTGATCCGGTAGCTGCCGTCCGGCGTGCGGCAGGCGAGATCTCCGGTATGCAGCCAGCCGTCTTTGTCAATAACGGCAGCGGTAGCGGACGGCATTTTGTAATAGCCCTTCATCACGTTGTAGCCGCGTGCGACAAACTCGCCGTTTGTACCGTCCGGCGCATCGAGCCCGGTTTCGGGATCTACGATCTTGCATTCCACATGCGGAAACGCATAGCCGACGGTTTCGCATCGGATGTCGAGCGGATCATCGAGCTCCGTCATGGTACAGCCGGGCGAGGACTCGGTCTGCCCATATACGCTGACGATCCCTCTCATGTTCATTTCATCGGGCTGCGCCGCACGGCGCATGAGGTCCGCCGGACAGTTGGAGCCTGCCATGATGCCGGTACGCATATAGGAAAAGTCCGTTTTGCGGTAGTCCTCATGATTCATCATTGCGATGAACATCGTCGGCACGCCATGGAAGCAGGTGATATGCTCGTCGTTCACGCAGGCGAGCGAGGATTTCGGAGAAAAATAGGGAAGCGGCAGGACCGTCGCGCCATGCGTCATCGCGGCCGTCATCGCGAGCACCATTCCAAAGCAGTGGAACATCGGCACCTGGATCATCATGCGGTCCGCGGTAGAAAGGTCCATGCGGTCGCCGATACATTTCCCGTTGTTGACGACGTTGTAATGGGTGAGCATCACGCCTTTAGGAAAGCCGGTCGTGCCGGACGTATACTGCATGTTGCAGACATCCTGCGGGGATACCTTGGCGGCCATGGCGGCAACGGCTTCCGCCGAAACGCCCGTACTGCGCCGGAGCGCCTCCTCCCATGTCATGCAGCCCTTCTGGCGGAAGCCAACGGTGATGACGTTGCGCAGAAAGGGGAGCCTTTTTGCGTGGAGCGGTTCCATCGGCGCTTTTTTTTCAAGCTCCGGACAAAGCTCCGCTATGATCCCTGCATAATTGGAGTCACGCCATCCTTCGATCATGATAAGCGTATGCGTATCTGACTGACGCAGCAGATATTCCGCCTCATGGATTTTGTAGGCCGTGTTGACTGTGACCAGCACCGCGCCGATTTTGGTCGTTGCCCAGAACGCGATATACCACTGAGGCAGATTGGTTGCCCATACCGCGACATGGGAGCCTGCGCGCACGCCCATGTCGACAAGCGCGCGGGCGAAGGTATCCACGTCGTCGCGGAACTGCGCATAGGTGCGCGTATAGTCGAGTGTCGTGTATTTGAAGGCATACTGATCGGGAAATTCCTCGACGAGCCGGTCGAGCACCTCGGAAAAGGTAAGGTCGACGAGCGCCTCCTTCTGCCAGATGAATTTTCCGGTGTGCAGCTTGTTTTCATAGAGCTTTTTTTCCGCCCGCTCGCGGGTCCGGTAACGAGACATGTAGCTTGTGTAGTGCAGAAGGATGATGTCCATGTCGGTCATGTCGGGCATCCAAGCGGGGTCCCATTCCAGGGAGAGAAATCCGTCGTAGTTGATGGAGCGAAGTGCCAGCATCATGTCGTCCAAGGGCAGGGTACCTTCGCCGACGAGACGGTATTCCGCTTTGCCGCCGACCATCTCCGAATCCTTGAGGTGGACATGCCTGATATAAGCGCCGAGATTTTTCAGCGAGACCTCCGCGGACTCACCTGCCTTACGAAAGGTATGGTGCATATCCCAGAGCGCACCGAGGCTGTCGCAGGCGAAGCGGTCGAGCATCTGCATGAGCCTCGCTGTGTCCGCATAAATTCCGACGGTTTCGAGCAGCAGCGTGACACCTTTCTGTTCTGCCTCCGGCACAAGTGCTTTCAGATACCGATAGACGGTATCCTCTGTTTTTGGTACGTCTGTCCCGCAGGCGCGGATCCGCACATAGGGAATTTTCAGACTTGCCGCCGTCTCGATACAGGCGGCGATTTCCGTCGCGGTCACATCAAATTCCGCGGGGTCTCCGATATCGCATACGGAGTCGATGCAGGGGACGGAAAGCCCCATTTCCTGCAGGTTCCGATAGGTGGCGCGCACCATATTTTGATCGAATACCGCGTTTTTTCCGGTAAACGTCGGATTGTGGATGTCGTGGATCTCGATTCCCTCATAGCCCAAGTCGCGGGCCTTCTCTAAATAATCCCCCCATTCGGGAAGATTCCATCCTTTGGTGGAAAATGAAAATTTCATGGCAGCTCCTTTCCCGCGCTTAAATATTCTCTTCGTATGCGATCTTGTTGAGGGCGTTCACATATGCGCGGATGCTCGAACCGATGATATCCGTGGAAATCCCGTTCCCAGAGTAAAGCTTTCCGTTCTGGCGGAGTCTTACGAGCGCCGCGCCCATTGCCTCCTTGCCCTCGGTGACGGACCGGATCTGAAAATCGTCCAGCTCATATTTGATGCCGATGATTTTGTCCACCGCGAGGAAGGCGGCGTCGATCGGACCATGGCCGGAGGAGACCCCCTCAAGGATTTCGCCGTTTTTTTCCATTTTGATATAAGCGGTGGAGGAGATCCCGCTGCCGTTGGTGACAAGGAAGCCGAGCAGCCGATACGTATCGGGGACCTGGAGGGCGACGGCGGCGATGATCGCCTCCAGCTCCACGGCGCCGACGCTTTTGCCTGACGCCGTGCTCACGACGGATTCATATACCCTTTCCATGTCCTCGTCGGAAAGATCGTATCCGAGCTTTCGGACAGCGGCGGAAACCGCTGTGATATCGTCCCCTTCGCCTAAGGCTGAAATGTCGTTTTCGCTGTCAGGCGCCGGCATCCGGACGGCGGGCGCGTCTGCGAATTTTGCGACCAAGCCAAGCGCGCGCAGCGCACGATGGATCTCCGTCATCCGGATGCCGCAGGAAAGCCCCATATCCTCCCCGCGCGTGCGCAGGATCCCCGCGATATCGTGCAGATCGGGCGCGGCGCCCGCGCCGCCGACGGCGACCGCGGCACCCGCGGCGCCGGCGCGGAGCGCGGAGATGGTGCAGGCGGCAGCGAGCGTGATTTCATCGGAGCATTGTACTTCGAGCGGAATGTCGGCGAGTGCCGGAACCTTTTCGATGAGCTTTTCGACGAAGGCGGACAATTCCTCCGGCATCATGGTGCCGGCGCTGTCGCATACAAGGATTTTGGCGGCTCCTGCTGAAATGGCGGTATCGATTGCCTTTGCAAGGTAGGCAAATTCGCTTCTGGTGGCATCTTCTGCGGCAAAAACGACATGATCTGTGTGGCTTTTCGCCTGACTCACGAGCTCGGCTATCATTTCAAGGACAGCTTCCGGCTTTTTTCCGCATCGATATTCCATTCCTACGGCAGAGGTCGGCGCGGCGATAAAAAGCTCCGGCTTTTCGGCGGTACATATGGCGTTCCATGCCTCGTCGACAGACGACGCCGTATAGCCTGACGGCAGGGAAAGCGTACTGTCCGATACGACGGCGGCGATGGTTTTCACCGCCATGGTGTCCGGCTTTGAATCCCGGATGGCGGGCAGTCGGATCGCGTCGAGTCCGATCCTGTCGAGCACCTTTGCGATCTCGACCTTTTCTCTAAGGGAAAGGGAATTTCCCATTTCATAAAGTGTAATGTCGGTAAATGTAACTTTTTTCATTTTGACCTCCGTGCATCCGATAGAAAAATCAAAAAGTCGCCCCTGTGAAGAATCACAGGGACGACAAATTTCATCTGTTCGCGGTACCACCCCGATTACCGTCCAAAAGAACGGTCTCTCGATCCGATTCGGCGAGGAACTCATCCTCGTTTAAATCGGTGCAGCTGTAACGGGTGCGCCCGTAGCCTCCTACTTTCGTTTTTTCAGAGACTCCGCTCCGGAACGAGACTGTACCTGCTTCCGCCGCCGCCTGCTCTCACCGACCGCAGGCTCTCTGGATGCCGTAAAGCTGCACATAATTCCATCGTCGCGTTTTTGTATACTATTTTCAACTATATCAGAAAATTTGATGTTTGTCAAGCGGAATGTAAAAATTTTAAAAAAGAAAAACTGCGGATCGGTACCGTGAAAACCGAACGTTCGGTCCCCGCGGGTCCTTGCATATTTTACTGTTTTGGTCCAAAGAGCCGTTCAAAGTTGCCGGCAAAGTACATTTCATATTCTTTTTCGGAAAGGCCGAAGGCTTTTACCCGTTCAAGCTCGCCTGTGGCGTTCCAGATCGGGAAGTCCGTTCCGAAAAAGAAACGGTCGATCCCGAATTTGTCAAACATGGAAAGGGCATAGTCGCGGGAGATAAACATCGTGGAGCTCGAGGTATCGAACCAGAGCCTGTCGGACGGCTCCAGCACGTCATGCGCCTCTTTCCAGCGCCGGTAGCCTCCGAAATGCGCTGCAATGACGGTAAGGTCCGGGATTTTTCTCATGACGGCGGCGAGCTTTGCGGGCGATGACGCTTCATACCGGTCGTCCCCCATGTGCATGAGGATCGGGAGTCCGCGCTTTGCGATCGCACGGTAAAGAGGAAACCGTTTTTCGTCGTCGATATCGAATTTCTGAAAATCGGGATGCAGCTTGACGCCGCGAAGTCCGAGGCAGATCGCGCGGTCGAGCTCTTCTTCAAAATTCGGATAATCGGGATGGATGGAGGCAAGTGCCGTCATGCAGTCGTGGCTCCGAATGACCTGCGCCATGAAATCCGTGATCGTTTCAGTCTGCTCCGGCGTGACTGCGGCAGAGCAGACGAGAAAATGGGAAATGCCGGCAGCTTTTCCGTCTGCCAGCAGATTCGTGACGGAAGCCGGCGCGCAGTAGCGCATGTCGTAAAAGCCTCCGATGGATTTGGAGACCTTTTCTGCGATTTTATCGGGAAAAATATGCGTGTGAGCGTCTATGATTTTCATTTCGCTTTGCCATCCTTTTCAAAAATTTCCGGCATCGGATTTTGATAACTTTGATAATAGGGAAAACACCGGAATTTTAAGAAAAAATTATAGCACGCTTTTTTTCTTTTGGCAAGAGAAATGGCGAATTTTATTGTTCTTCGGATTTCGGAAGGCAGACAGCCGCTTTTTTCTAATATTTGTCGAATACAAAATGGAAAATTAAAAAGGACTTCCCGCTCTACCTATTTAAGGAAAAGAAGATTTTTAAAAAAGTGCTTGACAAACCGGCAGAACTGTGATATAGTCATCAATAACAAGCAAAAGCTGTGACGGAGAGGATCCGAATACGATGCTTTCAGAGAGCCGGTGGCAGGTGAGAACCGGCAGCGGAGGATTCAGGCGGTCTATCGCTCCCGAGCTGGAATCGTGAAAATCGCGTGCGATGAAGTAGCGCTTCCCGTGATTGCTGCGTCAAGGCATGGGACTTGTCGGAGTCCGAGAGGGGCGGTCAGATGGCCGCAATTTGAGTGGTACCGCGGATGTATATTTACACCCGTCTCAAAGAGATTGAGACGGGTGTTTTTTGTTTATAGCGCCCGTCCGGAACCTTATATTTTTATTTATCTAAGCTCCGCGACCGACGCGCGGAGGGAAAGGTTGAGCAAAATGGACGCAAAAACACAGACCATGTCGGGGCAGCTTTTGGAAATTGCCGAGCGCATTCGGGAGATGCGGCGGGTATCGGGCTTTTCTGAGGAGGAAATGGCGCAAAAAACGGATACCTCGCTCGCCGAATACCGTCAGTATGAGGCGGGGGCTTTGGATTTTCCTTTTACCTTTATCCATAAGTGCGCGATCGCCTTCGGCATCAGCATCGCGGATATCCTGGAAGGGGAGAGCCCGAAGCTTTCTTCCTATATGGTGACAAGAAAAGGCGAAGGGCAGCAGACGGCGAGGGAGGACGGCATCAGCATCCAAAACTTGGCGCCGCTGTTCCGCGGAAAGCTGGCAGAGCCGTACTGGGTACGGTACGAGTATTCGGAGGAGCTGCAGCACCGGCCGATCCATTTGACGACGCATTCCGGCCAGGAATTTGACATCGTGCTTTCCGGAAAGCTCAAGGTCCAGGTCGGCTCCAATACGGAGATCCTGAACGAGGGGGACAGCATCTTCTATGATTCCTCCACCCCCCACGGCATGATCGCCGTAGACGGTCAGGACTGCTGCTTCTGCGCCGTCGTCATTCCCGGCGAGAGTACGCCGGAACGGGAGATCCGGGACAGTGTGGTCTCTGCCCGGCGCGTAGAAAAGCTCGTCTGCAGCAAATTCATCGAAACCGTCGAGGACGAGAACGGAACGCCGCTTGAGATCCGTTATAAGGATCAGGAGCACTTCAACTTCGCGTTCGATATCGTCGATGAGATCGCCGCCAAATATCCGGATAAAACGGCGATGGTCCATCTGGACCGCGACAAAAACGAAAGGCGCTTTACTTTTGCGGACATGAAGCGTGCTTCTTCCCAGTGCGCGAATTATTTCAAATCGCTCGGCATCCGGAAAGGCGACCGTGTGATGCTGGTCCTCAAGCGCCACTATGCGTTCTGGTTCGCGATCCTCGGCCTGCATAAGCTCGGCGCGATCGCGGTCCCCGCTACCAATCTTTTGAAGGACCATGATTTTGTGTATCGCTTCAACGCGGCCGGCATTTCCGCTATTCTTTGTACAGCGGACGGCGACGTGGCGGAGCAGGTCGAGCTTGCCGAGCGGGAGTCCCCGACGCTGAAAACAAAAATTCTTGTCGGCGGTACGCGCGACGGCTGGCATGATTTTGACAGCAGCTACAGCCTGTTTTCCGGAAAGTTCGCACGCGGCGAGGACGCGCCCTGCGGCTCGGATACGATGCTGATGTTCTTTACCTCCGGCACGACCGGCTATCCGAAAATCGCCGCGCACAGCTATACATATCCCTTAGCGCATTTCGCTACGGCAAAATACTGGCATTCGGTGGATTCCGACGGCCTGCACTTTACCATTTCCGATACGGGCTGGGGAAAGGCGCTCTGGGGCAAGCTCTACGGACAGTGGCTCTGCGAGGGCGCGGTGTTTACCTATGATTTCGACCGCTTCCATGCCGCCGATATCCTGCCGCTGTTTGCGAAATATCATATCACGACGTTCTGTGCGCCTCCGACCATGTACCGCATGATGATCAAGGAGGATATCTCCAAATACGATTTCAGCTCGGTCAAACGGGCGACGACGGCAGGGGAGGCGCTCAATCCGGAAGTATTCCTCCAGTTTGAAAAGGCGACGGGGCTCAAGCTCATGGAAGGCTTCGGCCAGACGGAAACCACGCTTACCATTGCCAATCTGACGGGGACGACCCACAAGCTCGGCGCAATGGGAAAGCCGGTCCCGCCCTATCAGATCGAATTGCTGTCACCGGACGGCAAACCGGTCGCGGACGGCGAAACGGGAGAGATCTGCATTCGCGCGGAAGAGGGCAATCTCCCGTGCGGACTGTTCCAAGGCTATTGGGGCGAGCCGGAGAAAACGGCGGAGGTTTGGCACGACGGCTATTATCATACGAGAGACGTCGCATGGCGGGATGAGGAGGGCTCTTTTTGGTACGTCGGCCGCAGCGACGACGTCATCAAATCCTCCGGCTACCGCATCGGACCATTTGAGATCGAGAGCGTTATCATGGAGCTTCCGTATGTGCTGGAGTGCGGCGTTTCCGCGGCGCCGGACGAGGTCCGCGGACAGGTCGTCAAGGCGAGCGTCGTCCTGACGAAGGGAACCGAGCCGTCCGAAGCGCTGAAAAAAGAAATTCAGGAATACGTCAAGGAAAAGACCGCGCCGTATAAATATCCCCGCATCGTCGTGTTCCGTGATGAGCTGCCGAAAACCATCAGCGGAAAGATTATCCGCAATCAGCTGTGATCCCGCAAGGAGGGCTTTTCGTGAATATTTCTCGCGTGACATTGTTCGCCGGCCACTATGGAAGCGGCAAAACCAATATTGCGGTAAATTATGCGGAATACCTTGCAGCGCTGGGATATCCTGTAACGATTGCGGACCTTGATATCGTCAATCCCTATTTCCGCACGTCAGACAGCGAGGCGGAGCTTGCCGCCCGCGGCATACGGCTGCTTCGTCCCGTTTATGCGAATACCAATCTCGATCTTCCGGCACTGCCGGCGGAGATGTACGATGTCGTACGGGATACCGACCGGTTTGCGGTGCTGGATATCGGCGGAGACGACAGGGGCGCATATGCGCTGGGAAGGTATGCCCCTTCTATTCTCGAGGAAAATCGTTATGAAATGCTGTTCGTCGCGAATTTTTACCGTCCGCTGACAAGAGATGCGGGAGCGGCGCTCGAGGTGATGCGGGAGATCGAATGTGCCTGCGGCATCCGTTTTACCGCGCTTGTCAACAACTCCAACCTTGGAGAAGAAACGACGCCGGAGGCGGTGCTGGAAACGGCGCCGGAGATCGAGCGGCTTTCCGGCATGTGCGGGCTTCCCGTCAAAATGACGACGGTGCGCCGGAGACTCGTTCCGGCGCTTGCGGACAGCGTGCGGCATTTATTTGCGCTGGACCTTCAGAAAAAATATTTTGAATCATTTCCATCCGCTTAAAAACGGATGTCTGATAGGAAGGAGATCAAAAACCGATGGCAAAGCTTACGTTTCAAACGGACCTCTGCAAGGGCTGCGGACTGTGCGTGGACGCCTGTCCGAAAAAAATCCTTGCGCTGGCAAAGGGCAAGATCAACAAAAAAGGACACAATCCGGTCGAGGTAATCGACGAAAGTCTCTGTATCGGATGCGCTTTCTGCGCGACGATGTGTCCGGACTGCATCATTACGGTCGAAAAATAAAATATACCGCTTTCCGGTTCATGCCGGAGGCTATGGAGGTTAAGTATGGCAGAAAAAGTTTTGATGAAAGGGAATGAGGCGATCGCCGAGGCGGCAATCGCCGCCGGGTGCCGCCATTATTACGGATATCCGATCACGCCTCAGACGGAGATCGCCGCCTATATGGCGAAGCGCATGCCAAAGATAGGAGGCGTGTTCCTTCAGGCGGAAAGCGAGATTGCCGCCATCAACATGGTGTATGGGACCGCGTCGGCGGGATACCGCGTCATGACGTCCTCGTCGAGTCCCGGCATATCGCTCAAATCCGAGGGACTGTCCTACATCGCAGGAAGCGATCTGCCCTCTCTTGTTGTCAACGTACAGCGCGGCGGTCCGGGTCTTGGAAGCATCCAGCCTGGGCAGTCCGATTATTTTCAGGCGACCAAGGGCGGAGGACACGGCGACTATCATATGATCGTGCTGGCGCCTGCGTCCGTGCAGGAGATGGCGAGCCTGACGGTAAAGGGGTTCGATCTTGCGGACAAATACCGCATGACGTCTATGATTCTTGCCGACGGAACCATGGGGCAGATGATGGAGCCGGTGTCCTTTGAACATATCGAAGTCAAGACCTATGACAAGCCGTGGGCGCTGACAGGCACGCGGGGGAAGCGGAAGCATAACATCATTACCTCACTTTCCCTTGTTCCCAAGGAGCTGGAGGAATGGAATTTCTCCCGTTATGAAAGATATCGCCTCATTGAAGAGAACGAGGTGATGTACGAGGAATTCATGATGGAGGACGCAGAGGTCTGCATCGTCGCGTTCGGCATTTCCGCGCGCGTGTCGCAGAATGCGATCCGCATGGCGCGGGCCAAGGGTATACGCGCGGGGATGATCCGTCCTATCACGCTCTGGCCGTTCCCGAAAGCGCCGCTTGCCAAGGCTGCGGACAAGGTACGCGCGTTTATCAGCGTTGAGCTTTCCATGGGACAGATGATCGAGGACGTCGAGCTTGCAACAAGATGCAAAAGGCCGGTGCTCCTCTGCAACCGGGTGGGCGGCATGATTCCTTCGCCGGAATCGGTGCTCGCAAAGATCGAAGAAGCGATGGGAGGCGACAGAACATGATCGTATTTGAAAAACCGAAGGCGCTGACCGACGCGCCGCTGCATTATTGTCCGGGCTGCACGCACGGGATCATCCACAGGCTGGTCGCCGAAGCGATCGATTCGCTCGGCATCGAGGGGATCACCGTCGGCGTAGCACCGGTCGGCTGCGCGGTGTTCGCCTACAACTACTTTTCCTGTGATATGGTCGAAGCCGCGCATGGACGTGCGCCGGCGGTCGCGACGGGACTCAAGCGCGCGGAGCCGGAGAATATCATTTTTACCTATCAGGGCGACGGTGACCTTGCCTCCATTGGCATGGCGGAAACCGTGCATGCCGCTGCGAGAAACGAGAACATCACCATTGTTTTTGTCAACAATGCAATCTACGGGATGACGGGCGGACAGATGGCGCCGACCTCGCTTCCCGGTCAGGTCACACAAACATCTCCTTACGGACGCGATACGTCGGTCTGCGGATTTCCTGTGCGCGTGTGCGAGATGCTCTCTCAGGTGGACGGCGCCGAATACATCGAGCGCGTCGCCGTCAATAACGTGAAAAACGTCAAGAACGCTGGACGCGCGATCAAAAAGGCGTTTGAAAATCAGATCAACAAAAAGGGATTTTCCTTGATAGAGGTGATCTCCTCCTGTCCTACCAACTGGGGGCTCACGCCGCAGAAGGCGCTGGAATGGGTAGAGGAAAAAATGATCCCGTATTATCCGCTCGGCGTATATAAGGACCGCAGCGCCGGATTTGTTTACGGAAAGGAGGGCGCGGCAAGATGAGCACGACACAGATTTTGATCGCCGGCTTCGGCGGACAGGGCGTTCTGTTCGCCGGGAAATTCCTTGCTTATAAAGGGATGCTGGAGGAAAAGCAGATCAGCTGGCTGCCGTCCTATGGGCCGGAGATGCGCGGCGGAACGGCAAATTGCAGCGTTATTGTCAGTGACACGCCGGTCGGCTCTCCGATTGTCACGGAACCGGATGTGCTTGTGGCGATGAATCTGCCTTCCTTCGATAAATATGAAAACGACACGGTCAAGGGAGGACTGATTCTTGTCGACAGCTCCCTGATCGAACGAAAAGCCGTTCGAGAGGACGTCAGCGTATTTTACATACCGGCGACCCGAATGGCGCAGGAAGCGGGTTTTCCCACGCTTGCCAATATGATCTTGGTGGGCAAGCTGCTGCGCGAGTGTCCGGAGATGGGATACGAAAATACCGAGGCCGCGCTCAAAAAGGTAGTTTCCGCCAAGCATATGGATCTTTTTGATTTGAATCTGAAGGCGATCGACATGGGGTATCGTTTTGCTTGAACGCTGATTGAAAGCTGTCCCGCACAGAATTGCGGGACAGCTTTTTTGTTTTGTCCGTACGAATGGCGCTGACACGAGAAAACGGCCAAATGCAGGATACCGCTTGACAAAGGCGGCGGTCTGCGTTATAATAATCCGGATCGTAAATGATTTTTACTTGCGGAAAAGAGGAGCGATGATTGCAAAAAATGATCGGAGAAAAAATAAGAGCGCTTCGCATACAGAAAAAAATGACGCAGGCAGAGCTTGCAGGCAGCTTTATAACGCGCAATATGCTCAGCCAAATCGAGAATGGAGTTGCCATGCCTTCCGTGCCAACGGTCTTAGAGCTTGCAAAACGTCTGGACGTGCCGGCGTCATATTTTTTTTCGGATGCCGGTACGCTCGACGATTACCGAAAAATCGGTGCGCTCGATAAAATCAAAAAGCTTTACGCGGCAAAGGAATATGAAAAATGCTTGGGAAAGCTGAGGGAACTCAGCATTTTTGACGATGAGACGGAGATGCTCTATGCGTGGGCCAGTCTTTCCTGCGGGATCGAAAAATATCGCGCGGGGTATTTGAAAAGCGCCCGCTCCTACTTTGAGGAAGCGTTGACGCATTCCCAAAAAAGCTTATACGGAAATCCGGCTCTTTCGGACACGGCCGCGCAGTACCTTGACGCGGTCGCATGGATCCGTGCGGGGGAAAAGACGCCTTATCCAAGGACCGAGCGGGATACCGCAGCCGAGCTTGGCGTCCTTGCGGATCTTTCTTATATTCAGGCGGTCGCCGGAGAGCGGGAGACGTTTGAATACGGAACAGCCTTTCCGATGTATGCGGACCATTTAAAGGCGCGGGCGGATATGCAAAAGGGAAATTATAGAACGGCGGCGCAATCGCTCAAGGAGCTGGTGGCCCGGGACGGCGAAAAGCGTTACGCTGTGATGAAATATTACGCATTGCACGATCTTGAGTCCTGCAGCAGCAGGGAAGGCGACTATAAATGCGCTTATGAATGTGCGAGCGCCGGCCGTGCGCTTGCGGAAAAAATGAACAAATAAAAAGGACAGGTAGAGTGATGTTAAAACGATTCCTTCGGTATTATAAACCCCATCGAAAGCTTTTTGCGCTCGATATGCTTTGTTCGTTCCTGCTTTCGATCTGCGATCTTTTTTATCCGATGATCACAAGATCGATGCTGAACGACTATATCCCGAACAAAAAGCTGCGTGTCTTGATTGTATGGGGCGTTCTTTTGCTTGTGATTTACCTTGTGAAAATGGCCTTTAAGTATTTTATTCAGTATTACGGACATGTCGTCGGCGTCCGCATGCAGGCGGATATGAGAAAAGAGGCCTTTGAACATATCGAGAAGCTGCCGTTTTCCTATTTCGACAACAACAAGACAGGCTCTATCATGTCGCGGATCGTCAACGATCTGCAGGAGATCGCGGAGCTCGCGCATCATGGGCCGGAGGACCTGATCGTTTCCGTGTTTTTGCTTGTCGGCTCTTTTATTCTGATGGCGACCATCCACCTGCCGCTGACGCTGATCATTTTTGCCTGCATTCCGTTCCTTGTGATTTTTGCCGCCAGAAAGCGACTGAAAATGAGCAGAGCATTCACGGAATCCCGTGTAGAGGTCGCCGAGGTCAATGCGACGCTGGAAAACAGCATTGCCGGCATCCGCGTTTCCAAGGCGTTCGACAATGCCGCCTATGAAACGGAAAAATTTGAATCCAGCAACCGCAGATTTGTCCTTGCAAAATCCAAGGCGTACCGCGCGATGGCGGAATTTTTCGGCGGGAACGGCTTTATCGTCGATTTTCTGAACGTCGTCATTCTGGTGGCGGGCGGACTGTTCACTTATTACGGCGCGATTAGTTTTGCAGACTTTGCGTCGTTTATCATCTTCGTCAACATTTTCATGACGCCGATCCGCAATCTCATCAACTTTGTCGAACAGCTTCAGGACGGCATGAGCGGCTTTGTCCGCTTCTGCGAGCTTGTCGACACGCCTGTCGAGCAGGATGCGCCGGACGCGCGTGCGCTGGAATCCGTCAAGGGAAAAATCGAGTTTGAACATGTGAGCTTTTCATACGAGGAAGGGGAAAAGCAGATCCTTTCGGATATCAATCTTGCCATCGAGCCGGGGGAAACCGTGGCGCTGGTGGGACCTTCCGGCGCTGGAAAAACCACGATGTGTCATATTCTGCCGAGGTTTTATGACCTTGCGGGCGGACGGATCCTCATCGATGGCCAGGACATTACCGGTGTGACCCGCTCCTCCCTGCGCCGAAATATCGGCATCGTGACGCAGGACGTGTTCCTTTTCACGGGAACCATATATGAAAATATCGCGTACGGCAGGGAAACCGCTTCCCGCGAGGAGGTGGAGAACGCGGCAAGGCTTGCCAATATCCATGACTTTATCGTATCGCTGCCGGACGGCTACGATACGTTTGTAGGAGAACGCGGCGTCAAGCTGTCCGGCGGGCAGAAGCAGCGGATCTCCATTGCGCGCGTTTTCTTAAAGGATCCTGCGATCCTGATTTTGGATGAGGCGACGAGCGCGCTTGACAATGCGACGGAGGTCCTGATTCAAAAGTCGCTGGATCTGCTTTGCCGGGGGCGTACAACGATCGTCGTTGCACACAGGCTTTCCACTGTCAAGAATGCGGATGAGATCATCGTAATAACCGACGAGGGCATCCGGGAACGGGGAAGTCATGCCGCGCTGCTTGAGAAAAACGGGATCTATGCGGAGCTTTACCGGTCGCAGTTCGCCTCCGTATAGGCTTGAGAGGAGAAGTTATGACGATCAAAAAATTTGAGGTTGGGGATGTTCTGGAAATGAAAAAGCCGCATCCCTGCGGGACAAACCGAATGAGGGTGCTGCGCGTCGGTTCCGATATCCGCATCCTTTGCCTTGGCTGCGGACGGGATGTCACGGTACCGCGGGAGAAGCTCGAAAAAAATATCAAGCGTGTGGTAATGCCGTCTGATGGCAAATAACAGCAATAATCACAATTTTGAAGATGTCCATTTGGCAAATTTATATAAAATTGATAAGAGCGGGTAAATTATCCCCGAAAATGCTTGAAAAATTTTAGAATATCGTGTATCATATAATTAAAGAACGGTGCCGGGATGACGAGTAGCGGCGCCGAACAAATTCATTCCGTCAAGAAAGAGGTTTTATTGTGGTTAAACTGATTATTGGGCTGAAAGGCACAGGGAAAACAAAAACTCTTATCGGTATGGTAAATGCTTCGGTCGATGCAACAGACGGTGCGGTGGTATGCCTTGAAAAGGGCGATAAGCTTCGTTATGACATCAAATATCAGGCAAGACTGATTGACGTCGATGAATACGGGATCGATGACGCACAGGCGCTTTATGGATTTGTAGCGGGCATTTATGCGTCCAACAGCGATATTACGCATATCTTTATCGACTCTGCAATCAAAATGTGCCAGCAGGACATGAAATCCTTTGAAACCTTTGTGAAGGAAGCGGCTGCGTTTGCTGAAAAGTGGAATGTCAATATCGTCATGACCTCGTCTGTTACGGAGGATATGCTCCCTGACGATATCAAACAATATCTTTGATGGGAAAATGCCGGATGGCCGGCACAGGCTGGCTGCCGTCGTTTTCAAAAGGAAGGCGGAAGCTATCTCTTTTGAGATAGCTTCCGCCTTTGTCTTACTTTTTTACACACAACTCGATGTCGCAGCTGCGGCATTGCTTTTGACAATCTGTCATGCTTACCAGATAATCCAGCGAAACTTGATAATATTCGGCCAGCTTGATTGCCGCCCATAAAGAGATTTCTCGTTCGCCTCTTTCGTATCGCTGATATACGGTAAGCTGCATGTTGAGGTATTTTGCGATCTCACGCTGTGTTTTATCGTGATCCTCCCTAAGGTCCCGTATACGGTGGTAAATATACACTGTTTTTCCTCCCCATTATGAAATACAGTATTTACCATAAATTATAATATAACCCGTGCCTTATTTTATGACGGCAACATCATACGGTGTTTTTCTTTCATAGCGTTGCCGACAGAAGGAGGGGACGTATCCTTTTTAAGAGGTGTTATTTAAGGAGAAGGAAATTTGCCGCTTTCGCATGCAGGAGCCGTCCTGCGGTGAGAAAAAATCTCACATTTATTTTTCCCTGACATAACATATAGCGAGGAGGAAGTTTGAAACAAAAGCCTTTCTCCAACAAATCAATTTGATTATATCGGAGGGAAAATTTTATGCCAGATATCAGAAATACCTCGCCGATCTGCGGCGGATCGGGTCGCGATTCGGTATATATAGACACCAATAGAATTCTTGATAGCTGCCGTGATAAGGACTGCTATGAGGATGTCGTCGTTTATCTTTCGGACGTCGGAAGCGATCTTATCGAGAGAAGCGGAAGCGTTCGGACCAAGAGCGCTAAGGTCATCTGCGCGAACATACAGGTCGATACCGTGCCGTTTAACCGCGGTTTTTATCAGGTCAGCATCACCATGTATATCAAAATCGTATGTGAAGTATGCGCCTGCATCGGCAGACCGCAGGAGGTCGAAGGAATCGCGGTCGTAGAGAAAAAAGTCATTCTTTACGGCAGCGAGGGCAATGTCAACATTTTCAAGAGCGAGCCCGGCGCACAGAATTTCTGCGGCTGCTCCTGTGCGGAACAGCCGGGAACGAATCTGCCGATCGCTGTCTTTGAGGTCGTGGATCCGATCGTCCTCAACACCAAGATCGTGGAGGCCTGCGAATGCCGCAGCTGCCATCCCTGCCTCTCGGCCTCTGAGCTTCCCGAATCCGTTTGCAGCTGCATCAACGGCAGAATCTGCTGCGAGCCGGCCGGAAAGGTGCTCACCGTATCGCTCGGCTTCTTCTCGGTCGTGAGAATCGAGCGTCCGGCGCAGTATCTTGTCCACGGTACGGAATATACGGTTCCGGAAAAGGAATGCGTATCTCCTTCGACGGACGATCCGTGCAAGATGTTCAAGCATATGGCATTCCCTGTGAACGAGTTTTATCCGCCGTCTCTTTGCGATATTAAGAACAGCGGCGACAACGATGGCTGCGGCTGCGGAAAACGCTGATTGCGGGTCTTTGCCTCACGTATAGCACCGATAAAATAAATCGATCTCCGAACGTTTCTCCGGCAGGGGAGGCGTTCGGAGATTTTTGTCGAAAAAGAAAATGTTTTACAATTTTTCTCATAATCATTTGTTTTATTATAAAAATTATATTGACAAAAATAGTTTATTGTAGTAAATTAAAATTGAAATGAGAGTGATTCCATTGTAATTCTGATGATATTGCCATAATCGATCAAAAATAAAAAGGCATCTTCTCTATAGGAAAACAGTAGATTGGGACATGGGATGAGATGCGAAACCAATCAAAAAATGGGAATATCCCGGAAGGAGCCGTGATATGTCAAAACTTTCTGTTTCATTCTTTGTTCTGTGCTTTCTTTGTATATTGGGATTCTCGTCTTGCAAAGAACAAGTAATCCCTTATCATGAAGAGAATATGGATACTTATCTGGAACCGGATAAAAAAGACTTGCCCACATCGGAGGAATTTTCAAAGGTAAAAGAAGGAATGAGCTTTACCGAGGTAGTAAATCTGATTGGACATCCGCAAAGAGAAATTGGTTCAGGGGCGATTATTTATGAATTTGATCTTTCAGATGGAACGGCCTGCGCTGTTTATTTTATTCCAAATGACGAAGGTAAGTATATAGTAAACGGAATTATGAAACCGGAATAGGTCGTCGCTGTCGGACTCATCCTTTCGCTTCGGAAAAGAAGGAAGAGGACCGTCCCGCCCCCGACTTTTTCAAATTCCATCAAAAGGGAGCCGGCAAGCTTTTGCTTGCCGGCTCCCTTTTTTAGAAAATCAAAAATTTCGGGTCGTTACCGCGTTTTGCCGGATTTGTGATCCGTCTGCGGAATCAGTTGCCGCATTCGACGCTGATTTCATTGAACAGTCCCAGCAGATCGGAAACGGTCGTTTCCTCTTTCCTCTTGCCGGAGCGGTCGAGGACGATCTGCCCCTTGTGCATCATCAAAAGACGGGTTCCGTATTCGACGGCATAGCGAAGGTTGTGCGTTACCATGATCGCGGTAATGTGCTTTTCGCGGACGATCCTGTCGGTCAGGGCCATGATGATTTCCGCCGTTTTCGGGTCGAGAGCGGCGGTATGCTCGTCAAGGATCAGAAAATCGATAGGCGTCATCGTGGACATCAGCAGCGCTACCGCCTGCCGTTGCCCGCCGGAGAGAGCGCCTGCCTTGACGTGAAGCTTGTCTTCCAGTCCCAGCCCCAGAACGGCAAGCTGTTCCCGATAAGCATCGATCCTTGCCTTGTCGACGCCTCTGGCAAGGCCGTATGACCTGCCCTTGTTGTCGGCGAGCGACAGATTCTCCAGAATAGTGAGCGTCGGGCAGGTCCCCAGCGCCGGGTTCTGATAGACTCGCCCGATGCTTGCGTAGCGCTTGTATTCGGGAACTTTGGTGATATCCTTTCCTCCGATGAGAATCTGACCCTTTTCTACGGGGATGGAACCGCAGATGATGTTCAGCATGGAGGTTTTTCCGCTGCCGTTGGAGCCGACAACGGAAACAAATTCTCCATCGGCGACGATAAGACCGAAATCGCGGAAAAGCGTCATTTCCGTGATTTCGCCGGGATTATAGATTTTGGTAATGCCGCGGAGCTCAAGCATGAGGCAGCCCTCCCTTCTTTTCCGCACGGGAACGCCGGCTGAGAAACGCGGAAATTTTTCCGTTGAAGATGAGGATCAGCATGAACATGACGGCATTCCAGAGCTTTAGATAGATCCCGTCGCTGTCCACGAGCACAAGGTAATTGAGACACAGGGAATAAAAAACGGATCCGAAAATGACCGAGGTGGTCCCCTTCATAAAGCGAAGTCCGGAGAATACGGCAAGCCCGATGATGACGGAGGCTAGCGCCTGTACGACCTTCCCGCTGCCGGAGGTGTTGTCGTACTGCGTATAGAGCTGCGCGTAGAGCGCGCCGGATACGGCGGTAAATCCGTTGGCAATGGCAATCCCGAGGATCTTGTACGTCCCGGCATCGCGTCCGAGGGAGACGACGAGCTTTTCGTTGTCTCCTGTCGCGCGAAGCAGGTATCCCATTTTGGTTTTCAGGAAAAGATCGACAATTATTTTCAGCACGACTACGATGAGAATGAGAATGATAAGAATGGCGTAATCCTTTGTGCCTTCTCCAAGCCACCTTTCAAGAAAGGTATTGTCGAACAGCCCTTCAAGGCTTTCGCTGCGATAGGAAAAAATCGTCGTGGTATAGCCGTTCTGCGTCAAAAGCTTTGTCAGAGCGAGATTGACGGAAAGAAGCGCTGTCATGACGATGATGCCGGAGAGCAGCTTCGAGATCCGAAAGCGGACATGGAGCAGTCCCGTGACCGTTCCCGCGAGCATGCCGACAAAAAAGGAGAGAAAGACAGCGAGCAGCGGCGGCAGCCCGAGCCGCAGCATGAAAATGGTGCAACATACACCGCCGAGCGGAAAGGTCCCGTCGACGGAAAGGTCTGGAAAATCCAGAATGGAATAGGAAATATAGACGCCAAGGGCGAGAACGGCAAAGCAAAGTCCCATTTGCAGACCGTCGATGGTGGTACCGAGAAAAAGCATGGAAAAATCCTTTCAAAATCTAATAAGGCAAATTGGAACGGCAGATATCCCGTTTCGGATCATTCTGCGACGTCCGTCGCGTCGATGGTATCGGGCACGGTGAGTCCGAGCAGCTCGCATACCTCGCTGTTGTAGTAGTTGGCAGGTTCGGTGATGACGGAGACCGGGATCTCCGAGGCGCTCTTGCCGCCCAGAATTTCCGCGGCGGCTTTGCCTGCGGCACGGCCGACATCGATGTAATCGATGGAGGCGCTTGCAGCGCAGCCAACCTTCACCTGTTCGATCTCCGAGCCGAATACCGGGATTTTATGATCGTTTGTGATGGGAAGAATGTTGGTTTCCAGTTTGCCGACGATGGTATTGTCGAGCAGATTGACAAAGCAGTCAACGCCGCGGTCGATAAGCTCATTGGTCTTGGTGTCGATGGTAGTGATGTCCGATACCGCGCTGTCGAGAATCTGCATGCCCGCATAGGCTTCCGCCGCCTTTTTGAGCTGCTCTACCTGGAACGGAGAGCTGGATTCTTCTGTGGAATATAGGACACCGATGGTAAGGTCGGTTTTGCCCATGAAGGCTGTAACGACCTCGAGCTGCTTTTCAAAATTCGGGATATCGGAGGAGCCGGTGAGATTTTCATAATTTTCCATTGTCGTGCTGTCGGTCACGGCGCAGTAAACGACGGGGACTTTGCCGTCCGCCGCGTTCGCCGCAGCAACAGCGGAGGGCGTCGCGATAGCAATGATGACGGCCGCCTGCTTATTGACGAACGTATTGGCCTGTGACTGTGAGACGCTGGCGTCAAAATTGCTGTTGAGGTATTCGACGGTATAGGCATCCAGATCGATGCCGCTTTCCTCAAGGCCAGCCATAACGCCGTCGTAGCAGTTGTTGAGCGAGCCGTGCGAACCGAACTGGATGATGCCGATGACAGGCTTTTCGCTGCCGCACGAGGAAAGAGCGGAAAGAGCAGTGAGCAAAAGGGCTGCCGAAAGCAGCAGGGAAATGATTTTTTTCATGGAAGAGACCTTCTTTCGTTGGAATTTGAATTGAATCGAGAAAATAAAAAAGCCCAAGCATCGAATCGATGCTTGGGACGAATTTCAAAAGAGAGAAATCCGCGGTACCACCCAAATGAACTTGGTGTTCGCTCTGTTCGCATACCCATGATATGCGGCGCGCAGGATAACGGAAGCGCACTCCGTCGGAGCCTACTTGCGGTTGGCGTTCGGTCCGCCCTCAAAAGCCCATTCGCGTCCTTATACCTGCCGCAATCCCACCGCCTGCGGCTCTCTTGGAAGGAGAAGGGGACGTTACTCTTCTTTCTCAACGGTTTGGATTATGCTTCATTATAAAAGAAGGCGAGCTTTTTGTCAAGAGGTTTTTAAAAATAATTTTTTGGATTTTTCCGGACATGGTTGATTTCCTACTTTTCCTATGGTAAAATAGCAAAAAAGGACGGAGGACGCTATGAAAATTTCGACAAAAGGGCGTTACGCGATGCGCGTGATGCTGGATCTCGCGGAAAACGGAAGCGCGGGCGGCTTCGTTTCGTTGAAGGAGATTTCAAAACGGCAGGAGATCTCCGTAAAATACCTGGAGCAGATCATCTCTCTTCTTTTGAAATGCGGCTATGTAGAAAGCTCCCGGGGAAGCGCGGGCGGATACCGGCTTACAAAAAAGCCGGAGGAATATACCTTCGGCGATATTCTTCGCGCGGCAGAGGGGAGCCTTGTACCTGTCTCCTGTGTGGAGGAAGCTTACTGCACACGATCGAACAAGTGCCGGATCTGTAAATACTGGAAGGGGCTTTACGCGGTGGTCAACCGGTATATCGACAGCATAACCCTTGCGGAAATCTTACGAAATACGCCATCCTGAGAGAAGCGCTGGCATGCTGTCTGAAAATTCGATTGAAAAGGAGGATGGGAATGATTTATGCGGACAACGCCGCGACGACAAGACTTTCCGACGCGGCGAAGAAGGCGATGCTTCCGTATTATGACGTCCGGTACGGGAATCCGTCGAGTCTCCACACGGCGGGACGGGAGGCAAGGGCGGCGCTTGCGCAGGCAAGGGAAAAGGCGGCGGCGTGCATTGGCGCCTCCCCTTTGGAGCTTGTGTTTACCTCCGGCGGCAGCGAATCGGATTGTCAGGCGCTTATCACCGCCGCCGAATGGGGGAGACGGCAGGGAAAAAGACATTTTATTTCCTCCGCCATCGAGCACCATGCTGTTCTGCATACGCTGAAAAAGCTGGAACGGTATGGATTTTCGGTGACGCTCCTTCCCGTGGATAAGAGCGGGATCGTCACAGCGGAGGCGGTTCGGGCGGCGATTCGTCCGGATACGGCGGCAGCTTCGATCATGTATGCAAACAATGAGACCGGAACGGTGATGCCGGTTTCGGAGATTGGAGCGGTATGCCGGGAGGCCGGCGTTCTGTTTCACACCGATGCTGTTGCGGCGGCGGGGCATCTCCCCATTGATGTGAAGGCGCAGAACATCGATATGCTGTCCCTTTCCGCCCATAAATTCCATGGTCCGAAGGGTGTGGGAGCCTTCTATATAAGGGAAGGGATTCCCGCGGCATCGCTCATAGAGGGCGGTGCGCAGGAGGCGGGACGGCGTGCAGGGACAGAAAATGTTCCCGGCGTTGTCGGAATGGCAGAGGCATTGTCGGAAGCTTGTCTCCATATGGAAGCGAATGCGGCGTATGTCCGTTCGCTTCGGGATAAGCTGATAGAGGGATTGGCTTCTGTGCCGCGGAGCGTGCTCTGCGGGGATCGGCTGCGCAGACTGCCCGGAACTGTCAGCGTATGCTTTGAGGGAATCGAGAGCGAAGCGCTTCTGCTGATGCTCGACGCGCAGGGGATCTGCGCGTCCTCTGGTTCCGCCTGCACGGCCGAGCTGCAAAAGTCCAGCCATGTGCTTCGAGCGATGGGCTTTTCGGACACAGAGGCGCGCGGCTCTCTGCGCCTGTCGCTTGACGAATACAACACGGAGGTGGAGATCGACCATATTTTGGATGTGCTGCCGCGAGCCGTCGCGGCTCTAAGAAGGCTGTCTCCGGCTTGAACCGGAAGAGAAAGCTTTTCCAAAAGGATGGCATGGGGAAAGGGAAGCGCCGTGTCTGGTCTGCACTTGCTTGAAAAAATGGCAGATCTTGTTTTTTACCATATATCAATTCAAATCCTGAGAAAGAAGGCATGTGATCATGAAAATTTATCAGTCCGTATCCGATCTTATTGGGCGCACACCGCTTCTCGAACTTGTCGGCTTAGAAAAAGCCTATCAGCTTCCGGCAAGGCTTTTCGGCAAGATGGAGTGCTTCAATCCGGCGGGGAGTGTCAAGGACCGCGTGGCGCTGGAAATGTTAGAGAGCGCCGAACATGCGGGAACGATTACGGGGGATTCTGTAATCATAGAGCCTACGAGCGGGAACACCGGAATCGGGCTTGCCGCGCTCGCCGCTTCCCGCGGGATGCGTGCCGTCATTGTGATGCCGGACAGCATGAGCCCGGAACGGATCGCGCTCATGCGGGCATATGGCGCCGAGGTGGTGTTGACGCCGGGGGCGCTCGGAATGCAGGGAGCCGTGGACCGCGCGCAGGCGCTCGCCGCGGAGCTCCCCGGAGGATGGATCGCCGGACAGTTTGTCAATCCGGCCAATCCCGCGGCGCATGAAAAGACGACGGGACCGGAAATCTATGAGGATACAGAGGGGCGGGTCGATATTTTTGTCGCAGGCGTCGGCACCGGCGGGACCGTGACCGGTGTTGGCCGGTATTTAAAATCGCAAAAGCCGCAGGTGAAGGTCGTCGCCGTGGAGCCCGCATCCTCGCCGCTTCTGTCGAAGGGCCATGCCGGGCCGCACAAGCTCCAGGGGATCGGCGCGAACTTTGTTCCGGAAATCCTTGACAGGGAGATATACGATGAAATCCTTTGCGTGGAGGATGCGGACGCGATGCGGTGCGGGCGTGAAATCGCGCAGAAAGAGGGGATCCTTGTCGGAATTTCCTCCGGCGCCGCGGCTTTTGCCGCGATAGCGCTCGCCAAAAGGCCGGAAAACGCCGGCAAATGGATCGTCGCATTGCTGCCGGATTCCGGAGAACGGTATCTTTCTACAGAAATGTTCCGAGACTCTTGATTGTAAAATTTGTATAAAAATTCATAATACAACGTTGTATCCTGAGAAATATTGCATAAAATTTGAAAAAATTTTGAAAAAATCTTGACAGCGATGTGGACGGATGCTATAATACTGACAATCCCATGAGGAAATTTGTAAAAATTGGAGAACCAAGATGGCAAGCGTATTCATGATGATGGATATGATGATGTGCATGTCCCAGATGGACATGGACAGGATTTGTCATGCAGAAAACTCCAATTTGCTTTCCGGCAGAGAAACGGTATAACGGATTTCGGGAACCGAATCTTGAGATTTTTTGAGGCAGGAAACCATTTTGGTAGTCCTGCCTTACTTTTTGTCATAGGAAAAGCGAAGGAGGTGCCTTGTTTGAGTGATGAAATCATTCGAGTAGAAGAGCTGAACAAAACCTTTACAGGCAAAAGCGGGACCATTGTGGCGCTGGACGGTGTAAATCTTTCCATCCGGCGCGGCGAGATCTTTGGTATCATCGGGCTTTCCGGTGCGGGAAAGAGCACGCTTGTCCGGTGCATCAATTTTCTGGAACGGCCGACCTCGGGCCGCGTCCTCTTTCAGGGTCGGGATCTTGCCGAGCTGAAGCCGCGCGAGCTTCTGCTTGCCAGGCAGTCGATGGGAATGATCTTTCAGGGCTTTAATCTGCTGTCTCAAAGAAATGCCCTGCAAAACATCTGCTTCCCGATGGAAATCGCCGGCGTACCCAGAGCGGATGCGAAAAAACGGGCGAATGAGCTTCTGGAGCTGGTCGGGCTTTCCGATCGGGCGGATGCCTATCCGTCGCAGATGTCGGGCGGACAGAAGCAGCGGATTGCGATTGCCCGGGCGCTGTCTACCAGTCCGAGCGTTCTCCTTTGCGACGAGGCGACGAGCGCTCTGGACCCGAATACGACAAGGCAGATCCTGGAGCTTTTAAAGCATATCAACAAAGCGCTTGGCATCACGGTGGTGATGATAACGCATGAAATGAAGGTCATCGAGACCATATGCAACCGTGTGGCGGTAATCGATGAAAGCCATATCGTCGAGATGGGAGAGGTAAAGGACATTTTCATTCGTCCTCAGTCGAAAATCGCAAAGCAGCTGATTTTTCCGCAGGGGGATGATGCGCCGAATATCTCCAAGGCAGGGAAGCGCTCCCTTCGGCTTGTGTTTGACGGGACATCCGCTTTTGAGCCGATTATTTCTCAGATGACGCTGGACTGTCGGGCCGCGGTTAATATCCTTGCCGCCAATACGAAAAACGTGGATGGAAAAACCTATGGACAGATGGTCATCCAGCTTCCGGAGGATGAGGTTTCCGCCGCAAGGATTGAGGCTTATCTGAAAGACCGGAGCATATTCTTTAAAGAGGAGGTGCCGGAGAATGCTGAATGCGATACTGGTCGGTATTCTTGAAACCGTTTATATGACAGTGGTGTCTACTATTTTTGCATATGTGATTGGCTTGCCGCTCGGCGTCATTCTCTATGTAACGGATAAGGGAGGCACGCATCCGATTTTGTGGCTGAACCGGGTAATCGGCTTCATCGTCAATTTTCTCAGAAGCGTACCTTTTATCATTCTTCTGGTCTGGGTCATGCCGATCACCCGAGCGATCGTCGGAACCACGATCGGTTCCACGGCGGTTATTGTCCCGCTCGTGATTGCGGCGGCGCCTTTTATCGCGCGCATGGTGGAATCCTCGCTCAAGGAGGTGGACCTTGGGATCATTGAAGCAGCGCAGTCTATGGGGGCCTCCTCTTTCCAGCTGATTTACAAGGTTCTGATTCCGGAGGCGAAGCCCTCGCTGCTCGTGGGCAGCGCGATCGCCATTACGACGATCCTCGGATATTCCGCTTTGGCGGGGACCGTAGGCGGCGGCGGTCTCGGTGCGCTTGCGTATAACTATGGTTATATCCGCAGAGATGAAGATGTGCTTCTGGTGACAGTCATCCTGCTTGTCATCGTGGTGCAGATTTTTCAGGAGGTCGGCATGCTTATTGCAAAGAAGGCCGATAAACGAGTCAAATAAAATTTTTATATAAAAAGGAGATCCATTTATGAAAAAAATCCTCTCAACCCTGCTTGCTTTGGCGCTTGTATTTTCCGCTCTGGCATTTGCCTCCTGCGGAAAAACTGACGACAAAACCATCCGCGTCGGCGCATCGCCTTCGCCTCATGCTGAGATCCTTGCGGTCGCTAAGGATATCCTTGCCGAACAGGGCTATACGCTGGAGATCGTAGAGTTCAACGACTATATCATTCCGAACAATTCGGTCGAAAGCGGAGAGCTGGATGCGAATTATTTTCAGCATCAGCCGTATCTGGACAGCTTTAACAGCGAGAACGGAACGCATCTGGTCTCCGTGCTGGACGTCCATTATGAGCCGCTTGGCATCTATGCCGGAAAAACTTCGTCCCTTGCGGAGCTGCCGGACGGCGCGACCATTGCGATCCCGAATGATACGAGCAACGAAGCGAGAGCGCTCCTGCTTCTGGAGGCAAACGGCCTTATCACGCTGAAGGAGGGCGCGGGACTGAACGCTACGGTGCTGGATATCGAGAGCAATCCGCACGGCTATGAGATCAAGGAGCTTGTCGCTGAACAGATCCCCGTATCGCTTCCCGACGTCGATATCGCTGTCATCAACGGGAACTACGCGCTGACCAACGAGCTTGGTGAGGCACTTGTCTATGAAAGTGCGGAATCCGATGCCGCTGAAACGTATATCAACGTTCTGGTGGTGAAAGAGGGCAATGAGAACCTTGACAAGATCCAAGCACTTGTGGAGGCACTCAGCAGCGATGAAGTAAGAGATTATATTGTCGATACCTATGGGGAGGCGGTCGTTCCGGTGTTTTGATCGCTCAGCTTTTCCTATAAAAATGTCCTGTGCCGAAGTACAGGACATTTTTATAGGCTACCGTGCCTGTTTTTTGATCCGAAACATTTTCCTGAGAAGCGGCGAGAGGAATTTCGGCGATTTGAATACTACGATTTTCACTATGCTCATTCCTTTCGGATTATACTTTTCTGTTTTTATTATATGATAAGAGAAAAACTTGGTGAAAAAAGAAAAAAGATTTTTCAAAACCTATTGCTTTTTCTTATATTTTGTGATAGACTTTAAAAGAAAAGGATGAAACAGTAGAGTTGAGAGTGGGTTCTTGCCCACTCTCAACTGTTTGTAAAGCGACAAAACTATGATGGGAGGGTCCTATGGCAAAGGGAATGGGAATCGCAGAACGGGTCGAGACGTTGATTGCTCCGTGTGTTGCGGCACTCGGCTATCGGATTTGGGACGTAGAATATGTAAAAGAGGGCGCAGAGTGGTATCTTCGCATTACCATCGATTCCGACGAAGGCATCGGGATCGACGATTGTGAAAAGGTTTCCAAGGCGATCACGCCGGTTATCGACGAAGCGGACCCGATCGAGGATTTCTACTATTTGGAGGTTTCCTCCCCAGGGATCGAACGGGTATTGAGAAAGCCTGCGCATTTTGCCGCCTCCATCGGTTCTGAGGTTGAGCTGCGCCTATATGCGCCGGACGAACGAAAGCGGAAGGCATATACGGGGACGCTTCTTTCCTACGACGGCAAGGCGGCCGCCGTTTGCTGCGGGGGAGAGGAGATCGCCATTCCGTGCGAGAAGATCTCCAAAGCGCAGACGGTTTATGATTTCAGTAAAAATATCAACAAGGAAGGAAAATCGGAAACATGAATACCGAATTTTTTAATGCACTTGACGCGCTGGAAAAAGAGCGCGGCATTCCGAAGGAATATATGCTCGAGCGTGTCGAAGCGGCGCTCATCAGCGCCTACAAGAAAGACAGCGGCGGCAACAGCAACGTCAGGGTCGTGCTGGATCCGGTGAAAAAGGACGTGAAGGTCTATCGGGTCAGAAATATCGTGGAGACCGTCGAGGATCCGGAAACGGAAATCTCGCTCGACGATGCCAAAAAGCTCAGCCGGCGTTATACGCTTGGCGGGGTTGTCGAAACGGAAGTGAAAACAAAAAATTTCGGCAGGATCAGCGCGCAGACGGCAAAGCAGGTCATCATTCAGGGGATCCGCGAGGCGGAGCGCTCCATGATGATCCGCGAGTACGAAAGCAAAAAAGAAGAAGTGATTACGGCGACGGTGGTGAAGATCGATCCGCAGAACGGAAATGTGATCGTCGATACCGGAACCAGCGAGGCCGTGCTTCTGAAAGGGGAGCAGATCCCGGGAGAGGAATTCGAGGTCGGCGAACACGTCAAAGTATTCGTTATGGAAGTCAAGAACGAATTGAAGGGCCCTATTGTCACGCTTTCCCGCACGCATTTCGGGCTTGTCAAGAGACTCTTTGAGCTTGAGGTCCCGGAGATTCAGGACGGTACCGTTATCATCAAGGGGATTGCAAGAGAGGCCGGCTCCCGAACAAAAATCGCGGTGGAAAGCCGGGACGAAAACGTAGATCCGGTCGGCGCCTGCATCGGGAACCGCGGCAGTCGGATCTCAAGCATTTTGGGAGAGCTTCGCGGAGAAAAAATCGACGTTGTCAAATACAGCGACGTACCGGAGGAATATATATCCGCTGCGCTTTCTCCGGCGGCCGTAAAAAGCGTTTCTCTGGACGGCGAGCGAAGCTGCCGTGTTTTGGTAGCCCCCGATCAGCTTTCTCTTGCCATTGGCAAGGAGGGCCAGAATGCGAGGCTTGCGGCAAAGCTCACGGGCTATAAAATCGACATCAAGACCGAATGAGGCGAAGGGAGGAGTGCTCCTTGCAAAATACAGTCCGAAAAAAAATTCCAGAGCGCAAATGTATTGGGTGCGGTGAAAAGAAGGCGAAGAATGAACTGATCCGCATCGTCAGGCTGCCGGACGACGGAGGAATCGAAATCGACCGTACCGGAAAAAAATCCGGGCGCGGCGCCTATATCTGCCGTTCCAAAGCTTGTCTGAAAAAGGCGAGACGGAGGCTGGAGGCAAGTCTTTTATGTGCGATCCCCGATGATATATTTGATAAGCTTGCGCTTGAAATCGAAAGGGAACAGACGTGAACCATAACAATACGGAAAAAACAAGAGGGCTTCTTTTTAGGCTGGGACTTGCAAAAAAAGCGGGGAAGCTTATCTCCGGCACCGATATGGTATGCGGCGGCATTCGAGAGGGAAAAGTCCTTGTGGTGGTAACTTCTTTGGATTTATCCGAGAATACTGCAAAGAGGATCGGGGACCGCTGCCGGTATTATGGCATCCCCCTGATCGTGTGCGAGGCCTCCAAGGATGTGCTCGGCGCGGCTGTCGGGAAACCGTTTGCTGCGTGCGTTGGGATCACCGATAAAAATCTGTCTCGGCTCATTTTGCGCAATCAATAACGTATCCAGTGAAAGGAATGAGAACATGGCGATCAATCAAAATCAAATGAAAATCAGCGTTCTTGCCAAGGATTTTAATATAAAAAGCAAGGATATCGTCGATATCCTTGCCGCTGCTGGCATCGATAGGAAAACCTCTGGAACGATAGGTCCGGAGGAATATTCACTCTTTTTTGACAGGCTGACCACAGCCAATCAAATAACCAACATGTCGGATTACCTTGCAGGAAAAGCGGATATCGAGCGTCCCAGGATACCGGAAGCGCCGAAATCTCAGGAAAAACCGCTTGCCGCAGCGGATGCGGTCAGAACGCAGGAGCAGCCTTCTGAAAAAACAGCTTCGGCAGCAAAAGCGGACGAAAGCAAAAAAACAGAGGTTTCCGAACCGTCTTCGGCGGAAGGACAAAAAAAGAAAGAAGAAAGGGCGTCCTCTGACTTTGAGAAGAACCCGCAGAGGCAGCAGCCTCATGAGACGAAGCCTCAGGCGGCCCAGCGTCCGGCACAGCCGCAGCCTCATTCCGCAGGACAGCCGGCGCGTCCCGCGGCGCCTCAGGCCCAGAATCCGGGCAGACCGGTACCGCAGCCGCAGCCTCAGAAGCCGAAAGAGAAGAAAGAGCAGAAGCCTATGGCGCCCAAGACGACACGTATCGTCGATACCCGGACGACAACGGTTGACCTTTCCAAATACGATGAGCGCCTTGAAAGCTTCGTGCCGGACAGCGGGCGCCGCGGCGGTTCGGTTCCCGACAGGCAAAAGCTGAAAAAGCAGCAAAACTATAATCCGTATGCCAAGGGAAACAAGGACAAAAACAGTAAAAATATGAACGGAAAGTTCAAAAAAGCCGAAATTAAAAAGGTGCAGCTTTCCGTTTCCATTCCAGATGAGATCGTGGTCTCGGAGCTTGCGGCAAAACTCAAGGTGACCGCGAGCGAGGTCGTCAAGCGGCTCATGATGATGGGCGTGATGGCGACCGTCAATCAGGTCATCGATTACGATACCGCTTATCTTGTCGCAGATGAGCTCGGCGCCAAGGTGACGAAGGAAGTCGTTGTCACGATTGAAGATAAGCTCTTCGATGAGGCGGAGGACGCTCCGGAATCTCTTGTAACGCGCCCCCCTGTCGTCTGCGTGATGGGACACGTCGACCACGGCAAGACGTCGCTGCTCGACGCCATCCGCAACACCCATGTCACGGCGGGCGAAGCCGGCGGAATCACGCAGCATATCGGTGCTTATCGAGTCAGCGTGAACGGGCAGGACATCACCTTCCTCGATACGCCGGGACATGAAGCCTTTACTGCCATGCGTGCACGCGGCGCCAAATCGACGGATATTGCCATCCTTGTTGTCGCCGCAGACGACGGCATCATGCCGCAGACGGTAGAGGCCATCAACCATGCAAAAGCGGCGGGGATTCCGATCGTCGTTGCCATCAACAAGATCGACAAGCCGGGCGCAAATCCGGAAAACGTCAAGCAGGAGCTGACAAAATACGATCTTGTCCCGGAGGAATGGGGGGGAGATACCATCTGCGTCCCGGTATCTGCGCTGACGAAAAAGGGCTTGCCGGAGCTGCTTGAAATGGTACTGCTTGTGGCGGAGGTCAAGGAATTCAAGGCCAATCCGAGCCGCCGCGCAAAGGGACTCGTGATCGAAGCGAAGCTCGACCGCGGACGCGGACCGGTGGCAACGATCCTTGTTCAGAACGGCACGCTTCATGCCGGCGATACCGTCATTGTCGGAACAGCGGTCGGCCGTGTCCGCGCGATGACGGACGATACGGGAAAGCAGATCAAATCGGCCGGTCCGTCTATACCGGTAGAAATTATCGGACTCGATTCCGTTCCTTCGGCGGGCGATGAGCTTGCTGCCGTCGAGGATGAGCGCATGGCAAAGGCGCTTGCTGAACAGCGCCGTCAAAAGGAGAAGGAAGAGGTATTCAAGGCAAACGCCAAGGTAAATCTCAACGATCTCTTTGCACAGATGAGCGAGGGAGTCAAGGACCTCAATATCATTGTCAAGGCCGATGTAAAGGGATCTGCGGAGGCTGTCAAGTCCTCTCTTGAAAAGCTCAGCAACGAAGAAGTCAAGGTCAATGTCATTCATACCGGCGTCGGCGGGGTTACAGAGGGAGACGTCATGCTTGCCGCTGCGTCAAATGCAATCATTGTCGGCTTTAATGTGCGTCCGGATAAAGCGGCGCTGGATTCCGCTGCGGCACAGGGTGTGGATATCCGCACCTATCGGATCATTTATGAATGTATTGAAGAAATCACTTCCGCCATCAAGGGCATGCTGAAGCCGATATACCGCGAGGTGATCCTCGGCCACGCAGAGGTCAGACAAACCATTCACGTGCCGAATGTCGGAATGATTGCCGGCTCCTATGTGACCGACGGAAAGGTGACGCGCAATTCTCAGATCCGCGTAATTCGCGACGGCGTCATCATCTTTGAGGACAAAATCGCATCGCTTCGCCGCTTCAAGGACGACGTGAAAGAGGTGGCGTCCGGATATGAATGCGGCATAGGACTGGATAAATTTGGAGATATCAAAGAAAAAGACGTTCTCGAAGCCTATACGATGGAGCAGATCGAACGATAAAGGAGAATTTTCATGAGATTCAGACAGGTTCATCTTGATTTTCATACGAGCGAATGCCTTTCGGGGATCGGCAGCAGGTTTTCAAAGGAGCAGTTTCAGCGCGCGCTGAAGCTTGGGCACGTGGATTCCATCACTTTGTTTTCCAAATGCCATCACGGATGGGCGTATCATCCTTCCGAAGCGAACGAAATGCATCCGGGACTGGATTTTGATCTTTTGGGCGCGCAGATAGAGGCCGCTCATGAGATCGGCGTAAAAACGCCGGTATATCTTTCCGCTGGACTGGATGAAAAAACGGCGCGCCGCCATCCCGAATGGCTGCTGCGCAATGCGGACGAGACCATCGGCTGGACGCCGGATTTCACACGGCCGGGCTACCACAGGCTTTGCTTCGGGACTCCGTATCTCGACTATCTTTTGGCGCAGATCGCGGAGGTATGCGAAAATTACGACGCGGATGGCATTTTCCTGGATATCGTCGGGATCATTCCGTGCTATTGTCAGACCTGTGTGCATAGGATGCGTGAGCGCGGGTGGGATCCGTATAAGCCGGAAAATGCCTACCGTCTTGCGGTGGAAACCTATTTAAACTATACGCGGCGTGTCAGAGAAACCATTGACAGATACCATCCCGGTATGCCGGTTTTCCACAATGCAGGACATATCGACATCGGCAACCGCGAGTTTGCGCATGCCAATACGCATCTGGAGCTGGAAAGCCTGCCGACCGGCGGCTGGGGATATGACCACTTTCCGTTGTCTGCGGCATATGCAAGGACGCTCGGCATGGAATATCTCGGCATGACGGGAAAGTTCCATCGGAGCTGGGGAGAATTCGGGGGCTTCAAGCATCCGAACGCGCTTCGCTATGAAGCGGCGCTGTCTCTTGCCAACGGTGCGAAGTGCTCCATTGGAGACCAGCTGCATCCTCTCGGATTCATGGAGGAGGCGACCTACAGACTGATCGGTGCGGCTTATGCCGAGGTGGAGAAAAAGGAGCCCTGGTGCGGCCATGTGGAAGCGGTCGCCGATGTCGCGATCCTTTCGCAGGAGGCGGTTTTCCACCATATGCACCCTGCGGAGTGTCCGCCCGAACGCAATTCATGGAAGGGGAGCGCCGGCGCCTCAAGGATCCTGCTCGAGGGCAAATATTTATTCGATGTGGTAGATACAGAAGAGGACTTTGACCGCTATAAAGTGCTGATTCTGACCGATGATTCTCTTGTCGATGATAAGATCGCAGATAAGCTGCGCGCCTTCGCCGCAGGCGGCGGAAAGATCCTTGCCTCCGGAGAATCGGCTCTCTACGCCGATGGGCGCGGCTTTGCCGTGGACCTCGGCGCCGAGGCGATAGGAAAGGCAAAATTCGTTCCAAGCTATCTGCGTCCGAAATTCGAGATGAACGGGCTCTGGAACGCTGCCTACGTCATATACGAACCTTCGATGGAAGTCCGCGCGACAGGCGAGGTGATCGGCCTTCGAGAGGACCCGTACTTCGAGAGGACAGTCGAGCATTTTTCCAGTCATGCACAGACGCCGAACGATATTTCCAAATCCTATCCTGCGATCACGGTCGGACGCGACGGCGCTTATATTGCATACAATATTTTTATGGAATATGCAAAGATGGGCTCTCTTATCGCGCGCGAGACGGTGACGCATGTGCTGGACCTTTTGCTCGGCGAGGAAAAGACGCTTACGACGAACCTTCCGGCGCAGGGCGTGACGACGCTGATGCGGCAGGAAGCAGAGCACCGTTATGTCAATCATCTTCTGTATGCGGCGCCGGTGAGACGCGGCGAGCGCACGGAAATCATTGAAGACCTTGTCCCGATCTATGGGACGGAGGTGTCCTTGAAGCTGTGTAAGGCGCCCTCGCGCGTATATCTTGCCCCGCAGATGAAGGACATTGATTTCAGCTATGACGACGGGATACTGACCTATACGGTGGATCGCTTTGAATGCCATCAAATGGTTGTCATCGAGGATTCAGGGGTTTAAGAGCAGGGAAAGCAAAAAGGCTGCGGCAGGTTTGCCGCAGCCTTTTTATGTAAAAAACAGGAAATTTTCCTCTACTTTCCTTTTCACCGCTTTTCGCTGTATTTCCGCGGGGATGCTTGAAAAATTGACGCACGCTTCAAATATTTGTTCCAAATAAAAAAAGATACGCAGCGCAAAATAATGACGGACGAAAAAGTCCGAATCATAAATAAGGGAGACAGCAAAATGCCGGTTATCACATCCAAAGAGCTGGGGACCATTCAGGACCAGCTCAATCTTGAGAGAAATCTCGTCAACAAATATACCGAATATGCGGAGAGCACAAACGATACGGTGCTCAAGCAAAAATACGAACAGATCGCAGCAAAGCATGAAAGTCATTATGAATCGCTTTTCTGCTATCTTACGAAATAAGGAGGTAGAAAAATGGTACAGCCTTCTTTTTCCGACAAAGACAGAATTACGGATGCCCTGAATTCTCAGAAGTATATCACCGATCATTATAACAATTTTGCCAACGAAGCGGCATCGCCCGAGCTTCGCGGTACGGTCATGCAGATTTTGACGGAGGAGCACGATATCCAGTTCGATCTTTTCCGGGAGATGAGCAGCCGCGGCTGGTATCCGACGGAAGTTGCCGATGCCCAAAAGGTGACGGAAGCAAGAAATAAATATCAGCAGTAAGCGTAAAAGATGCGCCGGACTTTTTATCCGGCGTATCTTTTATTTTGCTTTTTTGTATTTTTCAGAGCCGTCGAGAGCGGTAACGGGAACGTCGGCGATATCACAGTAGGACTGTGCTTCTTCTTCCGTTCCGGGAATGGTCGGCGTAATTCCGGTGCAATCCGTTGCCGACGCGATCGGATTGGTCAAAAAGGCGTCCTTGGAGTAATCCGCAGCGCTTTTATAGTACCGTTCCTTCCGGGATTTATTTTTCAGTGCCATTTTATATCCTTTCCCTTTATATTGATAGTCGGAATCTATTTTTATTTTTTCACAGAAAAAGAACGGATATACGTGTCGGCCTTGACAAAAACAGCGTGCTGAGGTAAAATAATACATCATAGCTTTGTCAGAGGGAGAGAAGATCATGGCAAAAAAATTAGGAATCGCGGGATCATTTTGCATATTCTTCCTTTTTTTGTGCATGCTTTCTTCCTGCGGTCCGGCGTCCTATGCCGAAGAAACAGAGCCGCCGACGGTCATTACGGCGGATCTTTCATTGGACGTTCTATATGACATTCTGGCGGAAAAGGGCGATGATATTCGGTTTTCCGATATCCCGGAGCAATATTTTTATGTGATCTCCTCGGCATTGGTCCCGCAGCTTCGGTACCCGATCGATGAAAACACTTCCTTCTATATCATGCAGCTTTCGGAGGATGAATTTTCGATCATTCTTACCGTCGCAACGGAAGAGGGAAGCTTGGACTACAGCGGTGCGGAAGAAATCATGTCTTATATTGAGGGCTTATCGGAGTCTGCGGAAGCTGACTGACGACTGACGGATGATGAAAATTTTACCGGATTTTCCGGAGGAAGGATTACCATATGAAAAAGTTTATCAGTATGATGACGGCGGTACTTCTTGCCGCAATTCTTTTTGCCTGCGGAGAAGCCTCCGATGCGGAAACGACAGGGAATACAGAGCCTCCCGTGCAGACCTCGGGCACGGAAGCTACGTCCTCGAATGCGGAATCGACGCCGGGGGAAACTTCCTCTGTGCAAACGACGAGCGCGCAGGAGACCAAAGCGGCAGAAACCACTTCCGCTTCCGAAGAAACCACGACGGATTCCTCTGTCCCTGCGGGAGCGCCGGTCGTTTTGGTGACAAACGGGAGCGAAAATGTTTCCTGTTATATGACGGAGCAGTCCCCCGGGATTGCGGGCGGCTTTGATCTGACAGAGGACTATACGCTTCTTCCGACGCTTGTGGGCGAGAGCTTTTCTCTTGTCGCGTCGGCGGACCGCGACGACCTCTATTACGGGACCTATATGCTTTACGATAAAAACTTCGAGTCGCAGGGCATGTATTCTTTCAATGAACAGCATCAGATTATCGATACGGCATCTGAGGCGGGTACTTATTATGTGAGGATAACCGTTACCGTAGGAGACCCGATTTTATCTACGGAAGTCTATTATGCGTGGGCCGCTCTCATTCTTTCTGAGTAAAAGGTGAGATGATAGGGGGAGCATCTTCGACCAATAACCAAAGCACAGCAGATTGTCGGAGGTGCAGAAATGAAAAAAATCCTTTTGATATTTCTTGCGGGGGTACTTTTGATTGCTTCCGCTTGCTCCTGTTCGGCGCAGCCGTTTTCCTTTGGAGAGGAATCGTCGTTGAGATTCGATAAGGAAGAGGGCGGTATGCCGTTTCAAGACGGGGCTGAGACGGAGACCCATTCCTACGAGCAGACCACCGGAAACGATGGGACCGGTACCGCTTTGGAACGTTTGGAGAAGCCTTCCGTCACGTTCACACGAGTGAGCAAGGATGTCCAGCCGTACAGTGAGCTGGTTTATATTCAGGCTTCAGAGGAAGGCTTCTTCGCCGACGGCTTCTTGATGTTTGAAAGCGTCTGCGACCGCCTGCCGGATATTCTGAAAGATATCCCTGATATCATTCTTGATCCTTCATCCAAGCTGAATATCCTTGCAGCGCCGGGCGTTTCCGTTCAGCCGGAGATCCGCTATCAGATTTATGGCTTTGAGGATTACCGGTTCGTTTTTGAAGCCGACAGTCTTGCGGAGATCGCCGCTTACTGTCAGTCGGCGGCAGAGCATTGTTTTTATCTTTATTTTTCGGTTACGACTGTGTGCGAAGCCGGCACGCGCCGCGACGCCTATTTTGCTAGGATCAGCATTGCGGCATAGTTTTCATCTTCCGGCTGGATAAAGCGGGGTTTTGACGGAAGGGAATTTGCGGAAGTCTTTGCGACTTCCGCAAATTTTTTGAAAAAGGACAAAAAAATACAAAATATATATTCCATTTTCAAAAAATTTGTGCTATACTATATAAGTTAAATCAAAAAAAGTGAAAATCAAATCAAAAGCGAGGATATAGGACTTGAAACGAGAAGATTTGCGAAATGTCGCCATTATCGCTCACGTCGATCACGGCAAGACGACGCTGGTCGATGAAATGCTCAAGCAGGGCGGTATTTATAGAGAAAATCAGGCGACGGAAGAGCGTGTGATGGATTCCAACGCCATCGAAAGAGAACGCGGCATCACGATTCTTGCCAAAAATACCGCCGTTCATTATAACGGCGTGAAGATCAATATCGTCGATACGCCCGGGCATGCGGATTTCGGCGGCGAGGTCGAGCGTATCCTGAAAATGGTCAACGGCGTCATTCTGCTGGTCGATGCTGCCGAGGGCCCGATGCCGCAGACGCGGTTTGTCCTGAAAAAGGCGCTGGAGCTGAACCACCGCGTCATCGTCGTCGTCAATAAGATCGACCGTCCCGACGCACGGCTCGACGAGGTCGGAGACGAGATTTTAGAGCTTCTGCTTGAGCTCAACGCAACGGACGAGCAGCTCGACTCGCCGATGCTGTGGTGCTCCGGCAGGACCGGCACCGCTTCCTATTCTCCCTATGAGCCGGGAAAAGATTTAAAGCCATTATTCGATACGATCTTAGATTATATCCCTGCGCCGGAGGGCGAGGTCGACGCGCCGCTCCAGCTTCTGGTATCCTCTATCGATTACAATGATTATGTAGGCAGGATCGGGATTGGACGCATCGAGCGCGGCACCATCCGCCAGAACCAGGAGGCGATGATCTGCAACTTCCATGATAAGGACAAGCCGCCGGTCAAGACCAAGATCGTCAGCATCAGCCAGATCGACGGTCTGCGCCGCATTCCGGTGACGGAGGCGAAAATGGGAGATATCATCTGCTTTTCCGGCGCCGCGGATATTTCCATCGGCGATACCATCACGGCGGTCGACTGCGTGGAGCCGCTGGAATTCGTCAAGGTCAGCGAGCCGACCATGGAAATGACGTTTTCCGTCAACGACAGCCCGTTCGCCGGCAAAGAGGGAAAATTCGTAACTTCCCGCCAGCTGCGCGAGCGCCTTTATAAGGAGCTGCTGCGGGATGTATCCCTGCGCGTGTCCGACGGGGAGACGACGGACTGCTTCAAGGTCGCCGGACGCGGAGAGATGCATCTTTCCATCCTCATTGAAAATATGCGGCGTGAAGGATATGAGCTGTGCGTCAGTACGCCGCGCGTGCTGTATCAGCAGATCGACGGCAAGCTTTGCGAACCGATCGAGCGGGTGGAAATCGATGTGCCGAGCGAATACTGCGGTTCCGTGATGGAGAAGCTCGGCGCGAGACGGGGCGAGCTTGTCAACATGAATCCGTCGTCGCACGGAACGCGCACAAGGCTTGAATATTTGATCCCGACAAGATGTCTGTTCGGCTACCGCAGCGAATTTCTGACGGATACGCGCGGCGAGGGCATCCTCAATTCCGTATTCGATTCCTACGCGCCCTACAAGGGCGATATCACGCGCCGCTTTACCGGCTCGCTTGTCGCTTCGGAGGCGGGAGAGTCGACGTCCTACGGCGTATTCAACGCACAGGACAGAGGCATTATGTTTATCAGCAACCAGTGTCCGGTCTATGAGGGAATGATCGTCGGCGAGAATCCGAAGCAGGGGGATATTGCCGTCAATGTCTGCAAGGAAAAGCATTTGACCGCGATCCGCTCCAAGGGGGCAGACGAGGCCCTGCGCCTTGTTCCGCCGAAGATCATGAGCCTGGAAGAGGCCATCGAATTCATCGCCGACGACGAGCTGATCGAGGTCACGCCGAAATCCATACGCCTGCGCAAGCGGATCCTGTCTGCGGACCAGCGCTATAAGCTTGCCGGAAAAATCAAAAAAGAGGGCAAATGAACAAAAGGGGAGCAGAGAATATGGATGGTGCGTGGAGCCGAACGGCGAGTCTTATCGGTGAGGACGGGGTAAAAAAGCTGTCCTCTGCGCGCGTCATCCTGTTCGGCGTCGGCGGCGTCGGGTCCTATTGTGCAGAAGCATTGGCAAGGGCCGGCGTCGGGACGATATGCCTTGTAGATCCGGATACGGTCGCGGTGTCCAATCTCAACCGGCAGCTTGTCGCCCTGCATTCTACGATAGGAAAGAACAAGGCCGAGGTCATGCGGGAACGGATTCTGGATATCAATCCGAGCGCCCGCGTGACGGCTGTCCGTCTCTTTTATCTGCCGGAGAATGCAGATGAGATCGAGCTTTCGCATTACGATGTGGTGATCGACGCCGTAGATACGGTTTCGGCGAAAGTCGAGCTTGCTGTCCGTGCGCAGGCGGCGGGAATTCCAATCCTCAGTGCGATGGGAACGGGGAATAAGCTGCATCCGGAGCTTTTGGAGCTGGCAGACCTTTCCGAAACGGAAGCATGCCCGCTTGCACGTGTCATGCGCAGAGAGCTGCGGGCGCGCGGCATCACGCATATGCGGGTGGTGTATTCCAGGGAAATCCCGATCGTGCCGAACACAAAGGATGCAAAAACGGATTCTTTATCCGCTGGGAAACGGAGAACGCCGGGAAGCATCTCCTTTGTGCCTTCCTGCGCAGGGCTCCTGCTTGCTTCTGAGGCAGTCAATATTTTGCTCGGTCCTACGAAACGAGAGAAAAAATAAAATATCGGTTTTTTCATGACAATGCCAGGTGAGATAAAATTTTTTCATAAAAACATGAATTTTTTATGAAAAAGCTGTTGACAAATGTCATTTTTATGATATAATATACTCGTTGTTTTTCATTTCCATGTTTTCAGGTATGGTCCAATAGGGCTGTACTTTCAATAACAGGTTTTTACCTGTTATTTTTTTTTGCAAAAACGAGCTGTTCCGTTTTTGCTCCGGTAAAGACATCCGCGCGTTTATATGGATATTCGTCGGATTTTGGCACATCTGCATCATGAGTGTTGAAATTAACAAAATATTCATAAAAAAATTGGGGAATACTCTTGACAAAGCCGTGAAATGGTGGTAAAACTATACTAAAGTTTAGCACTTGCATCTGATGAGTGCTAAAAACGGGGTGAAAAAATGGACAATAAGCTTACGGTCGGAGGCGATCTCAGCCAAAGGAAAAAGCTTATTCTGCGTTCTGTCATCGAATCGCATATCTCGACCGGCGAGCCGATCGGTTCCAAATATTTGATGACGAACTCCGAGATTCCATATTCTTCGGCAACCATTCGCAATGAAATGGCGGAGCTTGAAAATATGGGATATCTTGAACAGCCGCATACCTCGGCCGGCAGGATACCGACGAGTCTTGGATACCGCTTTTATGTCGATACGCTGATGGAAAGCTACAAGCTCACCACAACCGAGATTGTTTCCTTGAACAACATTATCAAAAATAAGATGGGGGAGCTGGATTCCATCCTGAAAAGCGCCTCCAAGCTGATTGCATCGATGACGAATTATACGACGGTGGCGGTAAAATCCCATACCGGCGCGCTCACGGTTTCGCAGTTTTCCTATATGCTTCTTGAACCGACCGCTTTTCTGCTGGTGATGCGGATGTCGGATGGCAATGTGGAAACAAGGCATATCCGAACGGAAATCCCTGTGGATGAGGAAATACTGAACCGCCTTTCGGTTGTTTTAAATGAAAATTTCAAGAACATTCAGTCCGGGGCGATCACGCTTCCGATGATTATGAAAGCAGAATCGGAGATGGAGGGCGCCGGCACGGTGATTTCATCGGTGATCAAAGCGATCTATGATACGATCGGAAAATCAGAAGAGGCGGACATCAACTTTGAGGGCATCAATAAGCTATTGGAGTATCCGGAATTTTCAGATGTCGGACAGATGAAGAAGATCATCCGCATGTTTGAAAACAAGGACGATTTGATGAAGATCATTGAGAGTGCCGATGATGACAAGGTGAACATCTTCATTGGCCATGACGGAGAGCTTGTTGACAATTCCGCCTTCGTTTTCAAGACCATCAAGGTCGGCGGGAAGCCGGTAGGTGCAATCGGTGTATTCGGACCGAGCCGGATGGATTATTCCAAGGTAATTTCCACCGTCGAATATCTTTCAGAGAGTTTGTCGGGCGAGCGTGCGGCCGGACTTCTGAAAGAGGCGGACGATTCGGAATAGAAAGGACATATCAAGATGGATGAAAAAACGGTAAACGAAGAAAATAAGGAAGCGCCGGATACGGCGGCGCAGGAAAAGGCAGCGAAAACAGAAAAGAAGGAAATCGCAAAGCTGACGGAGGAGCTGGATAAGGCAAAGTCCGAGCTTGCTGCGCTGAACGACAAGTATCTGCGTATGATGGCGGAATACGACAACTACAGAAAGCGAAGCGGCAAGGAACGCGAGGGCGTCTATGCAGATGCCTACGGAGACGCACTGGCCGCCATTCTTCCGGTGATGGACAATTTGGAGCGGGCGCTCGCCTTTTCCGAAGGGGAAACGCTGACCGAGGGCGTCAAAATGACGCTGCGGCAGTTTGAAGACGCTTTGAAGCGTCTCGGGGTAGAACCGTTCGGCAAGCGGGGCGATGAATTTGATCCCAAGATCCATAACGCCATCATGCAGACGGAGGATGAGGAGCTCGGAGAAAATAAGGTCGCCGAGGTGCTTCAGAAGGGCTATACGAAGGGCGATAAGATCCTTCGCCATGCGATGGTGAAGGTTGTGAAATAATTTATAGATCGCTGAATATATATTATCCATTACAATATATAGAATTTTTACTTTACGGAGGAAATAGATTATGGGAAAAATTATAGGCATTGACCTTGGTACGACGAACTCTTGTGTTGCGGTATATGAGGGCGGCGAACCCGTTGTCATTACAAATCCTGAGGGGTCCAGAACGACGCCTTCCGTCGTCGCCTTTTCTAAAGACGGCGAGCGTATGATCGGTCAGATCGCAAAACGGCAGGCCATCACCAATCCGGAAAGAACCGTGATGAGCATCAAGCGCCATATGGGCACGGATTATAAAGTCGAAATCGACGGCAAAAAATATACACCTCAGGAAATTTCGGCAATGATTCTGCAAAAACTGAAGGCGGATGCCGAGAGCTATCTGGGAACCACGGTGACGCAAGCGGTCATCACAGTGCCTGCGTACTTCTCGGATTCGCAAAGACAGGCGACAAAGGATGCCGGCAAGATCGCCGGATTGGAGGTCCTGAGGATCATCAACGAACCGACGGCCGCGGCGCTTGCTTATGGCATCGATAAAGACGGCGTCAACCAGAAGGTCATGATTTTCGACCTCGGCGGCGGTACATTCGATGTTTCAATCCTTGAGATTTCAGACGGTGTTTTTGAGGTGCTGGCCACCAACGGCAATACTCATCTCGGTGGAGACGACTTTGATAACCGTGTGATCGACTGGATCGCAGAGACCTTTATGAAGGAGAACGGCGGCATCGACCTGCGCAAGGATAAGATGGCGCTCCAAAGACTGAAGGAAGCGGCAGAAAAGGCGAAGATCGAGCTTTCCGGCATGACGAGCGCCAATATCAATCTGCCGTTTATCACGGCGGATGCAACGGGACCGAAGCATTTCAATGCAGATCTCTCCAGAGCGAAATTCAACGAGCTGACGGCCGACCTTGTCGATAAATGTATGGGTCCGTGCCAGCAGGCGCTGAAGGACGCCGGACTTTCGATTTCTCAGATCGACAAGGTGCTTCTTGTCGGCGGTTCGACAAGAATCCCGGCGGTCCAGGATGCGGTAAAGAAATTCAGCGGTAAGGATCCGTTCAAAGGGATCAATCCGGATGAATGCGTCGCCATTGGCGCCGCGATCCAGGCGGGCGTGCTCGGCGGCGAGGTCAAGGACCTGCTGCTGCTCGATGTGACACCGCTTTCTCTTGGCATCGAGACGCTGGGCGGCGTCTGCACAAAGATCATCGACCGCAATACGACCATTCCGGTCAAGAAGTCGCAGATCTTCTCGACGGCGGCCGACGGACAGACGTCCGTTGAAATCCATGTCCTGCAGGGCGAGCGCGAACGCGCCGCGGACAACACCACGCTCGGACGCTTCTCGCTCGACGGAATTCCGGCGGCTCCGCGCGGCGTTCCGCAGATCGAGGTGACGTTTGACATCGATGCCAACGGCATTGTCAATGTCACGGCGCTCGATAAGGGAACCGGCAAAGAGCAGCATGTCACCATCACCTCCTCGACCAATATGAGCAAGGAGGACATTGAGAAGGCGGTCAAGGAAGCGGAAAAATTCGCAGAGGAAGACAAGAAGTTCAAAGAGCTTGTCGATGCGAAGAATCAGGCGGAATCGATGATCAGCCAGAGCGAAAAGGTCATTTCGGAGTCCGGCGACAAGATATCCGAGGACGATAAGCAGGCGCTTCGTGCCGAGGCCGACAGCCTCAAGGAAGCCGTCAAGTCGGACAACGTGGACACCATCAAGAGCGGACTGGAAGCGTTCCAGAAGAAATTTTTCGAGGTATCGGAGAAGCTCTATAAGAACGCGGGAGGTGCCGGTCAGGACGGCGGCTCCGGTTCTGCCGGCACGCAGAATGAGGATGGCAGCTTCAACGCGGATTACACCGAAAAATAATAGAATCATGGTTGTTAAGGGCGGACTTTGCGTTCGCCCTTAACAGGGTTAGGACGGTCACAGGATATGAGAGATTATTATGAAGTCCTCGGCGTTTCCAAGAATGCCTCGGACGATGAGATAAAAAAAGCATACCGGGCGCTTGCGAAAAAATATCATCCCGATATGAATCCCGGGAACAAGGAAGCAGAGGAAAAATTCAAGGAAGTCAATCAGGCGTATGCGGTTTTGTCGGATCCCGACAAAAAAGCAAAATATGACAGATTCGGTCCCGAAGCGGCGGAGGGTGGTGCTTCCGGTTTCGAGGGCTTTGGCGGCTTCGGAGGATTTTCCGGCGATGGCTTCGACATCAGCGATATTTTTGAAGGCTTTTTCGGAGGCGGCGGCGGAAGCCGCAGGACCCGCAACGGTCCGATGCGCGGCGATGATCTGCTCCAGAGGATTTTTATTTCTTTTGAGGAGGCGGCGTTCGGCTGCAAAAAGGAAATCAAATATGCAAGGGTAGAAAAATGTCCGGACTGCAGCGGCACCGGCTGTGCAGCCGGCACCGCTCCCAAGGTCTGCTCCAAATGCGGCGGTACGGGACAAATCAAGGTGCAGCAAAGAACACCGCTTGGTGTTTTTCAAACGACTAAGACCTGTGACGCCTGCGGCGGTGCGGGACAAACCATCGCCAATCCCTGCAAGACCTGCCGCGGTACGGGACTTGTCAGCGTCACCAAGACGCTTGAGGTATCCATCCCCGCCGGCATCGACAACGGGCAGCGCGTCACACTTCGCGGCATGGGAAACAGCGGAAAGAACGGCGGCCCTTCGGGCGATCTTTACATCGCAGTTCAAGTGAGAGCCCATCCGATCTTTACCAGAGACGGATTTAATCTTTATTGCGAGATACCGATTACATTTCCCGAAGCGGCGCTGGGGGCAGAGATCCGCATCCCGACGCTGGAGGGCGATACCACCTATACCATTCCGGAAGGGACACAGACCGGAACGACCTTTTCCATCAAGGGAAAGGGGATCCCCTACATCAATGGAAAGGGAAGAGGCGACATTTTATTTAAGGTGACAGTAGAAGTGCCAAAGGGCATGAATGAATCTCAGAAGGAAGCGCTCCGTAAATTTGCGAATGCATGCGGCAAATCCAATTATTCCAAAAAGGAAAAGTTTTTCTCTAAAATCTTCGGGAAGGACAAAGGCTGATGACGTGGACACAGATAAAGGTCACTTGTAAAACAGAAGAGCTGGAGATGGTCTGTGCCGTCATGTCGATGGTGGATCCATCTGTCATGATAGAGGACTACAGCGATATCGAAACGGAGCTGCAAACGGTTTACGGCGATTTGATCGACGAATCCATCCTGAACAGCGATAAAAGTGTTGCCTCCTGCAGCGTATATGTGCCGGAGGATAAAAATGCGGGAGAGGTGATTTCCTACCTTGAGAGCATGCTTTCGGCGGACAATATCCATGCAAAAATTGAAAGCTTAGGGACAAATGAAGAGGAATGGTCCACGGCCTGGAAACGGTATTATAAGCCGACGCCTATCGGGAAGCGTCTTGTCGTCGTACCGAGCTGGGAGTCCTATGAAAAGCGTCCGGGCGAGCTTGTCATTACCATGGACCCCGGCATGGCGTTTGGCACCGGCACACACGAGACGACGCGTCTTTGCGCGCAGCTGCTGGAAGAATACATGATAAAGGGCAGCCGCATGCTTGACATTGGAAGCGGAAGCGGGATCCTCGCAATTTGTGCGGCAAAGCTCGGCGCGGCGGAATGTCTTGCATGCGACATCGATCCGGTTGCCGTTCGTACCGAGGAAGAAAACGTAACGCGCAATGGCTGCGGCAATATCCGGTGCCGGGTTTCCGACCTGCTGTCAAACATAAGTGCATCAACGGACGGCGTTTTTGATGTAGTGACGGCTAACATCGTTGCCGATGTCATCATAAAGCTCGTTCCCGAGCTTGGCGGCTTCCTCAAAAAGGGAGGACGCTTTATTGCATCCGGTATTATTGAACCGAGGATGGCGGAGGTGGATGCAGCAGTGGAAGGGTGCGGATTTGCGAAAATCGACGGAAAAAAGGAAAACGGCTGGTATGCAGGAGTTTATGAGAAAACGTGAATTTGTAAAAATTTACGTAAAATTTTCTCAAAATTCTTTACAAAACAGCCTTTTTGGTATATACTAATATTTAAAGCGGGATATGTGAGTGGATTCTATATCCCGTTTCTGTATGTATCAGAGTCCGTGCATGGGGAGGCTTCGTTAAAAATGCCGCGTTTTTTCCTTTCATCCGGCAATGCGGATCTTGGCTTCTTTACCATTGAGGGGGAGGACGCACATCATATTTCCTATTCGCTTCGGATGCGGGAAGGGGAGTCCCTTACCGTGTGCGACGGAGAGGGAACGGATTACAGGTGCAGGATATCCCGCATGGATGGAAGGACCGTTACCGTAGAAATTGAAGAGAGCACACCCTCTCAAACGGAATCTCCTGTTCAGATTCGTTTGTACCAGTCCGTAGCAAAGGGCGATAAAATGGACTATATCGTACAAAAGGCCGTAGAGCTCGGCGTTTCTGAGATCCTTCCGGTTTATTCTGAAAGATGTGTCGTCAGGCCGGATTCTTCCGGAGACGTCAAGCGCATCGTAAGGCTTGGCAGAATCGCTCAGGAGGCAGCCAAGCAATGCGGAAGAGGCAAAATACCGCGCATCGGTCTGCCGGTCCGTTTTTCTGAAGCGATGGATCAAATCAAAGGACAAAACGCTTTCATCTGCTATGAAAAAGCGGATACCCTGTCTTTGAGACAATATTTGGAGTCCTTCTCCGACGAATGCCCGCGGCAGCTTTGCTTTTTTATCGGGCCTGAGGGCGGCTATTCGGAAGAAGAGGTCAAAGCGGCGTCAGATGCGGGTGCTGTTCCGGTAACGCTCGGCGCGCGTATACTTCGGTGCGAGACGGCGTCCGGATATGTTCTTTCCTGTCTTTCCTATGCCTTTGAAAGACAGCTATAAAAAGCGGAAGCTGCGTTTGTTCTGCGGCGGCAGGCAAAATACACAGCAGACTGAAAAACAAATACCGCCGAGATAGGAAAATGCTATGACTGACAAGAATATGAAAAAATCACAGAAGAATTCGGCACTTCCCAAGGAGGATATTCAATTATATCGCTTGTTTGCCATATTCGGCGCCGCGATTCTTGGCTTTGCAGCGCTGAATCTCGTTAATGAAAGCAAGCTTTTGGGATTTCTTTTGCGCGGCGGAATCTGGGGGGCTCTTGTTTTGCTCCTCCTTGCCATTGCATGGCCGATTTATATCCGCTGTATTCGGAAAATCGACGAAAGCGGAAAGATTTTTACAAGTGTCGGCGTTTCTTATTTTTTGATCCCTGTTTTTTTGATGCTGGTCGCTTACCCGACTCTCAACAATGCCAATGTAAAATATCAGGTCGCATTCGCCGGAATTTCTATATTCGCCGTGATATACAACGTATTTAAGCGGGAATTCAAAAATATCACCGCATTGACATTCGTCTGCGCCGCTCTATTGTATTATGTGCATGCAGCGACATATAACTGGCTTGAGGATGCGATAGCCTTCGTCTCAAAAATCCTTATCTTTTTGATTCCGGCTGCAGTGGCCCTTTTGCTTGTCAGCGCCTTTCGTTCAAAAAATGGCAGCGTAAAAATTTCCGGTCATGAGATTTACCGGCTTCCAAGCAGATTTGCAGGAATTCTGGCTCTGATCCTGTGTGTCTTTTTCCTGCTTGCCGGCGTACTTTTGCTGCTGGTTCCGGAATCCTATCTGTATATCATGGTATCCCTTTTGGCTCTCTATGTCATCGTTGGTATAGTTTGTACGATAAGACTTATCTGATTTTATATAATTTTACGAAAAAACTATTGAATTTCTACAAAATATGAGTTAAAATATGTATCGGATTCGTGAAAGCATATTTTAACTCATAATTTATTACGATAAAGGGGATAAGAACATGTCGAACAGATTGTTTCAGGGGCTGATTCATCAAATGAAGGATGCGATCGGCCGTACAATCGGCGTTGTCGATGAAAACGGCGTGATTGTCGCGTGCAGCGATCTTATGAAAATCGGTGAAACCCGCCAGGCGGTCAGAGAGGAGCTGTCCTATTCTGCCGATGCAGTGATTTTTGCCGGGTATACCTATCGTTCCATGACAGGGGGGATCCGTCCGGAATATACGGTATTCGTCGAGGGCGAGGACAGCATGGCGGAAAAAATGTCGATGGTGCTCGCCGTCGCACTCAATAACATCAAAAGTTTTCATGACGACAAATACGACAAAGTCTCGTTTATCAAAAATATCATCCTCGACAACATCCTGCCGGGCGATATTTATGTAAAAAGCAAGGAACTTCATTTCGCGGCAGATGTGCTGCGTGTAGTCTATCTTTTAAAATTCGGGGCGGGTACGGAAAATTCTCCGTATGACATCATTCAAAATATGTTCCCGAATACCAATCAGGACTATGTAATCAGCACGGGAGAACGGGATATCGTCCTGGTGCGGGAAGTCAAGCCCAACACGGATATCTCGGAAATCGAGCAAACCGCCGTTACCATATCCGATACGCTGGCCACCGAGTTTTATACCAAGGTTTCCATCGGCATCGGAAGCATGGTCGACAACATCAAGGACATCGCAAGATCCTACAGAGAGGCGCAGGCGGCGCTTGAGGTCGGACGGGTGTTCGATACGGATAAGAATATCGTAAGCTATGAGAACCTCGGCATTGGACGGCTGATTTATCAGCTTCCCACGACGCTTTGCGAAATGTTTTTGAACGAGGTATTCAAAAAGGGCTCGATCGAGGCGCTGGATCGGGAAACACTGTCTACGATCCAATGCTTTTTTGAAAACAACCTCAACGTTTCAGAGACTTCGAGAAAAATGTTTGTTCACCGAAATACGCTGGTATATCGGCTCGATAAAATCAAAAAGCTGACGGGGCTTGATTTGCGTGAGTTCGACAATGCCATTACGTTTAAAGTCGCATTGATGGTAAGAAGCTATCTGACATCCAAAAACAATCGATATTGACGGAAAAACGATGAGCGTCTCCTGCGGAATATGCGGAGTCGCTTTCTATCTATCATGAGCGAAGAAGCCGTGAGCATGTGCCGTCGAAAGAGGCTTTTTCAATGACGGCATCCAGTCCAGAGGGGAGGAGCATATGGAGTATTGGGAAAAGGAAAATCATTCCGACGAAAATAACAGGGATAACACCGCGCATGAAACGGCGTCTGGCGCATCCATTCCGGAGGATAAGACGGCTGGCGCTGATGAGCAGGGCCAGCCGGACGATCCCGTGCCGGAGCGGAAGGATGTGCCGCAGAGTACAAATACAAAAAAACAGCGTAAGCCGATCAGGGTTTCTCTGGGTGTTCTGATCGTATGTATCTTGCTGACGGGGCTTTTAGTTTTTCAGGCAACGTTCGTTTCGCTTAGTATGCAAAATGAACGCAGGCTAAACGAAGCTCTGGGATTTTTGTCCGATCTGGATAAGCTGTCCTCGGTGGCCGAACTGTATGATCTATATTATTTATACGATGTGGATCCTGACCTGATCGACGAAGCCCTGGCCCGTATGTATATCCTGTCTTCCGGGGACCGGTATGCCTCCTACTATACCGCCGAGGAATGGGAGGCATCGGTTTCGTCGTCTGCCGGAAATTCCGTCGGGATCGGCGTATATGTTGTACAGTCGGCATCCGGCAGCATAGAAATCGCGCATGTCATGAGCGGATCACCTGCTGAGGCAGCCGGTCTGCAAAAGGGCGATATCATTACTGCAATCGACGGGATTCAGGTTTTGGACGTTGGCTATGAGAACGCGGTCAATCTTGTGAGCGGAGAAATCGGGAGCACGATGGACATTGACGCGCTTCGGGGTGAGGAAGCGCTCCAATTTCATATCACAAGAGGTGCTTATACAGTAGAAACCGTTATTTCCGACATCGTAGAGCAGGAAGGACAAAAATATGGCTATATCCGCATTACCGAATTTATGCAGATTACGGTGTCGCAGTTTAAAAACGCCGTGAATACGCTGAAAGAAGCGGGCGTTGAGGGCTTTATTTTCGATGTCCGAGACAATCCCGGCGGAGATCTCGACGCAATTTGCGAGATCTTGGATTTTCTGCTTCCGGAGGGTCCGATTGTCCACATTATCGGCGCTGACGGCGTCGAGCAGGAGGTTTATGAATCGGATGCAAGTGAGATCGATATGCCGATGACGGTGCTGGTAAACGGCAACACCGCTTCCGCCGCTGAGCTTTTCACCTCGGCGCTGCGGGATTATGATAAGGCGGAGATCGTCGGCACTCTTACCTATGGAAAGGGCTGCGGACAGCAGGGCTTTGTCCTCTCGGACGGTAGCGTCGTTTTTATCACGAGCTTTTTCTACAATCCGCCGTATTCCGAAAACTACGACGGCATTGGAATTACGCCGGACATTACCGTAGAGCTTCCGGCGGAGCTTCAGAATATCAGTCTGTTTCTTGTGGAACCGGATGAGGATACGCAGCTTTGGGCAGCGGTCGACGCGCTGGGTTCCCGTTGAAGATCAAATCATATTTATTTCGAAGGAGAAGATTCACATGGCAAAACAAATTGTCGTTACAGAAAGCAGCTATCAGAAGCTGAAAGAGGAGCTGGACTATTTAAAGAATGTCAAACGAAAGGAAGCTGCGGAGAATGTCGGCATTGCCCGCTCCTTCGGAGATCTATCGGAAAACAGCGAATATGACGAGGCAAAAAATGAGCAGGCGAAAATCGAAGCGCAGATTTCGGAGCTGGAGGAAACCATCAGCCACGCAAAGGTCATCAGCGATCATGAAATTCAGACCGATATGGTGAGCGTCGGGGTTTCCGTCACTGTATACGATATGGAGTATGACGAAGAAGTCGAATATCAAATCGTAAGTTCCAGAGAGGTCGATCCGCTGGAAAATAAGATTTCCGATCAGTCTCCGATCGGCAGAGCCCTGATCGGAACGAAGATCGGAGATATCGTTTCCGTGGAAGTGCCGGACGGGGTTGCAAAATTCAAAGTCATGAAAATCGAAAAAAAGGACAGCTAAAAATATTCGGATGGGAGTTTTAGAATGGCAGACGAAATAAGAGAAGTGCAAAAGGAAGCGGAAGAGCTTTTCGAGGAAAAACTGAGCGAGATTTTGAAGATCCGCAGGGATAAACTCGCGGCGCTGAAAAAGGAAGGGCATGATCCATTTGCAGAGGTCAAATATGAGGTGACAGCGACTTCCTCTGAGATTACTCAAAATTACCGCGAGGAGGATTCCTGCAAGGAAGAAAAGAAGGTTTCCATCGCCGGGCGTATGATGAGCCGCAGGATCATGGGAAAAGCCTCCTTTGCTCATATCAGCGATTCAGACGGACAGATCCAGATATACGTCAAGCGCGACGACGTTGGGGAAGAGGCCTATGCGGAATTCAAAAAATGGGATATCGGCGACATCCTCGGCATCGAGGGCTTTGTCTTTCGTACCAGGACGGGGGAGATTTCCGTTCATGCAAAAAAAATCTGCCTGCTTGCAAAATCTCTGCTTCCGCTGCCGGAAAAATTCCATGGGCTGCGGGATATGGATCTGCGCTACCGCCAGCGCTACGTGGATCTGATCGTCAATCCTCAGGTTAAGGATACCTTTGTCAAGCGCTCGCAGATTATAAAGGAGCTGCGCGCTTATCTGGACGATAAGGGCTTTCTCGAGGTCGATACGCCGATCCTTGTGCCGATCGAGATCGGTGCTGCGGCGCGTCCGTTCAAGACTCATCATAATACGCTGGACATGGATATGTATCTTCGTATCGAAACCGAGCTTTATCTCAAGCGACTGATTGTCGGCGGAATGAACAAGGTCTATGAGGTGGGCAGGATTTTCCGCAACGAGGGAATGGATACAAAGCACAATCCGGAATTTACGACCATCGAATTGTACGAGGCTTATACCGATTACAAGGGCATCATGGATCTTGTGGAGGACCTTTATCAGACCGTTACCAAGAAAATATGCGGCAGTCTTCTCATCTCCTATCAGGGGACGCAGCTGGATATGGGTCATTGGACGAGAATGACGATGGCGGAAGCTGTCAAAAAATATGCCGGATGTGATTATAATGATTGGGAAACTGACGAGGATGCCCGGGCCGCGGCAAAGGAAAAGCATGTAGAGGTCGCATCCGATGCGACAAAGGGCAGGGTTCTGATCGAGCTGTTCGATGCGTTCGTAGAAGAAAATCTCATTCAGCCGACGTTTATTTATGATTATCCGGTCGAGAACAGTCCGCTTGCCAAGCGCAAAAAGGACAATCCGATGTTCACGGAGCGCTTTGAATATTTCATTTGTGCGACGGAATTCGGAAACGCATTCAGCGAGTTGAATGATCCCATTGATCAAAAGGAACGCTTTGAGAAGCAGGTCGCCGAAAAAAGGCGAGAGGACCCGAATACAGGCGCTGAGGTAGATTACGATTTTATCACGGCGCTGGAGTACGGGATGCCTCCGACGGGAGGACTTGGCTTCGGGGTTGACCGGCTCGTGATGCTGCTGACCGACCAGCCGTCCATCCGAGACGTGCTTTTGTTCCCCACCATGAAGCCGATTGCAGAATAAAAAAGTACAGGGGATCGGCTTATGCCGCTATCATCCGCAGGATTGCCGTATGGCAGGAGGTGCATATGTCAAAGGTGCTCAAATGGCTCGATAATTTTTGGTACCATTATAAATGGGTCGCGATCATTGTCACGTTTTTTCTGATCATCGGCATCATTTTGATTGTTCAGCTTGTCGGCAGGACAAATTATGACGCTTATATCATGTATATGGGAAATTCGTCGATTCCGGATACAAAGTATCAGGACATCATGGACGCCTTTGACAAGGTGATGGACGATTACAACGGCGACGGAGAGGTCCTGTTGAATTTTTCCCGGACGAATTATATTTCCGACGATGAAAACCCAATGGCAGGAAGCATCAATTCGACTGCGCTGCAGTACATGTCGACGATGACAGTACAGCCCTATTATATTTATCTCATCGATGCCGAGCTGTATGAGCTCTACCGCGATTCGGACATTTTTGTGCCCGTGACAGAGCTTGTGGACGATATTCCGGAGGAATGGCTGTACGACGATACGGCGGTCTATTTCGATGTGACGGATTTTGCCGTGGGAAATGCCGGTGTGAATGATCTTGGCTCCGACACGCTGCTCGTGATCAAAAATATACCGTATACGTCCTCGGATTCCGTCTATGAAGCCGAAAAGGAAGCATTTGACCATCATGTCGATCTCTTGAGAAGGATTCTGGAATACTGATATAAGGAATCGAAAAAATGAAAATCCTTGCCATTGGAAACAGCTTTTCTGAAGATTCTACGGTGCTGCTTGAGGATGTGGCAGGCTCTGCCGGGGTTTCGGATATCGTTGCTGCCAATCTTTATATCGGCGGCTGTCCGCTTTCTCATCATGCGGAGAATCTTAAAACAGATCGGGAGGAATATGCTTATCAGCGGCGGGGAAAGGCGCTTTATCAAACGTCTATCCGTGCGGCGCTGAAATCCGACCGTTGGGACGTCGTCACCCTGCAGCAGGTAAGCGGGCTCTCGGGTCTGTACGAGACGTATCATCCGTATATCGATGAGGTCTATCGCGAGGTGAAAGCCTGCTGCCCTGACGCTGCCGTATATTTGAACCGCACATGGGCCTATGAAGAGGGAAGCTCGCATCCGGACTTTCCGAAATATAATTGTGACAGGGCGGTGATGGATGCGGCAATCGAAGCGGTCTATCAGAAGATTTCCGGCGAGCTTTCCGCGGATATCATCCCTGTCGGCAACGTGATCACGGGATTAAAGCGGCTCCCGCATTTTAACATATCGGCAGGCGGCATTTCGCTCTATCGAGACGCTTTCCATCTTAGCCTGACATACGGGCGCTTCGCAGCGGCATGCGTATGGCTTCGGAAGTTGTACAAAGTCAGTTCTACGCGGGTGACGTGGGCGCCGGAGGAGACCGACAAAGTGCTTGTGAGAGAAATCCTCCGGTATATCGAAGATTTCTTTGGAAGCTGTTGAAGTGCCTGCAAAAATTTTAATAAAAATATTGACAAAAAGAACGGAATATGCTAATATATATAAGCGGCGTGAAAAGCGCCGCAGAAATGCGGGTGTAGTTCAATGGTAGAATCCCAGCCTTCCAAGCTGGTCGCGTGGGTTCGATTCCCATCATCCGCTCCAGCGGAAAGATATGCCGTTTGCTTTTGCTTTGCGGCGTATCTTTATTTGTGCCTTTAGCTCAGCTGGATAGAGCAACTGCCTTCTAAGCAGTAGGTCGAGGGTTCGAATCCCCCAAGGCACGCCAGTATATGGTGGATATAGCTCAGTTGGTTAGAGCGCCAGGTTGTGGCCCTGGAGGCCGTCGGTTCGAGTCCGATTATCCACCCCAGAAAGAGGGAAACCGCATGCAGACAGCATGCGGTTTTTCATATTGAAATTGCTCGAAACTCTAAAAAAGCCCGAAACAGATTTGTTTCGGGCTTTTTTTGTCTAAAGCTTAGGAGGGAGAAAATCGCGTGTTTTGAATCGGATTTCCCGCTTAAAATGTTAGATTTATACTATTGTATATGTTTGATAAATGAAAAGAATAGATTGATTTCAACGAAAAGTTGATATCGATCTATTCTCAATCTCTTGACAGGCAATTTTTTATAAGTTATAATAAAACATACAATATTCGACATATAATTTGTGAATTTGCACAAATTACAAGCGAGAAATGGGATGGGGACCGTTTCTGAGGTGCGAAAAACAAGCCGCGGATGTTGTGAATTTTTACATTAGGAGCTTTTATGAAAAAGAAGGAAAAAGAAAAGCGGCCGTATTCTGCCGTGAACAACTTCGGGTATACCTTGAGGATGCTTTTCGGATACAATGCATGGTATCCTGTCATTACGATCCTCTCGACGCTGCTGTCTTTAGGCGTTGCGGTCTGGGCAACCTACGAGAACAAATTTTTTCTGGACGAGCTCGAAAGCGGCAGTCCGTCAGGACGTGTTCTGATCGCGGTCGCGGGGATCGTGGGCATCGGGCTTCTGCTGTGGATCCTGCAGAGCGCTCTCAATTATCTTCAGAGATTTCAAGGAAATTGCACGTGGGAAAAGCTGTACCGGCTCTCCTTTGATACGCTCGGCGCGGCGGACTACGACAAATTGGAGTCCCCCGAATACAAAAATATTTATTCGCAGTATGTAACGTATCTGTCGTCGTCTTTAGGGAACGAATTTTATTATGTCATGCAGTTCTTATACAGCGTCCTTTCCGCTGTCGTTTTCGGTACGGTGATCTCCTCTCTGCATCCATTGATCGTTGTGGGACTTGTGGTGATGGCGGTGCTGTATTACGTCATCAAGCGTCCTCTTGCAAAGATCCAGCAAAAAATGAATCTGCGGCTTGTGGCAAACGACAGAAAATTTCAGTATGTCACAGCCATCTCCGGTGATTTTTCCAATGCGAAGGAGATGCGTTTATATCATATGCAGGAGTGGATCGGAAGCAAGGCGGAGGAATGCAAAAGAGAGCATATTGCTGTCCACAGTGCGATTCAATGGAAAGCGTTCAGCGTCGGCGCCGCTCACAATTTTTTGAATCTTCTGCGGGACGGCGGCGCCTATATTTATCTCATTGTCCTGTTTTTCAACGGAGAGATGACGGCAGGGGATTTTATGCTGTATTTTACGGCGATCACCTCTCTTTCCAGTACGCTGACCGGCTTTGCGAACCGCCTGAACGATATACATAAGTATGACCTGCAGGTGACAGAGCTGCGGAAAGCGGAGAAAATCGCCACAAGCCGGAACCGCGGTCAGGGGATCCCAGTTCCGGATGGAAAAATCGATATCGAGTTCCGGAACGTGACGTTTCGCTATCCAAATGCGCAGGACGATACCATCCGGAATCTGAGCTTTCATATAAGGCCCGGCGAGCGGATTGCGCTTGTCGGCATGAACGGTGCAGGGAAAACAACGCTTGTCAAGCTGCTTTGCGGATTGTATCTGCCGACGGAGGGGGAAATCCTCTTGAACGGACATCCTGTCCATGATTACAACATCCGGGACTATTATTCGCTTTTTTCCGCCGTTTTTCAGGATATCAGCTTCATGCCGATTTCTCTTGCGGAGAATATCGCCTGTACGACCGATTCGTCAAGGATAGATCGGACGCGCGTTCTGTACGCCATCGAGGAGGCAGGTCTTGGAAAACGGATCGAAGCCCTGAAAGATGGGATCGATACCTTGTATGATAAGGAAGTAAATCCGGAGGCGACGGATTTTTCAGGCGGGGAAAAGCAGAAGCTTGCGCTTGCCCGCGCAATTTATCTTGGCCGTCCCGTGCTGGTGCTGGACGAGCCGACAAGCGCTCTCGATCCTATTGCGGAGAATGAGATGTATCTGAAGTTTGACAAAATATCGAAAGAGCAAACCTCTCTTTTCATCTCTCATCGGCTTGCCTCTACACGCTTCTGCGACCGGATCCTCCATTTGGAAAACGGCAGGATCATCGAAGAGGGAACGCATGCGGCGCTGATGGAAAAGAATGGCCGATACGCGGAAATGTTCCGCATGCAAAGCCAGTATTACAAGGACGAAAAGGAGGCAAGAGGGGAATGAGCAGCGCGGAGAAAAAGCAAAAGACGAGCTTTTTATCGGATATCAAAGTGTTTTTCCGAACACTGAAGATCAGCTACAGGCTGGACCGTCCCTTTTTCTGGATGCAGCTTGTCAATGCGGTCGGGAATGAAATTCGTCCTCTTATCAACTCGATTCTCGCAGCACTCATCATCAATGGCCTGTATTCCGGAAAATCAGAAAAAACGCTGGTCCTTTACGCAGTTATCGTGGTGGCTGCTAATTTTCTCATCAATCTGGAAGTCCTTTTCACGGCCAACCGACGCTATATCCGAAAGAGCATGTGGTATATGGTCATCAGTCTGTTCTTCAATTCCTATTCGGAAAAAATGGATTATGCGCATTTTGAGGATGCCAAAGTCAAGGATCTGAGGAGAAAAATCGATTATAATATCCGAAATGGAAGAGGAATCAGCGATTTTTGGGTGTGGTATCATGTCGTGTCGGCGATATCCGGCATTGCCGCCTCTGTCGCGATCCTTGGAACGATGATGACGCAGCTGATCCATGCACGCAGTTCGACAGGTGAGCAGAGTGCAATCACAGATTTCATCCGCTCTCCTGATTTTATCGGAATCGTCGTCGTCGTTCTTGCCGTTTCCTTCTGGATTGCCAAGCGGACGCAGCAGACACAGCGTGTGCTCTGGAATGAAGAGGGAGAATTCTGGAGCCGCAATAACCGCAGGCTGTCTAAGATGAAAAATTATATGACGGATACGAAGCTTGCGATGGATATGAATATCTATGGACTGGACGGAATCGTCAAAGCAAGCGTCGATGAATTCGTAAAAAAGGACAAAGCGTTTAGCAGACGATACTACCCAAAGCTTTTTGGATTGGAATGCGTCGGCCTGATCGGCGGCAGTGCAGGGCTCGCCAAGCTGTTCACCGCTTTCTTTGTCGGCTCTCAGGTGCTCGCCGGTGCATTCGGGATCGGATCCTTTGTCCTGTATACTGCGACGATCATGCAGTTCTCCGGTGCGATCTCCAACATTGCCTATGCCATCGGCGCAGTTCGCGGGAACCGGCAGATCTACGATGACGAGCTTGGCTATCTCGACATAAAAAATGAGATGAAAAGCGGCACGGCATATCCTGCCGAGACAGCACAGCACATCTTTGAATTTCAAGATGTCAGCTTTCGTTATCCGGGCAGCGAGTCTTATTCCTTGCAGCATGTAAATTTCCGGCTGGAATCCGGCGAACGGGTCGCGCTTGTCGGCATGAACGGAAGCGGGAAAACGACCTTTATCAAGCTGCTTTGCCGTTTATACGATCCCACAGAGGGAGCCATTCTTTTGGATGGAAAGAACATAAAAGAATATGACAACGAGGAATATTGGAAGCTCTTTTCCGTCGTATTCCAGGATTTTAGGCTGTTTGCATTCCCGCTGGCGGAAAATGTGGCGGCAGGACATGAATATGATGTGGAAAAAGTCAGGCAATGTCTTGCGGAAGCGGGAATGGAAGAACGCCTTCCAACGCTTCCCAAGGGGCTGCAAACCTGCATTTATAAAGGCTTCGATCCGGAGGGGATCGAGATTTCCGGCGGCGAAGCACAGAAAATCGCACTTGCCCGTGCGCTGTATAAAGATGCGCCTTTCGTGATTTTAGATGAACCGACAGCGGCGCTCGACCCAATCGCGGAGGCGGAAATCTATTCGCACTTCAACGAGATGATTTCGGGCAAAACCGCGGTCTATATCAGTCACCGGCTTTCCTCCTGCCGGTTCTGTACGCGCATCGCCGTCTTTGAGGAGGGCAGGATCGTGCAGTGCGGCAGTCATCAAGAGCTGCTTTCCGATCCGTCCGGAAAATACCATGCGTTATGGTACGCACAAGCACAATATTATCAGTAATTTTTGTCAAAATCCGTATTTGCACGCGCCTTGCGAATACGGATTTTTTATTTTCAGAATTTGAAAGGAAGGCTTGATTTCCCGGTCGTCTTGTGCTACAATATTCGATGTTCATGTTAAATTTCTGTAATGATTTTATAAAATAATTGAAAACAAGCATTTTCATGGTGATGTCGGCAGCTTTTATATGCTGCCCGCCGGAGGGAGCTTATGAGAAGGAAAGTCAATTATGAAATCGATATGACAAACGGTCCGCTTCTCGGAAAGATCATACGATTTTCAATCTCGCTGATGATAACCAACATGCTGCAGCTGCTCTACAATGCAGCGGATTTGATCGTTGTCGGTCAATTTTCGGAGTCGTCGTCTGCCGCGGTGGGCGCCATCGGCGCTACAGGCTCCTTGACGAATCTAATCGTCAATGCCTTTATCGGACTTTCGGTCGGCGCCAGCGTCCTCGTCGCTCGAGGCTATGGAACAGGCGATAAGGAGGCAACGCACCGAGCGGTACATACATCGATCTCCATCGCCTTTATTTCCGGTATACTTGTCGCTATCATCGGCCTGATCTTTTCCCGTACGTTTCTGGAATGGATGGACACCTCCGACGCGATTATCGATCAGTCGGCGCTTTATATGAAGATCTATTTTATCGGCGCGCCGGCCAATATGCTCTATAATTTCGGAAGCTCCATTTTAAGAGCAACAGGAGATACGAAGCGTCCGCTGTATTTTCTTACCGTATCTGGTGTCGTCAATATCATATTGAATATCGTGTTCGTCCTCTTTTTCCATCTGGATGTGGAAGGTGTCGCGATCGCGACCGTGATTTCTCAGGTCATTTCCGCGGTTCTCGTGATTCTTTGTCTGATGCGTCAGGATACCATGTGCAAGCTGGAGCTGAAAAAGCTGTGTATCCACGCGGATATGCTGAGGCAGATTTTCCGTATCGGACTTCCGGCCTGCATTCAAAATTCCGTGTTTTCTCTTTCCAATATGCTTATCCAGTCGTCGGTCAATTCGTTCGACGCACCTTATGTAGAGGCCGGACGCACGCCGTATACCTCCGGCAACGCGGCATCCTCCAATATCGAAAACTTTATCTATACGGCAATGAACGCGTTCTATCATGCTTCCCTGAATTTTACAGGACAAAACTATGCGGCAGGGAAATACAAGCGCACAAAAAGAATCCTTGGTCAATGCGTTGCCTGTGTATTGGTCGTCGGCATATCGCTGGGGGCGGTTTGTCTGATTTTCGGCGAGCCCCTTTTGAAAATTTATATTCCGCGCGATGAGGAAGCGGTCGCTTTCGGATATGAACGTCTTGTTTTGATCTGCAGCACTTATTTCCTGTGCGGCGTTATGGATGTTCTGGTGGGACAGCTCAGAGGACTTGGCCGTTCCACCGTCCCGATGATCGTTTCGATCATCGGTATCTGCGGTTTCCGTATCGGCTGGATATATACCTATTTTGCCGTTCACCGCGAATGGCTGGTCCTGTTCTGGTCGTATCCGATTTCGTGGCTCTTGACCGCGGCCGTCCACCTCATTTGTTATCTTGTCATTGCGCATAAATTCCCGAAGGAAAAAGACGGAACAGAGGATTCGTCGCCTGTTCAAAGCACGGTTTCCGGCTAAGGCGCAGGGAGAAAGGATGTTGCTGCCGTGATTCTTATCATCGCCGAAAAGCCAAGTCTTGCCCGCAATATCATTGCGGGCATCGACGGCAAAATGACGAAAAGGAACGGATATTATGAGGGATCCGGCTATCTTGTGACATGGGCGTTCGGGCATTTATTTTCTCTGTGCGACATTGAGGACTACGAGGAAAAACCTGTAGAAAGCTCGAAATGGACCATGACGAATCTTCCGTGTTTTCCGAAAGAATTTCGATTCAGGATCAAAAAGGACAGCTCAAAGCAAACCGATTCGGGAGCCGCCCGCCAATTTGAGCTGATCCAAAAGCTTTGCCATCGTCCGGACGTAGACCAGATCGTCAACGCCGGCGATGCGGACAGGGAAGGAGAGATTATCGTCCGGCTCTGCGTTGAAAACGCGCGGGTGGAAAACAAAAGGCTCCTGCGCCTTTGGCTGCCGGACCAGACGCCGGAAACGGTAAGAGCCGCCCTTTCGGAAATGAAGGAAGAAAGCGAATATCAGAATCTTGCGGACGAAGGATTTGCGAGGACCTATATCGACTGGCTTTACGGCGTCAATCTGACACGCTACGCCACGCTGAAAACGGGAAAGCTGTTGCGTGTCGGACGCGTTATCATTCCCATTGTCAAAGCGATCTATGACCGCGATATGGCGATCCGCAATTTTGTTCCGGAAATTTATTACGGCATCGTCAGCAGTGAAAAAACCGGAGGAGAAACCGTTGAGCTTGTCAGCAAACAGAAGTTCAGCAAGGAGGAACGCGAGCTGGCACAGGCGCTTTGTGAAAAATACAATGCGGCCAAGGCGGTGGTGACGGATAAGAAAAAAAAGAAGGACATCTTGTCTGCCGGAAAGCTTTATTCGCTTTCAAAGCTTCAGAACATGCTCGGAAAAAAATATAAGATGCCGATGAACGAGAGCCTGGAAATCATTCAAAAATTATATGAAAACGGCTATGTGACCTATCCGAGGACGAATTCGGAATACCTTGCCAGCGCGGAAAAGGACAAGATGAAAAAAATCCTCGAAAATGTCGGAAAGCTCGGCTATCCGGTCAAATTCAAGGATAAGAAAACCATATTCGACGACAGCAAAATCGAATCTCATTCGGCGCTGACGCCCACCTATAAGATCCCTGCGAAGGACGCGCTCTCGGAAAAGGAAAATCAAATCTATTCTGCAATTATGCGGCGCTTTGTCGCCGTATTTTGTTCCGAGGAATGCGTAGCGGAAAAGACAGAGATCAAAATCGATGTTGGAGGCTACGAGGAGTTCACGCTGAAGGGAACGGTGATCCTAGAGCCGGGCTGGACAAGATACGACGATTACTCCAAGGCGGATAAGATCCTGCCTAAGCTGGAGGTTGGGGATGAGGTCGCCATCGATTTTCGTCCAAAGGAAAAGGAGACCACGCCGCCGAAGCATTACACCATTGAAACGCTGAACAATTATCTGAAAAATCCGTTTCGAGAGGAACAAAGCGCGGCGGCGGAAAATCCCGATACTCCAGAAAATGACGAGGAGGATTACCGGGCGATCTTCGAGGGCTTGGAGCTGGGAACAGAAGCCACACGGACCGGTATCATTGAAAACGCCAAAAACAGCGGCTATATTGCTTTAAAAAAGGACGTTTATACCATTTTGCCCGACGGAGAATATCTGATCAAGGCGCTTGTCCGCATGAAAATTTCGATGGATAAGTATAAGACAAGCGAAATGGGACGCGCCTTGAAGAAGGTTTATCACGGAAAAATGAGCGTGGAGGAAAGCGTCGCGCTGGCGGAGGCGGAGATTGCGCAGGTATTCCGGCGTCCGGAAGAGCCTCCGGAAACAGACAAGGATACCGGCTTTTACGGTGATATCGTCGGAACATGTCCCCTGTGCGGAAAAAATGTCATCCGATATAAAAACGGATATAGCTGCAGCGGCTATAAGGACGGCTGCACGTTTTCCGTGTATGGCTTTCTGTGTCACCGCGTGATATCAAAGTCTAACATGCAAATGCTGCTCGAAACAGGGCGAAGCTCTAAGATCAAAGGCTTCATCAGTAAAAACGGAAAATCGTTTGATTCCTATTTAAAGCTGGAAAACGGAAAGGTCGTTTTCGATTTCGGGAAAGAAGGACCTGCGGAAAAGCCGTCCGGCGGGGAGGGATAATATGTTTCGGGAAATGAGACGGAAAAGGCAGGCGCTTTCGCTTCCGGATTGTGAGAGGATCTTGCGGGAGGGAAGCGCCGGCGTGCTTGCATTGTCCGGGGATGACGGCTATCCGTATGCCGTTCCTATCAGCTATGTTTATGATGGTGACAAGCTCTATTTTCACAGTGCAAAAAGCGGGCATAAGCTGGATGCTGTCAGCCGCAGTTCCAAGGCATCCTTTTGCGTGATCGGCAGGGATGAGGTAGTGCCGGCAGGATATACCACATATTTTCAGAGCGTGATCGTGTTTGGGACCATACGGATCATAGAGGAAGAGCCGGAAAAACGTGCCGCGATCGAAAAATTGGCACGAAAATATGCTCCAGATGACAGGGAAGAGGAAAGAGAGAAGGCAATTTTGCGGGAATGGCCGTTTTTCTGTATGCTGGAGATGACAATCCAGCATATATCAGGAAAAGAAGCAATCGAGCTTTTGCGTCAAAGGCCCGGTAAGGAGTTATAAAATTACAAAAAAGCCGGCGTCTCGCGCCGGCTTTTTTGTAATGACTCTTATTTTTGTATTTCAGTATATTTTTTGACAATTTCCGCCATGTCGGAAAGCTTTCCTTCCATATCAGTCGCCAGCTTCAGCTGTGCGCGGGCACGCTCTAAATTGTGCTTGTCTCTATGAACTTGAAAATAAACGTCTCCGTTTAGATAATCTCCGAGAAAACGCAGTACCAATTCGTACGTGAGAATGAAAGCAGAAACAGGAAGCAGCTCGATTTCCTTTTGGGTGATATGGGAACCGACACCCTCCAAAAATCCCTTCGTATATTCCTCAAAAAGATCAAGACGCAAGTAAACCTTGGTAAGGTCCGGCTCATCTTCTGCCGAATTGCACGCCGCAAAACGGATGCTGTCTCCAAAATCATACAGCAGAGAACCAGGCATTACGGTGTCGAGATCAATGACGCAAAGCCCCTTTCCGGTAGCGTTATCGATCATGATGTTATTGAGCTTGGTGTCGTTGTGCGTGACGCGAAGCGGGATTTCCTGAGAGGCAAGTGCATCTACGATGATGTGTGCATATGGCTCATATTTTTGAATTTCCTGAATTTCCGTTTCACATTCAGATGCACGTCCTGCGCGGTCCTCGGAAACGGCGCGCAGAAAATCCGCATATCTCGACACCGTGTTGTGGAAATTCGGAATGGTTTCGTAAAGAGTGTCCGCCGGATAGTCCGAAAGCAGCTTCTGAAAGTTTCCGAAGGCTTTGGCCGCTTCATAGAGAAGCCCCGGTCGGTCAGCCGATTGATGCGCCTCCGAATCGCGGATAAAATAATACAGACGCCAGCAACCCTTCTCAGGGCTATGATAGTAATCTTTTCCATCGCGGGTCGGGATAAGCGTAAGGGTTTCCCGCATGGGATCGCCTCCGCGCTCGATCACCTTGCATCGAATATGAGAACATACCCCTTTGATATTGGCAATGAGCTCATCCGGCTTTTGGAACACATCCGTGTTGATTTTCTGAAGCACATATTTCGGTTTCTTGTCCCCCAGAACATAAACCGCATACGTATGGTTGATATGTCCTGCCGTGATCGGCTGAAATTCACTTGCGGTATCCTGCGTGTCGAAAACAGAAAAAACGTCGAAGAATGAGATATCCATATCAAGGCTCCTTTCAAGCTTTATGATTTCCAAGTATATGTATTTTTCAATTTTTCGATTTCAATCTTGTGCCCGTCATCGTCCGTCGGCGTTTCCAAAATGAAGGGAAGCGCATGCAGCTTTTCATGATTGATGACGCGGACAAGAGCCTCCATGCCGATTTTTCCTTCCCCGATTTTGGCGTGTCTGTCCTTTTTTGCACCTTTCTCGTTCATACTGTCGTTGAGATGGATCGCGCGCAGATTGGAAAGTCCGATGACAGCGTCGAATTCATCAAGCACGCCGTTAAGGTCGTCTCTCACGTCATATCCGGCGTCCCAGATGTGACAGGTGTCGAGACATACGCCTACCTTTTCTTTTCGTTCGACACGGTCCAGAATCTCACGGATCTCCTGAAAGGTTTTTCCGATTTCCGAGCCTTTGCCCGACATCGTTTCGATCAATACAACAGTAGACTGCTCCGGCGTCAAAATTTCATTGAGAAGCTCCGCTACTTCGGAAATGCCGGCTTCTGCGCCCTGTCCCGTATGGCAGCCGGGATGAAAATTATAATAATTTCCCGGCGTATATTCCATGCGAACAAGGTCGTCCCGCATCGTATTTTTGGCGAATTCTCTCAGATGCGCATCTGAAGAACAGGGATTGAGCGTATAAGGGGAGTGCGCCACAAGCATAGAAAGTCCTTCTTCTTTCGCAAGAGAGAGAAAAGCCGCGGCATCCGCTTCCTTAATCTGCTTTGCCGCGCCTCCGCGCGGATTGCGGGTAAAAAAGGCAAAGGTGTTGGCTCCGATTCGCACCGCCGTTTTTCCCATAGCCAGGTATCCGTCGGAGGCGGAAAGATGACAGCCGATTTTCAGCATGTCCGCACCTCCTCAAACATTAAAGCGGAAAAGGGCGATATCGCCGTCGCGGAAGACATAATCCTTGCCCTCGCTGCGGACGAGTCCCTTCTCCTTAGCGGCTGTCATAGAGCCGCACGCCATGAGGTCTTCAAAGGAAATGACCTCTGCCCGTATAAAGCCGCGCTCCATATCCGAGTGGATCTTTCCCGCGGCCTGCGGCGCTTTGGTCCCCTTTACGATCGTCCATGCCCGGACCTCTTTCGGACCTGCTGTCAAAAAGCTGATATAGCCAAGCAGGTGATAGCTTGCCTTGATCAGCATGTCAAGACCGCTTTCCTTGATGCCGAGGTCATCGAGGAAGGCCTGCTTATCCTCGCCTTCCAGCTCCGCGATTTCGCTTTCGATTTCGGCGCATATGGTAAGCAGCTCTGCTCCCTCGCTCGCCGCGAGCGTCTCAAGGGAACGATATGTCTCCGTTTGCCGGAAAGCATCGCCGATCTGGTCCTCGCTGATATTGGCAACATAAATGACCGGCTTCCTGGATAAAAGCTCGACATCGGAGACGAGAGCTTTTTCCTCGTCTGTCAAGGGAACCGCACGGGCGCTTATCCCATTTTCCAGAGCCGCTTTGATTTTATTCAGCACCGAAAGCTCTTCCGCAAGCGTTTTGTCGCCCTTCATCGCTTTTTCTGTGCGGGCGATTCTGCGTTCCAGAATTTCGAGATCGGATAAGATCAGTTCAAGATTGATGGTTTCAATGTCGCGCAGCGGATCGACATTGCCCTCCACATGGATGATGTTCCCATCCTCGAAGCAGCGGACAAGATGAATAATAGCGTCCGTTTCCCGAATGTGGGAGAGAAATTTGTTCCCCAGTCCCTCTCCCTTGGAGGCGCCCTTTACAAGACCGGCGATATCTACAAATTCAATCACGGCAGGCGTATATTTTTCCGGATGGTACATTTTTGCAAGCTCGTCAAGACGGGGATCCGGGACCGCGACCATTCCGACGTTCGGCTCAATCGTGCAAAACGGATAATTCGCAGACTGCGCTCCCGCGTTGGTAATCGCGTTGAAAAGCGTGCTTTTGCCGACGTTCGGCAAACCGACGATTCCAAGTTTCATATGTTCATTCCTTTGCTTTTTTATAATGCTTGTAAAATTTACAAATAGATTTTCATTTTATTTTATCGCAAAAGAATAAGTATGTCAATCTTTTTGAACAGATTTATAAAAATCGTTGAACGATCTATAAATTTCTCCTGTTTTTTCTTTACAAGGCAAAATATCAATGCTATAATTAAACTGCATAAAAATGAAAAGCAAGGAAAGGGAAATGACAATGAGCACGAAAATACTTGTGATCGATGATGATCCCAATATCTGCGAGGCAATCAAGCTGTATCTTGAAAATGAAGGGTATGAGGTAAAGACTGCGGGAGACGGCGCAGAGGGTGTCAGCATGTTTAAGATGTATGATCCTGATCTTGTGCTGCTCGATATCATGATGCCGAAAAAAGACGGATGGCAGGTTTGTCGTGAAATTCGGGAAGGTTCGTCTAAGCCTATTATTATGCTGACTGCAAAGGGCGAGGTATTCGATAAGGTCTTGGGTTTGGAGCTTGGCGCCGATGATTTTCTCGCAAAGCCGGTGGATATGAAGGAGCTTTCGGCGAGAATCAAAGCGGTTCTCCGCCGCTGTCAGGCCAACGATACGCATCTTGACGACGAATGCGTCAAATTTGATAATCTTGAGATTTCTCTTCAGAAATACGAACTCAAGGTCAAGGGAAAAGCAGTAGACATTCCGCCGAAAGAGCTGGAGCTTCTCTATTTTCTCGCTTCCAATTATAACCGCGTGTTTACCCGTGATCAGCTGCTTGACAAGGTTTGGGGCTTTGATTATCTTGGAGATTCCAGAACAGTGGACGTCCATGTCAAGCGGCTTCGCGAAAAGCTGGAGGGCGTGAGTGACAAATGGGTGCTAAAAACCGTTTGGGGCGTTGGATATAAATTTGAGCTTCTATCATAAACCGGCATTTGGCAGAGAACGTGATCTCTGCCAAATGCCATTTGTTAGATCGCAAAAAGAGGAATTTCGATGAAAAAGAGTATTTTTACAAAATATATTTCAGCATTTCTGCTGATTATATTTATCAGTTTTTTTATTTTGATTCTGATCATCAGTTCCATGACCATTCGATCGGAAAATACACAAAAGCAAACGATAGCGCAGAATACGGCGGCTTATATTACGGAGTATCTGATCTCAGAGTATTCGTCGTCCATCCCGCCCATGGATTTTGAAAAATTCGTGTCTCTTAGGCTCAGCGACATTTCCAATATGATCAATATCCTGTCGAAAAATGCAGAAAAAATGACGATCTTTCTCACTACGCCCGAGGGACGGATTCTGATATCGACCGACAATATCTACACAGGCACCATTTCGGACGAACAGATACGAGAGGCGCTGACAACAAAACAGGGAAGTCAGCTTTATACGGATATGGGCGGGCTTCTCGACCGTAAGTACGGCGTCTTAATTACGCCGTTTCAGTATGGGCTCACCGAAAGCTTTGCCGGCGCACTGATTGTTTGCTACAGCGCAGGTACGCCGAATGCTTTGACGGTCAATACCGTCCAAACGATCGTGCTTGCCAGCTTATGGGTTATGATCGCCAGCTTTGTCGCAGTATATTTTATCACCGAAAAGATCGTTTCTCCCATCAAGCAGATGACCTATGCGACACGGAATTTTGCCAAAGGGAAATTTGACGTCAAGATCCCGGTGGTCGGTGAAGACGAAATTGCAGAGCTTGCGACGGCATTCAATTCGATGGCGGATTCGCTTGCGAATTATGAGTATACCCGCAGCTCGTTCCTTGCTAACGTATCGCACGACCTGCGCACGCCGATGACCTCAATCGCCGGCTTTATCGACGGGATTCTGGAAGGGGCGATTCCGCCGGAAAAGCAGTCCTATTATCTCGGCGTTATCGGACAGGAGGTCAAGCGCCTGTCAAGGCTGGTCTCCTCTCTGCTCGATATTTCGAGAATGGAGTCCGGCAACAGAAAATTTGAAAAGGCTCCGTTCGACATCTGCGAGATGGCAAGAATCATTCTGCTGTCTTTTGAGGCTAAGATCGACGCCAAAAAGCTGGATGTCGAATTCGACGCGCCGGATGACAGGCTGCTTGTATATTCCGATAAGGACGCCATCAACCAGGTCCTGTACAATATTTGCGACAATGCCGTAAAGTTCTCAAAAGAAGGCGGCAAATATCGAATTTCCATACAGGACGAACAGAATAAGGTCGTAGTGAAGGTCTACAATGAGGGAATCGGAATTCCCGCTGAAGACCTGCCTCATGTCTTTGACCGCTTCTATAAGGGCGACAAGAGCCGTGGGCTTGATAAAACAGGTGTCGGGCTTGGCCTCTATATCTGCAAAACCATTATGGACAATCTGGGCGAGGATATTTCTGTATCCAGCCGGCAGGGCGAATACTGTGAGTTCACCATTAAACTGTCCAAGGCAAAGGGGAAGGCGCAGTTATCGCAGCCGCATGCGCCGTCTTGACAAAGCTTGTTTTTTGTACTATAATACCGTTATCATGAAAAAATATGTTCACACCATGTACAGTGTGAACATATTTTCATGAAAATATAAAAAGCCGGCACGCCATTGATTACGTCCACGTCTTTTCTCTTAATGTCCTGAAAATGGCAGCATCGGCGAATTTGAAAAATAGGTCGGACAGTATTATGATATGGTATCCGGAAGGGATTGATACAGCGCTTCTGGCGACAAAAACAGGCGTAAGAGCCGCGTGAGGATAAATTTCGGAGCGTTGTCCGAAAAAAAGAAGTACCGTTCAGGGTTTTGTCCTGAAAATTATTTGTAGGAAAATTTTGTTTGAGTTGCCGCTGCTGCCGGCGGAGGGAGGATTCTGTGATTCGAGTAGCGCCCTCGGTCCTTGCCTGTGATTTTTCAAGGCTGGGAGAAGAGGTAGAAAAGGTGGAAAAAGCAGGTGCAGATCTGCTTCATTTGGATGTGATGGACGGCATGTTCGTCCCCAATATATCGTTTGGCCCTGACGTGATAAGCTCGATCCGAAAAAAGAGCGGGCTTGTCTTTGACGTGCATCTCATGATCGAAGATCCGGGCAGATACATTGCCCGATTTGCGGCATGCGGTGCGGATATTATCACCATACATTATGAAAGCTGCGACAATCAAAGGCAAGTCCTGGAGGCGATAAAGTCCGCAGGGAAGATTCCTTCCGTTTCAATCAAACCGGCCACGCCTGCCTTTGTTTTGGAGCCGCTTTTGCCATATGTAAAGATGGTCCTTGTGATGACGGTCGAACCCGGCTTTGGCGGACAGAAATTTATACCGGATACGATGGAGAGTGTCCGTACCTTACGGAGCATGATCACAGCCGGAGGATACGATATCGACATCGAGGTAGACGGCGGGATCGGGAAAGAGACCGCGTCGACGGCAGCGGAAGCCGGCGCGAACGTATTGGTCGCCGGCTCGTCCATATTCGGTGCGCCGGATGCAGAAAGGGCCATTTGTGAAATCCGGGAATCCGCAAAAAAGAGCTATACGGCATAAGGCACGGCGCACTTCGGTGCGCCGTGTTTTTCCTGGCACATTCAAATTGTTTACAAAAAAACAATAGACAATTCTTAACAGTTATGATATGATATATTATATACTATTACCGAAAGGGACCCTGATTTATGACAATTGACGGTATCATCCAAAACGCCGCAGCCATGCTTGCTTCCGATTATCACGCTTCCGATACGGCAGTGTCGGAAAAAAACGGAAGGCTCCCAAGCAGAGATATCATTATTCATCTTTTAAAGGACATCCAGCGGGTCATATTTCCCGGATATTTCGGCAGTGAGAATGTGATTTCCTCCTCGTCGGAATATTTTGCGGGAAATCTATTGACGGAAATATATAAAGAGCTGAAACCGCAAGTGCAGACCGCTCTCCTGTATCGCAGCGCGCAGGAGGATCAGGCGGAACAAAGAGCGGAAGAAATCTGCAAAACGCTGATCTCGCGGATCCCGGAGATCCGCCGGCTTCTGCTCTGCGATGTGGAGGCCGGCTTCAATGGTGATCCGGCTGCCAAAAGCAAAGCGGAAATCATCGTATCCTATCCCGGCTTGTTTGCCATATTCGTATACCGTATTGCCCATGTTTTATACCTGGAAAACGTTCCGCTCATTCCCAGAATCATGACCGAATACGCTCACAGCAAAACCGGGATCGATATCAACGCGGGCGCGGTGATCGGAGAATATTTTTTCATTGACCACGGGACCGGCGTCGTCATCGGGGAAACGACTGTCATCGGCAACAATGTGAAATTGTATCAGGGCGTGACGCTCGGCGCGCTCTCCACAAGAAGCGGGCAGGAGCTCGCAGGTGTGAAGCGTCATCCGACCATAGGCGACCACGTGACCATTTACGCCAATTCTACGGTTCTCGGCGGAGAGACCGTAATCGGAAACGGCGTCATTATCGGGGGAAGCTGCTTCATAACAAAATCCGTTCCCGATAATACGAAAGTCAGTATGAAAAATCCGGAAATGCTGTTCAAAGGACCGACCCCGCCTGCCGGGACATGGGAAATATGAAATGATATCGAGCAATCGAAAATATGATACCGTTATTTTTGATCTTGACGGAACGCTGCTGAATACGCTTGACGACTTGACGGACAGCGTAAATTATGCCCTGCTTTCGGAGGGGCTGCCTCAGCGTACCCTTTCAGAAGTCCGTATTTTTGTGGGAAACGGCATCGCGCAGCTCATTGAGCGCGCGGTGCCGGAGGGTACGCCGCAGGAAATAAAAACGAGCGTCCTTGCAGGCTTCCGCCGGCACTATACCGATAACTGCGAGAACAAAACAAGGCCATATGACGGCGTGTGCGAGCTTCTGGACCGTCTGTGTGCAAATGGCTTCAAGACGGCTGTCGTTTCCAACAAAATGGATTCTGCCGTCCGCGTCCTTTGCAGAAAATATTTCGGAGACCGCATCCTGTTTTCCGTCGGGGACAAGGAGGGGCTTCCCAGAAAGCCCGCTCCGGACTCGGTTTTCGAGGTGCTGAAAAAATTGTCGTCCGCATGCGAGCGTTCCGTATATGTCGGAGATTCAGATGTGGATATCCAGACCGCGAGGAATGCCGGCATGGACTGTATCAGCGTTACCTGGGGATTCCGAGAAAAGGATTTTCTTATAAAGAGCGGAGCCGTCATGACAGCAGACAAGCCCTCTGAGCTGGCCGATCTTTTGCTTGCGGACGATGATCCATCAAATTTATAGGAGCCGCCTATGTTTTAGGCACAGGAGTATAAGATGAGTTTTGTAAAATTGGAAAACGTAGTAAAGTGTTATCAGATGGGAGATGTCACCATCAAGGCGTCGGACGGGATTGATTTTTCCATTGAAAAGGGAGAGCTCGCTGTCATCGTTGGACCGAGCGGGTCTGGCAAAACAACCATACTGAATATGCTCGGCGGCATGGATACCTCTGACAGCGGTAAAATTATCGTGGATGGGAGTGACATTGCAAAATACAGCGCGAAGCAGTTAATCGATTATCGACGGTTTGACATTGGCTTCGTCTTTCAATTTTATAATTTGATTCCCAATCTCACGGCAAGAGAAAATGTTGAAATGGCCACTCAAATTTCCCGTGATTCCGTTCCTGCGGACGAAATGCTCCGGCGTGTCGGGCTGGGAGAACGGCTGGATAATTTTCCTGCACAGCTTTCCGGCGGCGAACAGCAGAGAGTTGCCATCGCCCGCGCGCTTGCCAAAAAGCCCAAGCTCCTTCTCTGTGACGAGCCGACGGGTGCGCTCGACTATGTAACGGGAAAAATGATCCTGTCGCTGCTCGAAGAAACCTGCCGAAAAGAGGGAATGACCGTCGTCATCGTCACGCATAATGCGGCGATCGCGCCGATTGCCAACCGAGTGATCAAAATCAAAAGCAGCAAGGTGGAGGATATCATCACCTGTGAGCATCCGGCATCGATTGAGGAGATCGAATGGTGATGCACGGATTTTCTATTTCGTTTGGCAAAAGCAGTGCCGGAATCGCTGGACAGGGGGTGCGATCGAAATGAAGAAAAGTTTTACGAAATCGGCGGTTCGTCAGATTTTGTCGAATAAAAGCAGATTTATTGCGATATTTGCCATTGTTCTCATTGGTGTCGGCTTTTTTGCCGGCCTTCTTGCCGCAGGAGACGATATGAGACTGGGTGCCGACCTCTATTATGACGACTACCATTTGATGGACTACAGATTGATTTCGACCTATGGCTTTTCTGACCGGGATATCGCCGCTCTTTCCGATATGGAGGGAATCCACGTTTACCCCTCCTATTTTTCCGATTTTATCGTCACCTCGGACGGAACGGAAATGGTAGGCAGAGCATATTCCTATAATCCGGAGTATGATATCAACACGCCGTACCTCGTGTCGGGAAGATTCCCGGAAAACGAGAACGAATGTCTTGTCATTTCCTCTGCCTTCAGCGAGGATATGCTGGGCAAGACGATTACGCTGTCTCTCGACGAAGAGGACGGTATCGGAGACATTTTGAAGCAGCAGGAATTTACGGTTGTCGGCACCTTCTATTCGCCGATGTACGTGTCTGCCACACAGTATGGCAGCACGACGATTTCGACCGGAAAAATCTCGACGATCCTTTTGCTCCCTGAGGAATGCTTTCAATCGGAGTATTATACGGAAATTTATGTGAGATTCGATGCGCTGGAGGATGTGTCAAGCTATTCTTCCGAGTATGACGAGCTGTCAGAGGCGCTGTCGGAGGAAGTGGAAAATCGACTGGCAGGCCGAACGTTTATCCGCCTTCAGGAAATCAAAGCGGATATGACGGAGCAGCTGAATCAGGCGAAAGAAGAGCTTGCAGATGCAGAGCAGCGCAGGGACGCAAAATTTGCAGACGCAGAGCTTCAGCTATATGATGCCAAAAAGCAGCTTGACGACGCCAAAGCGAAGCTGGAGGAAGCAAAAGCAGAGATTGAGCAGGGAAAGCAGGACCTGACCAGCGGAAGGGAAGAATTCGAAGAAGAAATTGCGGAAGCGGAAAAGCAGATCGAGCAAGCAAAGAATACCATCGCGGACTATGAAGACGAATACCGAAGAGGAATGGAACAATATGAGCAGGGCGCTTCCGAATATGAAGCGGGGCTATCCGCAGCAGAGCAGTTAAAATCCTATATCGCCTATTTGACGGGAATATATGGAGAAGAGGATTCCCGCGTCGTTTCGGCGCAGGAGCAGTATGACGCACTTTCCGAGGAGCTTTCCGCGGCAAAAATCAAGCTGGACAAAGCCTACCGCCAGCTGACGGAGGCCAAGAAGGAAATCGACAATGCAACCGAAGAATTCAACCGCGCGCGCCGTGAGCTTCCCAAAAGAAAAACGGAAGCGGAGGAGCAATTTGCCGAGGCCGAATCTCAGCTGATTCAAGCGGAAGCCGAATATAATGAGGGGCTGGCAGAATACGAGGAAAACCTTTCAAAGTACAATGAGGAGTATGAAACCTTCCTCACGGAGGCTGGAAAGGCCGACGCTGAAATCGAAGACGCACGGTCACAGATTGCCGAGGCAGAAGAAGCGCTCAATGAGCTGGAGGAACCGAAATACTATGTATATGACCGGTCATCCAATTCTGCCTATACCGAATATGGGCAGAATGCCGAAAGAATCGACAACATTGCGAAAATCTTTCCCGCCTTTTTCCTTTTGGTCGCGATGCTCGTTTCCCTTACGACTATGACAAGGATGGTGGAAGACGACCGCACGCAGATTGGCACCATCAAAGCGCTTGGATACAACAACGCCGCAGTCGTAAAAAAATACATGCTGTATGCACTGACCGCCACGGTCTCCGGCGCGGTGCTTGGGGTTCTCATCGGCTTTGTTTTGTTCCCCAATATCATTGTGAGGGCGTATGGGATCCTCTATCAGATCCCATATGTGGCGACACCATTCGTTTGGAGCATTGCGGTTCCCAGTATTTTGGTTGCCGTAGCCTGCATTGCCATTACCGTTTGGTTTACGGTAAGATCCTACGCCAGAGAGCTTCCGGCAAGGCTGATGCGCCCCGGAACTCCGCCGAAGGGGAAGAAGGTCTGGGTAGAAAAAATACCTTTTCTTTGGAACGCTCTGAGCTTTACCGGTAAGGTTTCCGCAAGAAACATTTTTCGGTATAAGAAACGCATGCTGATGACCTCCATTGGAATCGCCGGCTGTACGGCTTTGATCCTCACGGGATTCGGCGTCAAGGATTCCATCGGCGATATCGTGGAACTTCAGTACAGCGAGCTCTGGAATTACGATGCGCTGGTCGTATTGAACGATCCCGAGGATGAGCAAAGCCTCTCTTATATCGAAAGCACGCTTGCGTCATACAGCGAGGATAGCAGCTCCCTTGAGGTCATGCAGAAGACCGTGACCGCAGAAAACGATTCGTCGGAAGCAGAAGTCAACCTCCTGTCTGCAAAGGATGTGGATACCTTAAAGACGATGCTGACGCTGCGTACCAGACGCGGACACGAGCTTTTGTCGCTGGATGACAGCGGCGTGATCATCACTGAGAAGCTGGCCACGCTGCTTGATCTTTCCGTCGGCGATTCCATTTCCATACAGACGGAGGGAAAGAGCGTCGCGCTTCCCATAACGGGGATTGCAGAAAACTATGTCTATCATTACGTCTATATGACCTCCGAGGTTTATCAAAAGTATTTTGGCGAGGACTTTTCGCCGAACAGCCTGCTGCTCCGTTATGAAACGGAAAATGAGGACGCTCTGGTATCCGATATTTTGAAAGATGACAATGTGCTCGCGCTTACAAGGTCTGCGGAAATCCGGACCGGCTTTGCCGACATCATGGGAGTAATGGACGCTGTCGTGCTTGTATTGATCCTCTCCGCAGGGGCGCTTGCCTTTATTGTTTTATATAATTTGACCAATATCAATATTTCGGAACGTATTCGCGAGATCGCCACTTTAAAAGTGCTTGGCTTCCGCAGCCGAGAAGTGACAATGTATATTTTCCGAGAAAATATTGTGCTGACACTGATCGGCTCCCTCTGCGGCCTTGTCGGCGGACGCCTTTTGACTTCTTTTGTCATTCAAACCGCAGAGATCGATATCGTCATGTTCGGAAGGTCCGTTTCTGTATGGAGCTACCTGTTTGCACTTCTTCTCACATTTGCATTCTCCATCATCGCGACCTTCATCATGAAGCCTAAACTCGACAAAATCAGTATGACGGAGTCCTTAAAATCCGTTGAATAGAAAATCCCGTTTTTTTCTTAAAAAATCGCATCCTGCGAATTTGAGAAAATATATTTACAAATCCGACATTTTAAGGTAATATATTATGTGAATGAATAATAGCACGGGGAGGGTTCTATGGAGGACAAACAGCCGTTATACAAAAGAGTGCTCATCAAATTATCCGGCGAGGCGCTGTCAGCTGGGGCAGACGGCATTCTCAACTATGGATTTCTTGAAAGGATCTGTTCTGTCATCAAACGATGCGTGGATATGGGCGTCGAGGTCAGCATCGTGGTCGGTGCAGGCAATATCTGGCGCGGCAGGCAGGGCGCTGGGATGGACAGAACGCGGGCCGATCATATGGGAATGCTTGCGACAGTCATCAACTGCCTTGCGCTTCAGGATACGTTTGAACGGCTCGGAACGGAAACGCGCGTCATGACCGCGATTGAAATGAAAGAATGTGCGGAGCCGTATATCCGCAACAAGGCGATTTCTCATCTGAAGAAAGGACGCGTCGTCATTTTTGGATGCGGGATCGGCAGTCCCTATTTTTCCACCGATACTGCGGCAGTCCTCCGAGCGGCTGAGATCGGAGCCGAAATCGTTTTGCTTGCCAAAAACGTCGACGGAGTGTATACCGCCGATCCTAAGCTGGATCCGGAGGCAAAGAAGATCGACAGCATCGAATATATCGATATCCTGCGCGACGGACTCCGTGTTCTGGATTTTACCGCAACTTCCTTCAGTATGGAAAATCACATTCCGATTTTACTTTTTGGATTGGATGATCCGGAAAATATTATAAAGGCTGTTACCGGTGAAAAAATCGGTACGATTGTAGGAGGTACGAAAAAATGAAACTTGACCTGAAAGAATTTGAAAGCAAAATGCAAAAAGCCATTTCTTCCTATGAATCCGAGCTCGATTCGATACGTTTGGGAAGAGCAAATCCCGTAGTTTTAAATAAAATTACAGTGGATTATTATGGTTCTCCCACACAGATAGCCCAGATGGCAGAGGTAAAGGCGACGGATCCCAGAACGCTTATGATCACGCCGTGGGATGCGACGACGCTTCGTTCGATCGAAAAAGCAATCTATGAAAGCGACCTTGGAATCACCCCGCAGAACGATGGAAAGTCCATTCGGCTTGCCTTTCCTCCGATGACAGAAGAGACGCGAAAGCAAAAGAAGAAAGAAGTAGAATCCAAAGGCGAGGAAATCAAAATTGCAGTTCGCAATATCCGTCGAGATGCAAACGATAAGTGCAAGGCGATGAAGAAAAATTCCGAAATGACGGAGGATGAACAAAAAACCTCCGAAAAACAAGTCCAGGACCTTACCGATTCCTATATCAAAAAGATCGACGCGATAACAGCAGGCAAGGTAAAGGAAATCATGGAGATTTGACTTAAATGACGGAACCGCCTTATCATATAAGGCGGTCGTTTTTTGTACGGATATAATTTTAAAATGGGAGCTTATATGGATACGGCTGAAAAAGACAAACCTCAAAACGAAATCCATCATATGGCATTTATCATGGACGGCAACGGCAGATGGGCAAAAAAAAGGCACCTGCCGCGGGAATATGGACATTCTGCCGGCGCCAAGAAGTTTCGGGAAATCATCCGTCATTGTGCGAATCGGGGGATCGGCTGCGTCACCGTCTATGCGTTCTCCACTGAAAATTGGAAGCGGCCAAAAAAAGAAGTCAATACCATCATGAAGCTCTTCCGAGATTATATCAAGGAAGCGGAACGGGACTTTGAAAAAAATGACGTCCGTGTGATTTTTATCGGGAACCGCAAGGTTTTTGACGAGAAGCTAAGGCGGGAAATGGAAACAGTAGAAAGACTGACTGCTTCCCGTTCTAAAATCCTTTGTGTTGCCATAAATTATGGTGGAAGGGGAGAAATTGTCGATGCTGTCAATTCTCTGATTGCAAAGGGAGCGGCTTCTGTTACCGAAGAAGATATTACAAATGCGATTTATTCCGGCGTCGTACCGCCGCCGGATCTAATTGTGCGTACCGGCGGAGAAATGAGGCTGTCCAATTTCATGCTATGGCAGTCCGCATATTCCGAGTTGTTTTTTACGGATACGCTGTGGCCGGATTTTACGACCGATGAGGTAGATTCCATCATTGAGCAGTTCTGTCAAAGGAATAGAAGATACGGAGGAATTTGACTATGTTAAAAAGGATTATCACAGCCGTCGTCTGTATAGCAATTTTAATCCCGGTTTTGATTTTCTCTGATACATGGGTATTTACCCTGGTTCTTGGCGTTCTGGCCCTGCTCGCCGTCTATGAGATTGCGGGCTGTATCAATGTAAGACGTAAATATCTATTGTCATTCACCTCTTATTTGTTTACGGCTGTCGTGATTTTCCTCATGACGACGTTCTTTATGGGCTTTGACCGTTTTATTCCAACATTATTTGCCGTTGGCTATGCCTATCTTTTCCTGATCTTTGTTTTCACGATGCTTTCGTGCGGAAATATCAAGTTTTCGCAGGCGGCAGAGCTGGTTTCGGCGACATGCTATATCATTATCGGATTTTTATGTATCTTTTTGCTCCGTCATTGGCCGGATACAGGAAAATATCTTTATCTTTTGATTTTTATCGGCGCATGGATGACCGATACCGGCGCCTACTTCGCGGGAGTCCTGCTCGGCAAGCATAAGCTGATCCCCAAGGTGAGTCCCAAAAAGACTGTGGAGGGGGCTGTCGGAGGCATATTCGGATGTATGGCCGGATATGCCGTTTATGGGGTGATTTTGGACAAATGCTTTTCCATATCGGTCAATTATCTGTCCTTAATTGTTCTTTCCGTTGTAATCGGCGTGGTTTCGCAGCTCGGCGACCTCGTCGCCTCCTATATCAAAAGGGAATGCGGCATCAAAGACTTCGGCTTTATTTTTCCGGGACACGGAGGCGTGATGGATCGGTTCGATTCCATCATCGCCGTAGCACCTGTCATCTATGGAATTATGCTGTTTCTGCCAGAGCATTTGCACATGTTCGGATAATTTTGGAGGAGAAATCAAATATGGAGGAAAAGCATATTACTGTTCTTGGCTCTACAGGCTCGGTCGGCTCCCAGGCGCTGGATGTTGCGGATTTTCACCACTATTTTGTGGATGCCGTCGCCTTGGGCAGCAACATTCGCCTTGGTGAAGAGCAGATTCGCAGATTCCGGCCGCAGTATGCCGCTGTCGGGGAGGAAGCGGCCGCAAAAGCTCTAAAAGCTGCCGTAAACGATACCGATACAAAAGTTATGTGCGGAACAGATGGCATTCTGGAAATGATGGAGCGGGTTCACTCGGACGTTTGTATCCATGCCATCGGCGGTTTTGCCGGCCTGCGTCCGGTATTTGCGGCCATTCGGCATTTTCCGAGGATCGGCCTTGCCAATAAGGAATCCATTGTTGCCGCCGGAAGCCTTGTCATGAAGGCCGCGGCGGAAAGCGGATGCGAAATTATTCCCGTTGACAGCGAGCACAGTGCGATTTTTCAATGCCTTGCAGGGAAAAAAAGCTCGGATATCCGGCGGATCCTGCTTACCTGTTCGGGAGGGCCGTTTTTTGGCAGAACATGGGACGAGCTTTCCTCCGTCACAGCGGAGCAGGCGCTTGGGCATCCGACATGGAATATGGGGGCCAAGATCACCATCGACTGCGCGACGCTGATGAACAAAGGACTTGAAGTGATCGAGGCGATGCATCTGTTTGGTGTCTCACCGGAACAGATAGAGGTTTTAATCCACCGGGAAAGCATAATTCATTCTATGGTAGAATACAATGATAGGGCAGTTATCGCTCAGCTCGGTGCATCCGATATGCGGCTGCCGATCCAATATGCCATAACGTATCCTGACCGCATCGAATCGCCATGCCAGCCTCTTGAATTTGTAAAATTGGGGAAGCTTACTTTTTATGAGCCGGACCGAAAGACGTTCCCTCTGCTCGCGCTCGCAGAATCAGCGGCTCGCCGCGGCGGTCTTGCTCCATGCGTCATGAATGCGGCGAATGAAGAAGCGGTGGCTCTCTTTTTACAGAAAAAGATCCGATTTACAGATATTTTTGAGATCGTTTCTAAATATGTAAATTCAGTTCCGGAAAATCCTGATCCCACGCTTTCTGAGATAGAGAGGGCAAACGAGTCGGTGAGGGAAAGCATCAGAAGTTCAATATAAAAATCAAATTGGTCCCGCTTATGGCGGAGGAACGGAGCGAATATGCTACTCTATATTCTCATTGCCATTTTAATGTTTGGCGTGCTCATATTTGTTCATGAGCTTGGACATTTTCTTACAGCACGGCTTTTCCATGTAAAAATATATGAATTTTCCATCGGGATGGGACCTAAGCTCATCTCTAAAAAGTCTAAAAAAACAGATACATCCTATTCTCTTCGCTTATTGCCGATCGGCGGCTTTGTCAGTATGGCAGGCGAGGACGAGGAGTCGGATGACGAAAATTCCCTGCGGCGGAAACCTGTCTGGCAGAGGATCATCATCACAGCCGCGGGCTCTCTTTTTAATCTTTTCCTTGGAATTCTTATCATGCTTATAATTGTCATGAGTGCCCAAAATCTCGGCTCCACAACCGTTCACAGCTTTCAGGAAAACGCTACCTCATCCGAGTCGGGGCTTATGGCGGGAGATACCATTGTCGCGGTAGATGGACATCGTGCGCATATTTCCTCGGACATGAGCTATTATGTCATTCGATACGGAACAAAGCCCATCGATCTTACCGTTATTCGAGACGGGGAAGAGATCGTACTGGAGGATGTTGTATTTCCCACGCAAATCGATCAGGGAATCACATTCGGCAGATGCGACTTTTACGTGGTAGCAGACAACAAAACCTTCGGGTCGGTTGTAAAAAATACTTTTTATCAATCGGTGATGACTGTTAGAATGGTTTACGATTCCCTCTATGATTTGATTACCGGAAAATATGGGCTTCAGCAGCTTTCCGGACCCGTCGGTATCACCGGTGTTATTACCGATGCCGCTCAGGATGCGGTAGAGGGTCATGACAGCTCTCAGTTATTTTATCTCTTTGTGGTTTTGGCAATCAACCTTGGCTGTATGAACCTGCTGCCGTTTCCCGCTTTGGACGGCGGAAGAATCGTGTTCCTCATAATCGAAGGGATTCGCAGAAAACCCATCAATCCTAAGGTGGAAGGATATATCCATGCGGCAGGCATGGTGCTTTTGCTTCTGCTTATGCTGATAGTAACCTGCAAGGATATTTTTACGATGGTAAGACCTGGATAGTCAGAAATTGCCGGCTTATCTCAAAATTGTTTTAAGGAAATGGTTTGAATTAAAATATGGAATCTCAACCGATCAGAAGACAAACGCGAACCGTTCAGGTAGGAAGCCTGAAAATAGGAGCGGCGGCTCCCATTTCAATACAATCCATGACCAATACGGATCCGCACGATGCGGAGACGACATATCGGCAGGTCAAGGCGCTGGAGGAGGCGGGCTGCGAAATTGTGCGGCTCGCCATTCCTGACCTTATCTCATGTGATACCATCTATCGTTTAAAGGAGCGGGGAATTGCGGTGCCGCTCGTGGCGGACATTCATTTTGATTACCGTATCGCACTGGCCGCGGTAGAAGCTGGAATCGATAAGATCCGAATCAACCCCGGCAATATCGGGTCAGAGGAACATATCAGAGCCGTAGCAAAGGCGTGTCAGACGCACGGCGTCCCCATTCGGATCGGGATCAACAGCGGCTCTCTTGAAAAACATATTTTGAGAAAATATGGAGCGCCGACACCGCAGGCGTTGGCTGAAAGCGCTCTTTATCACGCGAAATTGCTCGAAAAATACGATTTTACGGATATCGTTATCTCCATCAAGTCGAGCAACGTCCTGTGTATGATCGAAGCGAACAGGATCGTCGGCGCTGCATGCGATTACCCTCTTCATCTCGGCGTTACGGAGGCGGGCAGGGGAGACATGGGACTGCTCAAGTCGGCAATCGGCATTGGAACGCTGCTGTGCGAAGGACTGGGAGATACCGTCCGAGTATCATTAACCGACTCGCCATTGGAAGAAGTAAAAGCCGCTCAAGCGATACTAAGGACGATCGGACTTTCCTCAAGGCCGTATATCGACATCATCTCCTGTCCTACATGCGGCAGAACCAAGATCGATCTTATTCCGATTTGTGAGGAATTGGACAAGCGGCTTCAGGGAATATCCGTGACGAAAAAATTGACGGTCGCTGTAATGGGATGTGTTGTGAACGGGCCGGGAGAAGCAGCACAGGCAGATATCGGGATCGCCGGCGCCGTCGGAGAAGCGGTTTTATTCTCTCATGGAAAAATCATCCGCCGTGTCTCAGAAAAAAATCTGGTGGACGAGCTGATTTGCGAAATCCAAAAGCTTCTGGAATCAGAATAAAGGAGGCATGCCAAATGGCATCCAAAACGCTGCTTGATATATTCAATCGATATTTGCCCGACGGGGAGAACCGCCGCTTGATGGAACACGCATATTTATCGGGAAATATGCGTGTGGATAAGAATCTCCGCATGGTAGAGTTGAATTTTACGTGTGATACGCTGATACCCAAAGCAAAGCTTTACAAGCTCGAAAACGATATAAGCAAGTCATATGTCCTGCGTTCTGTAAGACTTTTTCCAATTTATCCAAGAGAACTTTTTACGGAAAGCTATTTTTCTGAAATCATGGAGGAGGCTTATCGTACCAACATCATATCAAAAAGCTTTCTTCAAGAATACAGCGCTGTATTCCATGGGGATCGGATCACCATTGAGATCATGTTTGGAGAAGGCGGAATCGAGTTTATCGAATATAATCACGTAGGGAAAAAAATAGCCGATATCATTCGCCGGGAATTTGGCGCGGAATATGAAATTCATTTTCAAAAATCGGCTCATTATGTTCCGCGCAGTCCATCTGCGATAGCGGACGAGCTTATCAAACGGAAAACGATGCGTACCGGAGCCGCAGCGCAGAGCCTTCCGTCCCAAAATGCGGAGCTTCCCGGCTCGGCTTATGCAGGGAAACGCGCAAGCGTATACGATTCACCGAAAAAAATGTTTGTTGACGAAAACGGCAGCCTTCACATTGGAAATTCCGTATATAATATCAGTACGCCGGAGCCTCTGCTTGGAGAACCATTTGAAATTACACCCACTCCGCTTTTTTCTTTGATAAAACCGGAAAGGAGCGCCGTTGCAGTCGGGGAAATCGTCGATATCGAAATCAAAGACCGAAAGGTAAAGGGAAAATATCCGGTCGAGTTTTCCATTACTGACTATGAGGGAAGCATGATGGCACGTGTCGCCGTCACTGAGAAAGAAGCAGAAATCTACGGCACGCTTTCTGCCGGTATGCCTGTGTCCATTTCAGGCACGCTTCGCTATGATACCGATTTCGACGGAGAGCTTGTCATGTCTCCTGTGGCGATCGAAAAAATTCAAAAGATAGAACGAATGGACAACGCACCGGAAAAGCGAGTAGAGCTGCATCTTCATACCAATATGTCGCAGATGGATGCCATCATCCCGCCGGACGTCGCCGTCAAGACAGCGCATCGCTGGGGACATCGCGCGATAGCCATCACGGACCACGGCAACGTACAGGGCTTTCAAGAGGCAATGAAGGCTTCTGAAAAGCTTGGAATGAAGGTCATATATGGGCTTGAGGCATACTATGTCAACGATGAAGCAAAGGCGATTTACGGGGACAGCGGCGTAACGTTCGATGATGAATTTGTCGTTTTCGATATTGAGACGACCGGACTTTCGCCACTCAGCTGCAAGATCACGGAGATCGGAGCGGTGCTGGTTCGGAAGGATGAGGTTCTCGCCGTATTCAATACGTTCGTCGACCCTGAGGTGCCGATCCCGCCGGAAATCACAAAGCTTACCGGGATCGACGACGAAATGGTCAAGGGTGCGCCGAAAACGGAAGAGGCGCTTTCTCAATTTCTTGATTTTATCGGAAACCGGATGCTGGTCGCACACAATGCCTCATTTGATATCAGCTTCATCCGCAAGGCCGCGGCTGACTGCGGCCTCCCGTTTTCCAACGCTTATTTGGATACGGTATCCATGTCAAGATTCGTCAATCCCGATTTGAAAAAGCATAAGCTGGATACGATAGCGGAATATTTCGGACTCGGCGATTTCAACCATCATAGGGCCTCTGACGATGCGGAAATGTGCGCACGTATTTTCTATCGTATGGTGGACAAGCTGGAAAACGACGGTGTCCATACGCCGGCTGAAATGTCGGAGGCGATGTCAGACCACACGGATCCGCTAAAGCTGAATTCCTATCACATGATCTTGCTTGTGAAAAATAAAACGGGTTTGAAAAACCTGTATAAGCTGATTTCAGACAGCTACTTGAAATATTACCGCAAGCGTCCGAGGATCCCGAAAACGGTTTTGGAGGCGCACAGGGAAGGGCTGATTATCGGTTCTGCGTGCGAAGCCGGAGAGCTGTATCGGGCCGTATTGGAGGGAAAGCCGTGGGATGAGCTTCTGTCTCTTGCGGATTTCTACGACTATCTCGAAATTCAGCCGATCTCCAACAATCGCTTTATGGTCGCCAATCGAACGGTCGCGAACGAGGAGGAACTGCGAAAGATCAATCGCACCATCGTCAAGCTGGGCGAAGAGGCAGGAAAACCGGTCGTCGCTACGTGTGACGCGCACTTTCTCGACCCATCGGATGAAATCTACCGAAAGATTCTCCTTGCCGGCATGAAATACGACGATGCTGACCGCGATATCGAGCTATATCTGCGTACGACAGAAGAAATGCTGGCTGAGTTCTCTTATCTCGGCGAGGAAAAAGCCTATGAGGTTGTCGTGACCAATACCAATCGGATCGCCGATCTTGTGGAGGAGGGGATCCGTCCGTTTCCGGAAGGGACCTTTACCCCAAAAATGGAGGGTGCAGAGGAGGATTTGCGCAGAATCTGCTATGAGCGTGCGACCTCTCTCTATGGGAATCCTCTGCCGGAGCTTGTAGAGGCCAGGCTGGAAAAAGAGCTGACATCCATCATCAAGAATGGATTTGCCGTGCTTTATATGATCGCGCAGAAGCTGGTTTATTACAGTGAACAGCAGGGCTATCTCGTCGGCTCGCGCGGCTCGGTCGGCTCCTCCTTCGTGGCGTCCATGGCCGGAATCTCCGAGGTCAATCCGCTGCCGCCGCATTATTATTGCCCGAATTGCCAATATACCGAGTTTATTACGGACGGCTCCTATGGTTCCGGTTTCGATTTGCCGGATAAGGCTTGTCCGCGCTGCGGCGCTTCCCTAAAGGGTGACGGACACGATATCCCGTTTGAGACGTTCCTCGGCTTTTACGGAGACAAATCTCCGGATATCGATTTGAATTTTTCCGGTGAGGTCCAGGGCAAAGTACATAAGTACACGGAAGAGCTGTTCGGTGCGGAAAATGTATTCCGTGCGGGAACCATCGGCGGCATTGCGGATAAGACCGCATATGGCTATGCGGCCAAATATGCGGAGGACCGCGGGCTGAATCTGAACAAAGCAGAGCTCAATCGTCTGACAAAAAAGTGTATCGGCGTCAAGCGCACGACCGGACAGCATCCGGGCGGCATTGTTGTTGTACCGAAGGAGTATGAAGTATACGACTTTTGTCCGGTCCAGCATCCGGCAGACGACCCGAATTCCGATATCGTGACAACGCATTTTACTTTTGAATATCTGCACGACACGCTCCTGAAGCTCGATGAGCTTGGACATGATGTGCCGACAAAATATAAGTACCTTGAAAAATTTTCCGGAATGAGCGTCATGGACGTCCCTATGAACGACGAATCCGTCTATGAGCTGTTTCGCTCAACCAAAACGCTCGGCGCGACACCGGACGATATTGGATGCAGGATCGGTACGCTTGGACTTCCGGAATTCGGAACGTCGTTTGTACAGCCGGTCGTAATGGAAGCAAAACCGAAAAACTTCAACGACCTTTTACAGATTTCCGGTCTGACGCATGGAACGGGGCTATGGCTTGGCAATGCGCAGGACCTCATCAAAAACGGCGTCTGTGACATTTCAAGAGTCGTCGGGACGCGTGACAGCATCATGCTGGCTCTGATCCGATACGGGCTTGACAACAGTACGGCGTTCAAGATCATGGAATTTGTCCGTAAAAACAAGGCGGGAAAGCCCATCCCGGAAAACATGATCGAGGCAATGAGGGAAAAGCATGTGGACGAGTGGTATATCGAAAGCCTTACCAAAATCCGCTACATGTTTCCGAAGGCTCATGCCGCCGCTTACGTTATGAGCGCGATCCGGCTGGGCTGGTTCAAGGTCCATCAGCCGATTGTCTTTTACAGTGCTTACTTCAGCGCGGCGCCGGACGGATTTGACGGCGTTGTCGCAGCCAAGGGAAAAGCGGCGGTAAGAAAGCTTCTCGAGGAAATCAAGGCCAAGGACAAAAAAGAACGGACGCAAAAGGATGACGACACCTACGCAGCGATGGAAATCGCGTACGAATGCTTAGGACGTGGTTATCGGTTCCTTCCGGTTGATCTTTACAAATCGGATGCAAAATTCTTTCTTCCGGAAGCCGGAGCCATCCGCCTTCCATTTGGCAGCCTTCCGGGACTTGGCGAATCCGCGGCACAAAAGCTTCAGGATGCCAGAGAGGAAGGGGAGTTTTTGTCTATCGAAGATTTAAAGCAGCGTACAGGAATTTCTAAGGCTGTCGTAGAAATTTTAGACGACTGCGGTGTTTTGGACGGTCTTTCGGAGACGAATCAGATCCGTTTGTTCTGAAAACGCAGAAATGATGGATTTTTATTGGATTTTTCTCAGAATTTTGCCATAAATCCTAAAATTTCTGAAAAAAAGCCTTGTAAATCGGCTAAAATGATGATATACTGTTACCAGTTAAAAAAAGCACTTGGTGCTGAGTTATGAAAGGGATTTTGAACATGAATAAGACACAACTGATCGAAGCGATCGTCGCAAAAACCGGACTGAAGAAAAAAGACGCAGAGGCAGCCATTGCGGCAACCGTTGACGCCGTTTCGGAAGCGCTTGTCGCAGGGGATAAGGTTCAGATTTCCGGTCTCGGATCCTTCGAGGTGAAAACTCGAGCTGCCAGAACTGGGAGAAATCCGAAAACACAGGAAGCCATTTCGATTCCCGAGTCCAAATATCCCGCGTTTTCTGCAAGCAAGACACTGAAGGATTCTGTAAACAAATAATGGCCTGACAAAGCCGCTGTGAGCGGCTTTGTTTTTCTTTATCAAAATCATGGGAGGACATAATATGCGTTTGGATAAATTTTTAAAGGTATCCCGAATCATCAAAAGACGGACAGTAGCGAACAATGCCTGTGATTCCGAGCATGTTAAGGTCAACGGCAGGGATGCAAAAGCTTCCTACGACGTAAAGATTGGAGACATCATCGAGGTTTCGTTCGGGGAAAGAACCCTTCGGCTCCGAGTCAAGGATATCAAGGAGCATACGCTGAAAAACGATGCCTCGGAGCTTTATGAGATAATAGAATAAAAACATATTTTGCCGCCATTTCGCATATTTATAATCAAGAATAAAAATATGCGAAAGGGTGATATTTTTGGCAGAGCTTCAAAATGAAAACAAGGACACCAGTCTCAGTCTGAAAAATCGGGAGATACTAACGCTCTCCGGAATTGAAGATGTTATCAGCTTCGATGAAATGAGCGTTTATCTTGTAACGGGAAACGGAAACCTTTTAATAGAGGGGACCGGGCTTCATATAACCACGCTGGATGTCTCCGCCGGCAATATGACGATAGAGGGCTTTATCCGTTCTATGGTTTATAATGATAAGGAAAGCGCCAAAAAGGGCGGATTTTTTGCTAAGGTCATAAAATGAACGAATTTTTTTATGATTCCTATGAGCTGATTCTTATTTTTTTTCTTCCCGGCGTCTTTTTGGGGCTGGTCTATGACTTGTTCCGGATCTTAAGGATCAGCAGAACGGCCAGCCTATCGGTCTGCGGCGCATTTTATGATAAAATTCGTCCCAGAAAGCCGCTGTTCCAGTCTCTTGCCCGTTTTTCCCGCAAGAAATCCCTTAAGACAGCCGACCGAATTCTTGTATTCATCGAAGATATTCTATTTTGGCTGATCGCTGCCGTGACCGAAATATTGATGATTTTTCATACCAACGGCGGCGAAATCCGGATCTATTGTTTACTTGCCTCGGTTATCGGTTTTATTTTATACCATATTACCTTTGGAAAACTTGTCACCTTTTTTGCAAAACAAATTGTTTTTCTGATTCGCTGCTTGCTTTATTGGCTATTGTATGCTATAATTTATCCGATTCGATTGATAGGAAAAAGCATGTATCGATTTTCTGTCTGGCTGTATGGCAAGACCATCGGACATTATTTGGCCAATAAAAAGGAGAAAAAACGCAGGGCGTACAGTGAGCAGATGAAAAGCATCATGCTGGCTGCCGCTGGATGTGGATTTTCTGTATATGGAAACAAGGAGTTCCGTTATGAAAACGAAAACGAGTACTTTTGTTAAAATTTCGCTCGGTATTATGGCGCTTATCCTGCTGATTTCCATCATTTCTTTATATGTCAAGCTTGATAATTTGAAAGAAGAAAAAAATGATCTTACGGCCTTGCTGGAAGAATATCAGCAATCCATTGAAGAAATGGAATACGATCTTTCGCTTCCCAAAGAGGATTACATAGAAAAATACGCAAGGGAAGTGCTGGGATACCACAAAAGCGGAGAGCTGGTTTTTCTTGACGAAAGCGACTAAATAGGGATTTGCCTGCTCGCATGCTTGACAATAAAATGGATGCGTGTTATAATAAAATCGCATCTAAGCAGATAAAATGGGAAAGGTATGATTAAAATGAGCGAAAAGTTACCGTTGGAGGGAAAATATTTAGTCTATAAGGGAAAGCCGCTCGTCAGAGAAAAGAATGTCATTTGCTATGGGGATATGACGGATAAATGCTACCTTTTTATGATGATTTTAACAAACAAAACCGTGGGAGAGACAGAGGTTCCCGACAACATCTTAGTGCAGGTATTGACAACTGGCGACAATCCGAAGATTATCAAGCAGGGAAATAAAACCGGTCTCTATGATGCTTTTGATATCGGAACCATATGGCTTGAAAGGGCACTTTCCGACCCTTCCATATAAAAATCAGACGGGGCCCCGTCTGATTTTTTCATCCTATAAGAAAGGAAAAAATAAAAATGCCGAAAATATTTGAAACGTATCTGAATCGGAACGCAGAAGAAAAGGTCCTTCCATATGAAAAATTTCATCTTTTTTCTGATATCGGCGGATTCCATCTTCAAGAAAAAGCGTGTGCAGATATTCTGCGCTGCGCTGAAAAATATGCCAATTTGCCCTATGAACTGCTTCCTGCAAGCGTTTACATGCAGTTCCATCAAAACGGGAACCGTTCGGTTTATCAGGAGCTTTATTTTAAAAGAAGGAAAATGGTGCTTTACCTTCTTCTGGGAGAATATATCGAGCGAAAGGGCCGTTTTACCGATAAGCTCGTCGACGGAATTTGGTTGCTGCTGGAAGAAAGCACATGGGTCGTTCCTGCTCATAACCGGTCCTTGCCGGATCTGGACTGTCCGCTGACCTATGCGTACAAGGAAACGGTGGATTACATCGATTTGTTTTCTGCGGAGACCGGCGCTTTGCTCGCTTTTGCCATTTATCTCGGGAAGGATTTCTTGGACCGGGTGACGCCGCTTATCTGCGACCGGATCCAGTATGAATTAAACCGCCGGATCCTGACCCCGTTTCTTACGAACAAAGCGCAGTGGTGGATGGGATATGACAGGCCCAGAGTCAACAACTGGTGTCCGTGGATCGCCTCAAATGTTCTTACGGTCTGCGCACTCTGCGAGAGGGATACGGAAAGGCGGAAAAAAGTCGTCGCAAGAACAATGGAAATCCTTGATCACTTTACAAACGGCTATTTTGAGGATGGGGGCTGTGACGAAGGTCCCGGCTATTGGAATGAGGCCGGCGCCTGTTATTTTGATTGTCTGGAGCTTCTTTATGATATGACAGGAGGAGCTATAGACGTGTTTTCACATCCTTTTGTGCGAAACCTCGGAGAATACATCGCGAAAGTCAATATCCACCGCGATTTTTATATCAATTTTGCCGACTGTGCAGCGGAAAACCATTTCCGGTATGCAGCCGTTGCGAGATTCGGCAGACGGACGGGTTCCCCTATGCTTGAGAGCTTCGGCGCCAGCCATTTCGCATCGGAGAAGAAAGCGGAGATCCAGTACAATATCGCACGGGAGCTGAAAAATGATTGCGAGCCGGAGCCGGAACAAACGGCGTACTGTCCTCCCAAAAAGGTCTGGATGGATGGAATTTGTGTGATGGCGGCAAGGGAAAACGAGAATTCCGGCAAGGGGCTCTTTTTCGCAATGAAAGGCGGCTGCAACGCCGAGAGTCATAACCACAACGACGTGGGAAATTTTATCGTATATGCGGACGGAGAGCCGCTTGTCATCGATGTAGGCGTCGGTACGTATACGGCCGATACCTTTAATGAGAAGCGCTATACCATCTGGACTATGCAGTCCTGCTATCACAATTTGCCGTCTATCGGCGGGCGGGATCAGCTCGACGGCCGCGAATATGCCGCGGAAAATGTCAAATATGAAAACGAAAGCAATCGGCTATCGATGGAGCTAAAACACGCCTATCCAAGGGATGCGGGACTCCGATCCTATATCCGTACCGGAGAGCTGGCGGGCGGAATGGTCAAAATCGTCGATTCCATTACTTTGGATGAGCCGGCAGAGCTCGTCTTTCATCTGATGGCGGCTGACCGTCCAGAAACGGTCGGTGCGGGCACGATATGTTTGACAGGGGAAAGGACGCTCGAATACGATCCTTCGCTGACGGCTGCCATTGAAGAGATCGAGATAACGGACCCTCATATTCAAAATGGCTGGAAGCGCAGCCGGCTGTACCGGATTTCTCTGAAAACGCAGCCGGTTTCGGCGGGAAGCTTTGCTTTTATCCTACAGTAGGCCTTGGAGAAAACCATATTTGCGCTATTCCAATTGAGGGGTTATTATGATAAAAAAAAGCTATAAAGCGTTTGTTATTCTCACTATGATTATTGTTTTTGTCATGCTCATAGTGATAGGTAATATTGTATGCTATTGATCAAATTATCAATTATGATAATACAGATTATAAAGTGATGTATCAAGAAATAACAGACGAGGAAATCTGTTCTTTCAAAAACGTATATTCAGCTTTTAAAAAATCCTTTAGGGGTTCAGGTAACCCTTCTCATACGGATAGAGATTACGATGTTGAATTGTTAGATCATGTAGAGGTGTCTATTGGCAGGCTCGATGGTCTAATTACGGTAAGTCGTAGTTTGGTCGAAAATAAAAAAGTATCTATTACGATATCAAGCACCTTGAAATCTGGGGAGCTTCGAATTTTTCTAATAAAAAACGATTCTGAGATTTTGAAAGAGGTGTTTCCAAATGAAGCAATTACATTGGAATATATATCTGACGGAACGAACACCTACACGGTCAAAGCGCTTGGGCTTTCAGCAGATATGGAAATAGAAATAG
>CALWJT010000038.1 GCA_944381075.1 uncultured Clostridia bacterium
GTGGAGGAGTACCTTCGCGGGCTTTCTCTGCGCGCTGCGCAGAAAAAAGCCCTGTGGGGAACACTCTATGACAGTGAAAGTCCATGGGGATAAGGAAAAGGGACAGCGTTCGCTGTCCCTTTTTTTGTTGTTTAGGCTGATAAAATCAAAAAGTCCGATTGTCCGTTGCGATAAATAATAATAGAAAAGCCTTTGTTCCATTCGAGCAAAGGCTTTTCTATTATGGTGTAGTCAATTAAAGAATAATTTTTCAGTTTTAGTCACAAATGGGATAAAATTGTAAATTCTTGTATGATAATGTAAAAATATACTATATTATGCAAGGAGAGGCAAAAATGAAAATTTTAGGAGAGAAAGGCAGAACGAACATTTGCGGCAGCCGTATCCGGAAAATCAGGCAAGAACGGGGTTATTCTCAAGATGATTTGGCAATCAAGCTGCAGCTTGCCGATATGAGCTTGACGCAAAAGGCCATCAGTCGTATTGAAACGGGAGACCGCGCCGTGCTGGATTATGAACTGAAGTATTTCTCCGCGGTGCTTGGCGTTTCCGTGGCAGAATTGCTTGGAATAGAGGAGGACTACATAAAAAGATAGGGATGGGCCCATCCCTATCTTTTTATTATCTATAAAGTATTTATCATCATTAGCCCCATTCATATGTCATAACAAAAACGGCGTTGACAGCGGCTCCGATTGCGGCGTAGTCGTGCCCCTCATAGAAGCCTCCGGGCTGGTCGCGCGAGGACTTCGGCACCAGCGCCGCGATGACGGGGAAGCCCTGCTCGTTGAGCCGTATCCTTGCTTTTTCGAGAAAAGCGGCATAAGCGGCGGCGTCCTCCGGCAGGATATACTCAAAATCGATGTCCAGTCCATAATAATTTTTTGCTTTGAGGTTTTCCAGTATATTCGTGATCAGTGTATCCGCCGCCGTTTCGCTTCTCAGAACGGCGGACGCCAGCTCGTTGGAGAAGGTCCCGGCTTCGGTCAGCGTGGAAAGATGCATCAAAGGCGCGGCCCCATAGCTTTCGGCGGAAAGGATCAGCCGTTCGTCGTCAAGCGCAATGAGCTCTCCCTGCGGGGTAAAGCCGTATGTAAACGGAGAAAGAAACGTGAGGTAGGGCAGGGTCCCGTAGAGCGCCTCGTCGGTAATGAACGGATAAGCATAGGAGTTGATCCGGACCGTGTCCTCCCTCGGCTCCTCCCAGCTCAGCACGAGCGTCTGGCCCTCGAAGATCGGATTCAGCCCTCCCGCAAGGTTCGGATTGTTGGCAAACAGCTCTCGGGCGGTGGTCCCGAAGCGTCTGGCGATGGAGGCAATGGTGTCGCCTGCTCTGACGGTATAGGTGCCGGCCGGAGTCAAAATGAGGAGCGCCTGTCCGACGACAAGCGTGTACGGTTCGGAAAGCGCGTTCCAGATCGCGAGGAAATTTTCCGATACGCCGTAAGCTTCTGCGATGCCGGAGAGAGTGTCTCCGGCCTTTACGATATGGATCGTCATAAAAAAATCCCTTCATACAATGATTTTATTTTCATTGTATGAAGGGATTTTCGATTTTGGTACTTCTCAATCGATATAAGTGACAGTGAGATTCGGGCATCCCGCGAAGATATCGTCGATCTGGCTCTCAAAGGCACGGGAAATCGTCACCGATTTGAGATTGTTGCAGTCTGCGAATGCATTTGATCCGATGGTCTTGACGGTCGACGGGATCGTGACGGATTCGAGTGATTTGCATCCCCAAAATGCCATCTCCCCGATCTCCTCCAGCCCCTCCGAAAGATTCAGAGTCGTCAACGCGGGGCAGGTGGGGAACGCACGCTTTGCGATCGTTTTGACGCTTCCCGGAATGGTGATGGATTTGAGCTGGCTCTGGAAGCTGAGAACTCCCTGACCGACGCCGACCTGAATGACCGGATAGGTCACGCCATCGAGCACGTATTCGCTGTCGATGGTGATGCTTTCCGTTGCTTTTTTGTCCTTCCAGGCAAAGACCGCGACGCCGATGATCTTTTTGTTGTCATCCAGTACGGTCCTCACGACATAGTCGTAATCGAGACTGTCGACGATCTGTGGATCATCCGATACGTGCGTGGTCTCCTCTGCAGTGGTCGCCGTCGTGCCGGCGGTGGTGGAACTGCCTGTCGTACCGCTTCCCGTCGTTTCGGACGGTCCATCTCCTGCGCAGGATGCGAAAATCAGCGTGCTGAGACATATGACAAGAAACAAGGCCAAAAATTTTTTCATCATAAAACTCCGTTCTGCCGCCGCTTTGCGGCATGACGCCTTCGGCGGCATTCACATGAAAATTTCGTTTGTCATACGGAGTCCGCAAAAGGGCGGGACTGCGGAAGCTCCGATGCCGGTGCTGAATAAATAAACATACCCTTACATACAATAAATCATATCATAAAGGATTCGGTTTGTCAAGGTAAAATCCGGAAAGCGGCGATTTTCTCCGGCGCTTTTTCAAACCGGAATGGAGTCGAAGATGGGATTTCTCCCGCAGGAACCGTATCGGCGCACGGTTTACATCATTTTTTATAGTTTGCTCGGGATCCTTGCGGTTTATGTAGCCGCGAAATATGTGGTTCCCGTCATTCTGCCGTTCCTACTGGCATTTGCGGCGGCTTCTCTGCTTCGGCGTCCTGCCGCCGCCGTATCCAAAAAGACCAAAATCCCGCAGAAGGTCGTTTCTGTGGTCTTTGTCATTTTGTTTTTGACGGCGGTCATCGGACTTCTGTTTCTTGCGGTGACGGAAGCGGCCGAGCAGCTCGGCGCGCTCGCCGGAAGCATCGCTTCGGGGGAAAATACGATCGTCCTGAACTTTACGGAGATGCTCGACAAGCTGCAATCCTTGATAGCGGGACTTCCCTTCTTCTCCGGGGAGGACGCGGATGCCATGCGGGAATCGATCCGTACAGCACTTACCGATATGTTCAAGGACGCGGTTTCGGCTTTCGGCTCGAAAATCCCCGGCTATATCGGACGGCTTGCCTCTGCGGTCCCGCAGGCACTCATATTTTCCATTGTCACCGTGCTGTCCGCTGTATATTTCTGCGCGGACTATGAAAAAATCATCGCCTATATCAAAGCGCATGTGCAGGGAAAGCCGCGCGAGGCGCTTCGGGAAATGTATGGCCAGACGGGGCATACCCTAATGAAGTACTTGAAATCCTACATGATCCTGTTTCTGTTTACGTTTGCGGAGCTGTTCGTCGGGTTTCTCATCCTCGGACAGAATTATGCGTTTCTGCTTGCGCTGCTGACTGCCCTCGTCGACATCCTGCCTGTGCTCGGGACCGGGACGGTCCTTATCCCATGGGCGGTCTATTTGTTCTTTGCCGGAGACGTCCGCATGGCCGTCGGGCTTCTTGTCCTGTATGCCGTTATTTCTGTGCTGCGCCAGATCTTAGAGCCGAAAATCGTCGGCGCCGGGATCGGGATGCACCCCTTGCTTGCGCTGGTATCGATGTATGTGGGTCTGCGGGTATTCGGATTCTTCGGCATGCTGCTGCTTCCGCTTGTCGTCGTCATTATCAAAAATACAGTGGCAGCGTTCCGAAAAGCGCATCCAAAGGAGGAGCGCGCATGAGAATAGGAAAGATTGAATTTCACGTCCATCCGTTCGCTGCCGCCGGGATTTTTCTGCTTTTGTTCGCGATGCCGAGGCTGTATGCGTTTGCAACGATTTCTTCTGTCCTGCTTCATGAAGCAGGACATATGACGGCGGCGCTCCTGCTTGGAAAGCGTATTACGGAGATCCGCCTCATGCCGGTCGGCATCAATATCGGTCTGTCGGCGGCCTCGTCCTATCGGGAAGAATTTCTGATCGCGGCGGCGGGACCGCTCATGAATCTGCTTTATCTTGCGGCGGCGGTCCTTTGGATGCCTGCCGAGGCAGCCGCCTCCGTTTTTGCGGCCTCCCTGTCGCTCGCCGTGCTCAATCTTCTGCCGTTAAAATCAATGGACGGCGGCCGCATCGCCGACGCTGTATTTTCCCGCCTTTTCGGCGTGGAAGTATCAGGGCGGATCTTATACGTGACGACCTGTGCCTGTCTTTCCGTTTTGTGGATGCTGTCGCTCTATGTGTTCTTTTACAGCGGGGTCAATTTTACGCTTCTCGTTTTCTGCGCCTATCTTTTTTCGTATTTGATCGTAAAAAAGCTGTGAATCTTCTTGCTATGCGGCCGGCGCCGTGGTAAAATAGGAAAAAAAGAAAAGCGCCCTACGGCGCGGGAGGGATTATGATTCGAGCAAAGATCGAAATGGAAAACGGCGGGGAGATAACGCTGGAGCTGTATCCGGAGACGGCGCCTATTACAGTGGAAAATTTTGTAAAGCTGGCAAAGGAAGGCTTTTATGACGGGCTCCTCTTCCATCGTGTCATCGAGGGCTTTATGATCCAGGGCGGGGATCCCACAGGGACCGGCATGGGAGGGCCCGGCTATCAGATCAAGGGCGAATTTGCGGCGAACGGCGTCAAGAATCCGCTGAAGCATACGCGCGGTGTAATTTCCATGGCGCGTTCGGCGCGTCCGGATTCCGCCGGCTCTCAGTTTTTCATCATGCACCGCGACGCACCGCATCTCGACGGGCAGTACGCCGCGTTCGGAAAGATGACGGACGGCTTTGAGGTCTTGGATGAAATCGCCTCGGCCGATACGGATTCCTCTGACAGGCCGACAAAGGAACAGCGGATCAAAACCATTGTGATTGCAGAAGAATAAAAGCAAAGCAGCCGGATATCATCCGGCTGCTTTGCTGAGTCTGCCGCCGCGCCGGATTCTACGGACGAATTGGCTCCGTTCTTTCCGGCGGATTGTGTAAAAGGCCGCTCTCTGCTTTTCGTAGACAATAAGGACATTACCGCCGCTTTTCCTCTCGGAAGCGCAGGCGGGCACCGTCGGTTTCTTAGGATAGGAAAAAACACCAATCCAAAGAAGGAGCCATGAAAATGGACGAAAAAAGAATCGGCGAGCGGACCGCGGCGCTTCGCACAGAGGCGAATCTGACGCAGGCCGCTCTTGCGAAAGCGCTAGACGGGAGCGACAAGACCGTATCCAAGTGGGAAACCGGGGTATCACTTAGATAAAGATACCACACCAATCCCACGCTGACTTTTGCTCAACCGATACAGCCAGAGGGCTGGATAACAAGAAAAGGCGGTATGCGCCCCGTGGAGGGGTAGCGTACCGCCTTTTCTTGTGGGGGTTTCCAAAGGGGGCAACGCC
>CALWJT010000039.1 GCA_944381075.1 uncultured Clostridia bacterium
ACCGATAATATCTAATGCGTCTTTGATAGTAGGCATATCCAATTACCTCCTTCGGTGGTACTGTTTCTTACTATTATTATACGCTATTTCTCGTCAAAAATCAACCATTTGTTGTGACAGAGCCTTCAAAAATCAGATCGATCTCCTCGATATGGCCTGCCCCTCTCTGTACCGCTGGGAGAAAGCCGACATACCGCCATCCGTCCTTTGCCCGGGCTTGGATGATGGTACGGTAATCCTCCGTTCTGTACCGGTTGCCGCTCATCGGTCCCCAGCCTCTCATTTCGGCCTGTACTTTTTCAAATTCGTAGGTATACATGGCATTCCCTCCTGATCAAAAGCATGATGCAGAGCCATCCGGACCCCGTAAAGCGATTTTGGTCCTGCAAGCGGCGGGCAGACCGGCTCTAAAAAAGAACGGGATATCATCTGACGCTTGCCGCGCGTGCTCTGTCCGAGCGGTTGCTTTGTCTGCTCAAACAAGGTCGAAGTACCTCTTTGCTGCGGCGTCAGGCCATTTTTTCGGCAAGCTTCCCGCCGCCGAGAATGTGAAAATGCAGATGCGGGACGCTCTGACAGGCATCCTCTCCGCAGTTGGAAATGATGCGGTATCCGCTCTCGGCGATTCCGGCAAGCCTTGCGATTTTTGGAATGTTTTCAAAAATATAGGCGACGATCCCGCTGTTGATGTGAGAAATCTCGTTCGCAGAGGCGATATGCGCCTTCGGGATCACGAGCACATGCACCGGCGCCTGCGGCTGGATGTCGCGGAACGCGAGAATTTTTTCGTCCTCGTATACTTTGTTCGACGGGAGCTCGCCCGCCGCGATTCTGCAAAAAAGACAATTTTCCTGCATACAGCTTCCTCCTTTTGGTTCGCATGGAAACGTTTGTGTATGAATGTTTACGACTTCATTCCCCCAAGGGAATCCCGGATCTCACGTAAGAGCGCGACGGTTTCCTCCTCACGCTCCTTTTTGGCGGCAGCCTCTGCTTCGGCGGCAAGACGCGCCTGCTCCGCGGCTCTCTTCTCGGCCTCTTCTTTTGCGGCAGCCTCTGCGGCTGCCTTTTCCTGCGCTTCTTTTTCTTCCTTGGAGACACTCAGCTCCTTTGCCTTGCTCATGGCTTTTGCAAATACCTTGATGACAAGGAAAAGGACCAATGCGATGATGAGAAAGTCGATGATAGACTGCACGAAAGCCCCCCAGCCAAAGGAGATCTCTTCCGTTATGACGTTGCCCTGTTCATCGAGCTTTTCCGGACGGAAAATCCATTTGAGGCTGGTAAGATCGGTTCCTCCTGTGAGAATGGCGATGAGCGGGGAAATGAAGGCGTCTGTGAACTTTGTGACGATATCCTTAAAGGAAGCGGCGACAACGACGCCGACTGCCATGTCCACGACGTTGCCCCGGCAGATGAACGCTTTGAAATCATGCCAAAGGCTTTTGACTTTTTCTTTTTTTCCCTTCATACATAAACCTCTTTTCTGTTTTGATAGACTTCCTTTTTACTGCTCGATAAGAGATTCTGCGATTTTGGGCAGAGCGGACAGGGCCTCGTCCAGCCTGTCCGGATATTTGACGCCCGCCGTCGCGCTGTCCGGACGTCCGCCGCCGCTGCCGCCGGTATATTCGGCAAGTCCCGATAGGATATCGGGCGCTTTGATCCCTTTTGCCAAAGCTTCTTTCCCGCACACGCATACCAGCGTCAATTTGTCGGTGGCGTGGGAGGCGATCACGGCGACAAGATCAGGATACCGGCTTTTCATGTCGTCCCCTAAGGTCCGCACGATCGGGATCGGAAGCTCCGTTTTCATGGAAGCGATCCGCAGCCCTCCTATTTCGGCGGCGCCGGCGATCATGGCATCGGCTTTCGCGGAGGCGAGTCTTTTGGATGCCGTCTCTAATTCCTTTTTCACGGATTTCATTTCTTCGCCGAGCGCGGCTATCCGCAGAAGGATGTCCGCGCGTGCGCCGACCTTCAAAGCCTTCAGCACGGAGGTGATGATATTCTCGCTTTGCAGCATCAGCTCATAGGTGTTGAATCCCGTTACGGCGGTGATCCGTCTTGTTCCGGCGGCGACGGAATTTTCCATCATGATTTTGAACATGCCGATTTTTGCCGTGTTGCTAACATGGGTCCCGCCGCAAAGCTCGGCGGAGAAATCCCCCATTTTTACGACGCGCACGACGTTTCCGTATTTTTCGCCGAACAAAGCGATGGCACCGGAGGCTTTCGCGCTTTCGATGTCCGTCTCATACGGGGTGACGGGGATGTCCTCCAGGATCTTTTCATTGACGAGCCGTTCAACCCGCGAGAGCTCTTCGCGGGTCACGGCGGCAAAGTGCGTGAAGTCGAAGCGGGCTTCCTTATCGTCAACATAGGAGCCTGCCTGACGGATATGCGTGCCGAGGACCTCGCGCAGAGCCGCGTCGAGCAGGTGGACGGCCGAGTGGTTCCGTGCGACGGCAGCGCGACGCGCCCTGTCGACGGAGAGCGTGACGGTGTCGCCGACCGAGAAGGAGCCGGACTCCATTTTGCAGATATGCAGATAAACGCCGTCGGTCTTTTGGGTATCGGTCACGACCGCGCGTCCGTTCTTTCCCGCTATGGTTCCGGTGTCGCCTACCTGTCCGCCGCCTTCTCCGTAAAACGGCGTACGGTCGGTCACGATGACGGCATGCTCTCCCGTGATGTCACAGAGCTCGTCTGTCTGCGGATCGATGATAGAGAGAATCTTCGCTTCGGCGGAAAGCGCCGTATAGCCGACGAATTCGGTTTTTACCGAGGTGTCGACAAGGGATTTCATGCTGTCGTCCCAGCCGCTGATATTGCCGCGGGCGGCACGGGCGCGTTCCTTCTGCTCGGCGAGCTTCTTGGCGAAGCCCTCCTCGTCGATGCCGATCCCGCGTTCCGCCGCGATCTCGCGCGTGAGGTCGAGCGGGAAGCCGAAGGTATCGGAGAGCTTGAAGATATCCGCGCCGAGAAGCAGCGGTCTCTCTCCTGCCGCCGCAGCGCTTTCCATGAGCTGCTCAAGCAGGTTCATGCCCGCTTCCACCGTCGCGCCGAAGCGGTCCTCCTCCATGCGGGTGATTTTCTGGATATAGCCAAGCTTTTCCGTAAGCTCCGGATAGGGCGCCGCGTTCTCATGCGCGACGACCGCCATGATATCGTAAAGGAACGGGCCGTCGATGCCGAGGATCTTTCCGTGCCGGCAGGCGCGGCGCAGCAGGCGGCGCAGAACGTAGCCGCGTCCCTCATTGGAGGGCATGACGCCGTCGGCGATGAGAAACGCCGACGCGCGCACATGGTCTGCGATGATACGCAGGGACACGTCCGCCTTTTCGCTCTTTTTATAGGGGATGCCCGCTTTTTCGCTCGCCGCCTTGATGATGTTGGCGATGGTATCGACCTCGAACATGTTGTCGACGCCCTGCATGACGCAGGCGAGGCGTTCGAGTCCCATGCCGGTATCGATGTTTTTGTGGGCGAGTTCGGTATAATTGCCGTTGCCGTCGTTGTTGAATTGCGAAAAAACGATGTTCCAGATCTCCATATACCGGTCGCAGTCGCATCCCGGACGGCAGTCCGGTCTGCCGCAGCCGTATTTTTCGCCGCGGTCAAAATAGATCTCCGAGCAGGGGCCGCAGGGACCCTGTCCGTGCTGCCAGAAGTTGTCCGCCTTGCCGAGACGTACGATGCGGTCCTCCGGGATGCCGATCTTGTCGTGCCAGATGCCATAGGCCTCGTCGTCCTCGAGATAGACGGAGGGCCAGAGCCTGTCAGCGGGGATCTTCAGCACGTCCGTGAGAAACTCCCACGCCCATGTGATAGCCTCTTCCTTAAAATAATCGCCGAACGAGAAATTGCCGAGCATTTCAAAAAAGGTGCCGTGGCGCGCGGTATAGCCTACGTGCTCGATGTCGTTCGTGCGGATGCACTTCTGGCAGGTCGCCATTCTGTGACAGGGCGGCTCCAGCTCTCCCGTAAAATATTTTTTGAGCGGCGCCATGCCCGCGACGATCAAAAGCAGGGATTTGTCGTTTTCCGGGACGAGGGAGTAGCTTCCGCGGCTGAGGTGTCCCTTCGACTCGAAGAATTTCAGAAATTGATCGCGCAGATCGTTGAGAGAGGTCCATTCCATAAAAATTCGTTCCTTTTTATAAATTTCCATCCGTTTTTTTGGTGGTTTTCTCTTGTATTTCAGAAACATTATATTCGGACTGCATAAAAAAGTCAATATTATTTGAAAAAAACGACAAATAGTTATTGACAACTTGACTTTTCGGTGCTATACTTGTAAATTGCATTACAATTGCTTGTATTATCGCCTTTTTTGGAGAAACGCCG
>CALWJT010000040.1 GCA_944381075.1 uncultured Clostridia bacterium
AAATCCAAAAGTTTAGATTTTCCCACAATGCTTATCTTTTGGTCTTTGGTTCGGAATAGTGTAGTGCTGGCGGTCTATCTCTTGTTTTCGGTTGCTTGCTTCCTTACCGTACATGAGCATTCGCGCCGGGCTTGTTCTGTTCCTTCTGGACACCTTGTATATGGTTTACGCGATGGTTGCAAGCGGCGATCCCGCTTGGTTTACTATGGACTGCATCATTCATGCGCTTGCCATTGCGGAGATAGCCGTCGGACTCCATGCCGCGCTACAATATGGAAAGCTGCCGCCGGAGGATCCGGAAGGGGCAAAGACGGCTTCCCCCCTGAATGAGGAGAACGAGCCGCCGGAGGATTCGGAAGAGCCTTGATATAGAAAAGGTACTGTACCATCGGAAGCACACAAAAGAGCAGGGGACTTTGTTCCCCTGCTCTTTTGTCTTGTGAGGCTCTATTCCCACAGATAAGCCTGCAGCAACCCCCGTCGGACAAAGTCCTTCGGGGGTGGAATTTAGCGCTCGATCTTTCTGTCTTTGTAATAGTATATCCGGTCCTTTTCGCCGATTTCACGGAGGACGCGGCAGGGGTTCCCGACTGCGACGACGCCGGACGGAATGTCCTTTGTCACAACGCTTCCGGCGCCGATAACGGAATCGTCGCCGATGGATACGCCGGGCAGGACGATGGCGCCGGCTCCGATCCAGACGTTGTTCCCGATATGGATCGGGATGTTGAACTGCATGCCCTCCCTGCGGAGCTCGGGAAGGACAGGGTGTCCGGCTGTGGCAAGCGTCACGTTCGGGCCGAACATCACGTTGTCTCCGACGTAGATGTCGCCGTCGTCCACAAGCGTCAAATTGAAATTGGCGTAGACGCTGCGTCCGAAATGCGTATGACAGCCCCAGTTGGCATGAAGCGGCGGTTCGATATAGCAATCCTCGCCGATCTTGGCAAAAAGACGGCGCAGGATCTCTGTGCGCTTCTGGAGCTCGGACGGCCTTGTTGCATTGAATTCGTAAAGAATATCGAGACAGCGGTATTGCTCCGCGAGAAGCGTCTCGTCGGAGGGCAGATAAAGCTCTCCGCTTTGCATTTTATCCTGAATAGACATGGCGGTGATAGGATCCTTTCTTCTTAAAGCGATATCGTCCCCTATGGGGATCGCTGAAATTTCCAATCAGAGAGAATTGATATAATTGACCGCGGCAAGACCTGCGACAGCTCCGTCTCCGACAGCGGTGGTGAGCTGACGGACCGATTTTCTCCGGCAGTCGCCGGCGACAAAAATGCCGGGGACCTTTGTCGCGCAGTCCTCGCCGGCATCTGCGTAGCCGGATACGTCGAGGGCGACGATATCCGCAAACGGCGCGTTCTGCGGCTCCTGCCCGACGGCGACGAAAAGACCGTCCAGCGGGAGCTTCCTTTCTTCTCCTGTCTTCTTGTTCCGAACGGTGATGCCGGAAAGCTTTTTGTCTCCCTCGAGCGACTCGATGACGGAGTCCATGACGAATTCTACGTTGCCGCGTGAGCGCAGGATCGCTTCCAGCCGCGCCTCTCCTCGGAAGGTGTCGCGGCGGTGGATGATAGATACGTGCTGGCACCGGTCGGAAAGAAAGATCGCATCCTGAAGGGCGGCGTCGCCGCCGCCTGCAACGGCGACGGTCTTTCCCTTGAAGAACGCGCCGTCGCAGACCGCACAGTAGGAAACGCCGGCGCCGACAAGCTCCTCCTCCCGGGGCAGCCCGAGATGGCGGTGACGGGAGCCTGACGCGATGATAACGCTCCTGCATTCATAGCGGCCGCCGTCGGTTATGACCGTTTTTACGGGGCCCTCTAAGATTTGAACGACTTCGGCAAGCTCGATTTCTGCGCCAAGGGAGGTGGCCTGATCGATGAGGTTTTCGGCGAATTCGTTCCCGCTGATCTGCTTGTAGCCGGGATAATTTTCTACGCTCGGCGAATAGGTGATCTGCCCGCCGAACAGCTCTTTTTCCAGCACCAGCACGCTTTTTCCGGCGCGCAGGGCATAGATGGCGGCGGTCAGTCCCGCAGGACCTGCGCCGATGATAATGATATCCTTCATTGAAAGCTCCATTCCGCCGGAATGCTCCGGCAAGCATAGTATAAAGCATCACACGGCGACCTATCCGTCGCCGTGTGATGCTTTTTGAGGATTTATATGAAGAGAGGATTAAGCGGTTTCACGGCGTGCGTCGATATAGGCTTTGATTTCGGGTACGCCGACATAGACCTCTGTGCAGCCTGCGCCTTCTATGAGCAGGGTAGGCGCCTGCTTGATGTCGTATTTGCTTACAAGGTCCATTCTTTCCTCGGCGAGCACCTTGGTGTAGCGGATCCCTGCTTGGTCGAGCATCGCGGCTGCGACCTTGCAGTTCGGGCAGGTCTTCGTCGTCACAAGCGTGATGACAGGTACGGCTGTGCGCTCGTGCTTCAGTCTGGAATGACCGATGTCATAGAGCTTGCGGTCCTTGAATTCCTTGGCCTTGCCGTCGTTCCAGTTCTGAACGGGACGGTAGTAGCCGGTGATGCGGCTGTAGACCTCCGCGGCTTCTCCGCATTCCGGGCAGACGAACTGCTCGCCTGTCAGATATCCGTGATTTTTGCAGACGGAATATGTCGGAGAGATCGTATAATACGGAAGCTTGTAATTCTCCGCGATCTTGCGCACAAGGCTTGCGGCGGACTTCCAGTCCGGCATCTTCTCGCCGAGGAAGGCGTGGAATACGGTGCCGGAGGTGTAGAGCGTCTGGATCTCGTCCTGGATATCGAGCGCCTCGAAGATATCGGCGGTGTAGCCGACCGGCAGATGAGAGCTGTTGGTATAATACGGTGTGCCGCCGTCCTTTGACGATGCGGTGATGATATCGGGATACCGCTCCACATCGTGCTTGGCGAGCCGGTATGCCGTGGATTCCGCCGGCGTCGCCTCCAAATTATAGAGGTCTCCGTACTGCTCCTGATAATCGGACAGGCGCTCGCGCATGTGATTGAGGACGTTCTTCGTAAATTCCTGCGTTTCGGGATGGGTCATGTCCTTGCGCAGCCACTTGGCGTTGAGTCCTGCTTCGTTCATGCCGACAAGACCGATGGTGGAGAAGTGGTTGTCGAAGGTCCCGAGATACCGTTTGGTATACGGATACAGCCCCTCTTCCATCAGTTTCGTGATGACAGTACGCTTGGTTTTGAGTGAACGGGCGGAGATATCCATCATTTTGTCAAGCCGGTGATAGAAATCCGCCTCGTCCTTGGCAAGGTAAGCGATCCTCGGCATGTTGATGGTGACGACGCCGATGGAGCCGGTGCTCTCACCGGAGCCGAAAAATCCGCCGGATTTTTTGCGCAACTCGCGAAGGTCGAGCCGCAGGCGGCAGCACATGCTGCGGACGTCCGAGGGCTGCATATCGCTGTTGATATAGTTGGAGAAATACGGCGTGCCGTATTTCGCGGTCATCTCAAAGAGCAGCTTGTTGTTTTCGGTTTCCGACCAGTCAAAGTCCCGCGTGATGGAGTAGGTCGGGATCGGGTACTGGAAGCCGCGTCCGTTGGCGTCGCCCTCGATCATCGTTTCAATGAAGGCGCGGTTGACCATATCCATTTCCGCTTTGCAGTCCTTGTATTTGAACGGCATTTCTTTCCCGCCTACGATGGCGTACTGTTCGGCAAGATCCGCGGGAACGGTCCAGTCGAGCGTGATGTTGGAGAAGGGCGCCTGCGTTCCCCAGCGGCTCGGCGTATTGACGCCGAAGATGAAGGATTCGATGCACTTTTTTACTTCGCGATAGGAAAGGTTATCCGCCTTGACAAACGGAGCAAGGTAGGTATCAAAGGAGGAAAACGCCTGTGCGCCCGCCCATTCGTTCTGCATGATGCCGAGAAAATTGACCATCTGATTGCAGAGCGTCGCGAGATGGCTTGCCGGAGATGAGGTGATCTTCCCCGGGACGCCGCCGAGCCCCTCCTGGATAAGCTGCTTTAGGGACCATCCGGCGCAGTAGCCGGTCAGCATGGAAAGGTCGTGCAGGTGGATATCCGCGTTGCGGTGTGCGTTTGCGACCTCGTCGTCGTATACCTCGGAGAGCCAGTAGTTCGCTGTGATGGCGCCGGAATTGGAGAGAATCAGTCCGCCGACCGAATAGGTGACGGTGGAGTTTTCCTTGACCCGCCAGTCGGATACCTTGACATATTTGTCGACCAGCTCTTTGTAGTCGAGCATGGTAGATTTCATGTTGCGCAGCTTTTCCCGCTGCTTGCGGTAGAGGATGTACGCCTTTGCGACGTCCGCATAGTCGGCTTTGATGAGGACCGCCTCGACGCTGTCCTGGATATCCTCGACGGCAATGAGCCCGTCCTTGATCTTCGGCTCGAAGTCTGCCGTTACCTTCAGCGCAAGGAAATCGATGGTGTCGGGATTGTAGTCTCTGTCACAGGCTTCAAATGCCTGTGTGATGGCGTGACTGATCTTGGAGAGATCGAAGTCGACGATCTTGTTGTCTCTTTTTCGGGTTCTATACATGCTTGTTCATCCTTTCATATTGCAAATCGGCTGGGGAAGGAGAAATCCGCCGCTCTGTGACTGTATTTCTTATCATATCACCGATGCGAAGGATTGTCAAGAGGAAACCACAAAATATAGTGCCATATCCAAATAAAAACACAAGATATAGCATATTGCACAAAAATGATTGTGAAATTTTGGCACATATATGCACAAGTCTCCAAGCAGGGAGAGCGGCATCTTTTGGGAGGAAGATGCTTTGGAAGCAAAAGGAAACAGCCTTTTGGCTGTTTCCTTTTGCCCGTCCGGACGCCTGAACCGATGAAATTTTTCTAATATATATTATATGTTATTATATGTCTTATATGCCGCGCAGCTCTGCGGAGGGGATCACCGTACGCACGGCGTCCGCGAGCGCTTCCATTTCCGTCCTGGTATATCCGGTGACGGAGTTTGCCAAAAGATCGCCGGAATCCGTGAAGCACTGAAGAAAATACCGCTTGCAGCCGGAGATCCATTTTGCCGCGTCAAGCAAGCTCTCTCTGTCGTGGAATTCACGCGTTACCGTCGTGCGGAATTCATAGGGGACCGTTCCGCTTAAGAGAAAACGGACGCTTTCCTCGACCTTGGAAAGATCGTAGTTCGGGCAGCCGATGGTCTCGGCATACCGCCCCTTTGAATTTTTGATGTCCATTGCGACATAGTCGATAAGTCCGGCCTCTGCCAATGCCTTCAGCTTTTCCGGGAAGCTGCCGTTGGTGTCCAGCTTGACGGAGAACCCCTCTTCCTTGATGCGCGCGAGAAAGTCCGGCATTCCTTCCTGAAGCAGAGGCTCTCCCCCTGTGACGCAGACGCCGTCAAGTACGCCGCGGCGCTTTTTCAAAAAGGAAAAAAATTCATCCTGCTCGATGTTTTCGGCTTCTGCGGGGCGCAGGACGAGCGTTGCATTGTGGCAGAAAGGACATCGAAAATTGCAGCCTCCTGTGAAAACGGTACAGGCGACCTTTCCGGGATAGTCGAGCAGCGTAAGCTTTTGAAGTCCATGGATTTTCATTTTGGCTTCCGTTTCCGCGCGGGTTCCGCGCTTTTTTAAGATTTTGTTGTATTGGGAGAATAAAAAGCGTATCTTTCCGATTTCTTATTATAACCGAGAAGCTTGCTTTTTTCAAGTGTATAAATGATGCTTTGTTTTTTGTCTGAAATATGGGAAAAATCACGAAATTTACAATTTTAGCAAAATGATTGGAAAAATGTGTTACCTTTTGGTTTTCTGGAAAGTTATTCTATATGTAAGGGCTAAATTTTCTTAAATTCGACAATGATTTTGGTAATGATGTCCTTTTGCGTAACGGTAAGAGACGCCCAATCCGCAAAAAGCAGCTTCTGCTCTTCCGTAAGCAGCACCGCTTCCGTACCGTCCCAGAAAAACTGCGAGAGTGAAATTCCAAAACCGTCGCACAATGTTTTTACGGTAGACATGGTTGGCGTTGTGGAACGTTTGATCATATTGGACAGTGTCGATGTGGGAAGACCTGTTTCTTTTGCCAGACGGTACATCGTCCAGCCTCTCTCTTTCATGAGCTGAAGGATTCTGTCTTTGATATTCATAATTTACTCCCTGTTCGTATTAGCACTATTTATGGTTCTATTATAGTGCTAAAATTTTTACTATCATAGTTTTAAAAGGGGATAAAATTATGTCAGTTTTCTGCCGGCTTCGGAACAAAAAACATTTTTCAGTGATTTTGAGAAAAATCTTCCATTTTCGACATATTATGATATAATATAACAAAGATGACAAAAGTGGAGGAGTATAAAGGTGCTGCTTACAATTCTGTCAACAATCGAAAACGAAAGCGATCGGCGGATCGCGCTTGAGATTTACAGTCGATATTCGACAAGGATGAAAAATTACGCATATTCCATCTTGAGAAACGAGCATGACGCAGAGGATGCGGTTCAGGAAACCATCATCAAGATCATGAAGCACATCAATCGGTTTCTGCCGTTGTCCGGCAAGGATGTGGAGAAGCTCGTCATGGTGTATCTCAGGAATGTGGCATTTACCATCTACCGCATCAACAAGAACATTGCCGAGAGAAATTGTTCCTTTGACGATTTGGAGGACATGCTTTCCGACGAGGATGTAGTAGAGGCGGTGATCCGCAAGGATACCGCGGACAGATTGAATACCATCATCAGTGTTCTGCCCGAGGATTATCGTGATCCGTTGACATTGTTCTATCGGTTCGGGCATTCCATTTCAGAGGTAGCCGAGGTGCTCGGTATGTCTGAGGGCAACATCAAGATGAAGCTCGTGAGAGCAAGAAAAGCGTTGAAGAAGAAATGGGGTGATGAAAATGACGACGAGGAAAGATGACGAGCTGTTCGACATCGCCATGGGACTTGCCTGCGACAAGGGCCTTGATGCGGAGCTGGAAGAGTTCCGCCGCTATGACAGCATGCCGTGCCGGTTTTCGCGCGAGCATGTGAGGAGCATGAAATATATTCTCTCTCATGGAGGACGCAAGCCGGCTCCTCAGCCTGTCAAGCTTCATTTCTCCATGAAGCGGATCGCCGCCTGCGTCATGATCAGCATTTCCTTTGCTTTGTGCAGCTGTATCTGTTTTCCCGAGGTGCGCGCTGAGGTCGCAGGACTCCTTGTCGAATTCTATGATGAATATCTCGGCATTACCGACGGGAACGATTCCGTGATTACCCAGGAGATGGAGCATCGTGTCCCCACCTATATTCCAGAGGGGTATGAGCTGGTAAAAGACATTTCGACAAGGTATTGGGGTGACAGAACCTACAAAAATAAAGAGGGAAAAATCATACGTTATTATCAGAACATAAATACAGAAGCAACTCGATATTTTGATTCTGAGGGCGCTATGTTGTCCGATATCTTCGTCAGCGAATATAAGGGCAAATTTTTGGAGTATCTGGATGAAGACAAAAAGGAAAATGTTATTATGTGGACGGATGGCTACTACACTTATTATATCACAGCAGAGCTTCCTTATGAAGAGCTAAAAGTTATGGCAGAAAGTGTTTCATGATATTTCCTAAAAATTCCAGTCTAAATTTGTGCAAGGTTCACGAATTTTCAATTTTACAGGATAAATTTAGAAAAAAGTGTTACTTTTTCCCTGTTTTTAGAGTTATACTTTATGACAGCACAAAGAAAGGAGGGATAACATGAAACGTAGGCTTTTGCAGATTCTTGCCGTCATTCTCTGCTTCGCTTCGCTGATGACCTGTCAGATCCTCGCGAGCGATACGGAGGAAGGCGAGGTCATGCCGCTTTGGGATAACATCATCGGTGTATATTGCGAGATTACTTTCGAGGGATCAACTGGCGTTGCTGTTGGTTCGGTATCCACTCGAAATGTAGGGACAGAAATCTATGCGCGACTGGAGCTTTACCGTACCCATTGGCTGTTCGGCGATACGTTGCTCAATTACTGGACAGCGGCGGACTATGATTCTGTTAGCTTGGGTGGCTCTTTTCCGCCGACAGATGGACAGGAATACAAGCTGATTCTGGAAGTGACGACAATCTACAACGGTACGGAAGAAACCCGTACATTTACGGACACGATTACCTACCACGCATCTGACTCTTGAGAAGATCGATTTTTTACATCTGTAAAAATTGAGAAAATCTCCGAAAACTCAATAAAAGTGGATTCGGGGATTTTTTTATCCATCGCGATATCATTGGAAAAATGACATATTATTGATTTTTCTTCAATTTAATTCCTTGATTGGATACTAAGACCAAAAACAAAAATTTATGATTTCGAAAGGAAGCTTAAAACAATGACAAGTTGCAAAATCATCAGCGGAACCTATTTTGACGAGGATAACGGTGAATATCAGTCCTATGGGATCACCGTAGAAAACGGCGGCGAAAAAATCGTAGTGGAGGACATCACAGTCGATCATGCAAAAATTGAAGATCTTGCCGGTCGGAATGAAAAATATGGCTTATCCTTATGCCATGTGGAGGAATACATTTACGACTGGCTTTGCGAGGTTTATTAAAGACTCGCCTTTTAATTCTATGTCGAACCAATGATAAAACGAAAATGGGGGAAGTCCGGTATCCTTTTGCGATGTGCTGTAAGGGCCATCCCTTAAAAACGACTGTAAAAAAATCATACAGTCGTTTTTTTGTGGCTTTGCTTTCTGACGCAGGGAAAAGGGAAGAGACGGAAGCTTCCTCGGCATATCTGCGGCTTTTGTGTAGATTTGTATCGAAATCGGAAGAAAACGCTTGACAAACGGTTCCGTCTTTGCTAAGATAATAAAGAAAACCGCATAAAAATAATCGGGGGTGCTGAATGAGATTCGGCTGAGAGGAGGATACAATCCGAAAACCCTTCTAACCTGATATGGATAATACCGGCGCAGGAAGATTATGGACGCAACACTCCGAAGAAAACGAATTGCCGTATTATTTTCATGCGGCAATTTTATTTTTTGGGAGGTTCTTGCATGAAGAACAAAACCGTAAGGGCTCTTGTGGAGAGCGCCGTCATGGTAGCGCTCGCCACGGTTCTGAGCCTCATTAAAATCGTGGACCTGCCGGCGGGAGGCTCTGTCACCATCGCCTCTATGCTGCCGGTCGCGGTCATCGCTTACCGTCACGGGCTCGGATGGGGCCTTGGCGCAGGTCTTGTCCACGGCGCGATCCAGCAGCTTTTGGGACTGAGCAGCCTTTCCATGGTGACCGGATGGCAGAGCATTCTCGCCGTCATACTGCTCGACTATATCGTAGCGTTCGCTGTTATCGGCTTTGCCGGCGTATTCCGCCATACGGTGAAAAATCAGGCGACGGCACTTGCGCTCGGCTGCGTGCTTGTCTGCGTGCTTCGCTATGCCTGCCATGTCGTCTCAGGCGCGACCGTCTGGGCCGGACTTTCTATCCCGACGCAGGCGGCGCTTGGCTATTCCTTTATCTATAACGCGACCTATATGGTGCCGGAGACCATCGTCCTTGTGGTGGCGGCGCTTTATATCGGCTCTACGGTGGATTTCCGTGCGGAGATGCCGACGAGGATGCGCAGAGAAGCTGCCGCGAAGGGGACCGGATGGCTTGCTCCCGTTGCCGGCCTTGTCGTCACAGCCGCTGTCATCTACGATGTTGCCGCTGTCTTTTCTCATTTGCAGGATGCGGAAAGCGGAGAATTTGCCATTACGCAGATCACGGAGGTCAACTGGCTCGTCGTCGTGATCGTAACGGCGGCCGCTGCCGCCGTTGCGGCGGTCCTGCTGGGAATCCGTTCTTCGATGAGGCGCAGAAGCGCTTGAATCCGAAAAAGCGAGTGTACGATGAAAGCTCTTATTTTGACTCCCTATCATGAGGGGTCCTTTGCCGGCTGTTCCTTTTTGGATCGCGCGGACCTTGTCCTGTGCGCCGATACTGCCTATCGGGAGGCGGAAGCTCTCGGACTCGTGCCGGATGCGGTCATCGGGGATTTCGATCATGCGCAGGCGACGGAGGGCGTATGCAAAAACGTGCTTCGCGTACCATGCGAGAAGGACGATACCGACACGATGCTCTGCATCAAATATGCCATAGAAGCAGGCGCCCGTGAGCTTGTCATCGCCGGCGGGATCGGCGGCAGGCTCGATCATACGATAGCCAATCTGCAGTCCCTCGGCTATGCGGAAGCCCGAGGCGTTCGGGCGCTTCTCACGGACGGGAGAAATGAGGCAAGGGTGCTTTCCGGCCGGCTTCGTCTCCCGAGAAGAGACGGCTTTTACTTGTCCGTGTTCGCCTTTGGCGGGCCATGCCGGGGCGTTTCGGAGTCCGGCGTGCGGTATCCGCTGCGGGACGCCGAGCTTTCTGTGGATTTCCCGCTCGGTGTGAGCAATGAGATCACGGATGACTATGCGGAGATCGAGGTCAGGGAGGGACGGCTGCTCGTCGTTCTTTCCGGAAAAGAAACGGCGGCCTCCATTCCGTAAGCAGGCGGTATGCCGGATGGGAGCTTCATCCCATCCGGCGTTTTTTATATGGGTCCCGGCTTTGTCTGCGTGGGGAAAGGCGCAATGCCGGGGGGCTTGCCGCATGACGGATCAAAATTTATGCTGCTGGCGTCTGGCTCTGCCGGCGGGGAGTGCCGGTACGGATCCTCCCCCCTTGGCCCGGCGGAAAATATTTTTCTATGTTCGCGTCGGGAAGGGCGTTTTCCGCGGATATGGAAGCGCCTGATGTTTATTTCAATAGGATATAAGAATGAAAATTGCTTTTTGAAAAGAATACAGTTTGCGATATCTCATTGTAAAATAAGCAAAGGGGTGATCGCATTGTTTGAAAAGCAATTTGTGAAAAGACTTGCAGAGCTGCGAATGAAAAAGGGGGTATCCGCAAGGGATATGAGTCTTTCCATCGGACAATGCTCATGTACGGTAAGGAAGCAAGCAACCGAAAACAAGAGATAGACCGCCAGCACTACACTATTCCGAACCAAAGACCAAAAGATAAGCATTGTGGGAAAATCTAAACTTTTGGATTTTCC
>CALWJT010000041.1 GCA_944381075.1 uncultured Clostridia bacterium
TCCGACACGGCAAGGTATTCCTTCTTGCCGGTACAGCGGTACAGGATTGCACCGAGCTTCATGTATTCGCTGTAGGAAACGCCGTGGATGAACATCTTCCGGCTCGTCAAAAGCTCTTTGTCACAAAGGGAATCCCCTCTTGCCGACCGTTTCTGCTCTTTTGCATTATACGCCGCATAGGAATCCTCCGCAAGCCGGAGAAGCCGCGCATCCCCCGTCACTTCATATGCCCAGAGCATGATCTCGACATTCAGTACGTCGCGGTCCATAGAATAATCGTAAGGACAGTTCAGGTAATGCGCCGCGACCGCTTCCGGTATCCGACGATCGCCGTTATAGCCGTAAAGCGCCATACATGCGCGGAAAAACACGACATGCGGCCAGCGGAACACCGTTTCTCCGTTCCGCTTGAGCGCCGCGGGACCGAGATAGGAGTCCGCGTCCGGATGGTCGATGACCGCGTAAATCAGCTCTTCTGCCCGCTTTCTATATGCCGCATCCCCCAGCAGGACCGCACAGCGCGTATAGCCGTCGATCCAATAGCCGGTCTGCTCACACGGCCACCATGCGCCGGCATCCGCCTTTTCCGGCCGGTATTCCGGATTTCCCCATGCACGCTTATCAAAGGGATCTCCCGCCGCCTCTATATTTCCGGTCAGGCCCTCCATCTGTGTTTCCAAAAATTTCTCAAGCCATCCCTTCGGATGAATGGTCTTTTTCTGCATATGCCGGTCCTTTCTCCGGCAGCGCCCGCCGCCGGCTTTGATATTCCGCCCATTCTTCATGCAAATTATAGCGAAAAGCCGACGACATGTCAACCCGAAAATTTCTAAGCTTGACGACTTCCGGCAGGCATCGGGCAGCTTATGAAATCAGCGTTTCGTCATAGGCACTATAGTAATTCTCCATATCGATTTCAATATCGGAACGGGATGCAAGTCCATTTTCTTCTAAAAAAAGAATATCCTTTTCGGTGGGGTCAATCAGGCCTCCCATTACTTCATGTCCGATAGAGTATGACCAACAGTCATTTTTCTTAAAGAAAGCCAAGTCTTGTGGATACAATGGCCGAGACCAAGCGCTCAACCGGTCAACGCTCTTCAAAATCTCTTTCGCCTTTTCCTCCTTTCGATAAAAGATCACTTTATATGTGGTATTGGGACAATAGGTTCCCAAAGTACCGGGCCAAAAGGGATTGGATCTGCTTTTTACCTGAAGCGGCTGCAAAGCCTCCCTGTATTCCTTCATGATTTTGGTATAGCCATCCCCATAGTAATTGACATATACCAACATAAAGAAATCGCACTCCCTGGAGGCATAATCAATAAACTTTCTGTACACTTCTCCGGCACAGCGGTCAAACACCTTGCCGTTTTCCTCAAAATTATAAAATGGAATATGTGTTTTCATTTTTCCCTTCTCCCTGCCAATTGTTATTCCCAGGCTCTCGTCCGTTTGGGGGAAGAAAAGCCATATACAAACGGAACCGGCGTGCTCTAAAACGCCGGTTCCGTTCTGAAACGATTTCGTTTTGCAAGAGAAAGGCTCCTCAAGAATGCTCTTTCCGCCGTAAGAGGACAGCGAACGCCGGCGCCGCGAAAAGCCGTTTGCCGGCTGAAAAAAGGCTGCACTCATTCCATCGCCGCTCTTTCGGAAAAACAGCTCTCCCTCAAGAACGTTCTCTTTTTTCCCGCGCGGCCTCGGCCGCCGTCACCGTATTTTTGAGCAGCATCGTAATGGTCATCGGCCCGACGCCGCCGGGGACGGGCGTCAGATACCCCGCCACCTCGGAAACGCCGGCAAAATCGACGTCACCGGCAAGCTTGCCGTCCGGAAGGCGATTCATGCCGACATCGATCACGGCGGCGCCCGGCTTTACCATCTCCGCCTTAATGAAGTTTGCCCTGCCAATGGCAACGACAAGGATATCCGCTTCGCGGCAGAGCTCTGCCAGATTCCTTGTGCGGGAATGGCAGATGGTCACGGTGGCGTTGGCGTGCAGGAGCAGCATCGCCTGCGGCTTTCCTACGATGTTGCTCCTGCCGACGACGACCGCCCGCTTTCCTTCCGTTTCAATGCCGGACCGCTTCAAAAGCTCCATGACGCCGGCAGGCGTACACGGAAGGAAGCGGAAATTGCCGATCATGATTTTTCCGACGTTGACCTCGCTGAAGGCATCCACATCCTTGTCCGGCGAAATCGCCGCGATGACAGCGCCCTCGTCGATATGCCGCGGCAGCGGAAGCTGTACGAGAATGCCGTGGATATCGTCTCTTGCGTTGAGCTCCGCTATCTGAGAAAGCAGCGCTTGCTGCACAGTCTGCTCCGGAAGCCGGATGATCTCGGAATGGATGCCGACCTCCTCGCAGGCGCGGCCCTTGTTGCGGACATAGATCTGAGAGGCGGGGTCCTCTCCGACAATGATGACCGCAAGCCCCGGTACGATCCCCGCTTCTTTCATGCGGCGCACGTCCTGCGCGATCTCCTGCCGAATCTCTGCCGATATCTTCTTTCCGTCAATGATCTTTGCCATTTTCTGTGTTCTCCTCTTTTTCCGGTTCCTCCGGCTGATTTTGAGCGGAGCTCTGCTCCGGCTCGCCGGCCGCCGGTGCGTTTCCCGATTCCGGCTTGGCGTCGGTCTGGGGATTTACGTCTGCGGAAGGCGCTGGCGTTTTCTTTTCCGGCTGCAAGGCACGCTCCCTTTCGCCTTCTCCGGCTGGGATATGCTGCGCGTCTCCCGTCTTTGCTCCGTTTCCGGATGCGCCGTCCGGTGCTTTTCCATCAGACGGGTCCCCGCCGCTCTCCTGCGCCGAATCTTCCTTCTTTCCGCCGTCCGTGCCGCTGTCCTCGCCTGGAGCCGTATCCTGTGCGGCCGGCGAAGCCTTCGACGGCTCCGTCTTCGGGACGCCGTACTTTCTGCGCGGAATGCCGAGCAGCAGCGGGATAGTCACCACTTCCTGATACTCGATATAGCCCGCCGCCGAAAGCTTTTTGTATCTTACGCGGAGCACGATAAGCAGCGGAATCATCGCAGCGAACAAAAGGAAGGAAAGCAGCGACGATACCCGAACGCTGCCGAGCATCAGAGAATCCGTGCGGAGCAGCTCGATAAAGCCGCGGCCGAGTCCGTACCAAGCGAAATACCAAAGCGTGACCTCTCCGTGATATTTGCGTTTTTTATAAAAAATATTGATAAGGATAAAGCCGAGAAGGTTCCACAGCGATTCATAGAGGAACGTCGGATGCACATAGATCGTCTCATATCCCGTCTGGGCATTGCAAAGCCCCATCCTCCACGGAAGCGTCGTCTCCGAGCCGAATGCCTCTCCGTTGCAGAAATTCCCCCATCTGCCGATGAGCTGTCCCAGCATGACGGCCGGCGCCGCCATATCGGCGAGCTTGAAAAAGCCGATCTTCTTATGCCGTGAAATGAGATAGACCGCAAGGGCGCCGGCAAGGATGCCGCCGTATATGGCGAGTCCGCCGTTCCAGATGGCGATGATATTGTAGAGCGTGCCGCCGAGGTTTTCCCAGAAGGTGCCGCCCGTCTCGACAAAGCCGCCGAAGAAAATCACAAAATACAGCCTTGCGCCGACCACCGCGGAAATCACTGTGATCAGCGTGATGTCGAGAATGTCGTCAAAGGGGATCCAAGCGCGTCTTGCGCGATAGGCAAAATACGCAAAGCCGGCAAAGATCCCAATGCAGATGATGATGCCGTACCACATGATGGTGATCGGCTTATCCCCGATTTGAAACGACAGCGCCACGCCGTTGACTGTGAATTCATCAATCCCGAGTCCGGGAAAGGAAATCGTTGATATACGTCCCATTTTTCGTCTCCTTTTTTATCCGTTGCCTGCGCCGCATCACTTTCCCGCAGGCGAGCGTTTTACTTCTCGATCGGGCGAACCACGCTCATCGCATAGTAGTTTTCATGGAAAAGCCTGTCAAACAGCGCTGAAATCTCCTCGAAGGTCACTGCCCTTATCGCATTTCCGTAATCGAACGGGTCGCAGTCGTCATGGATCATATACGTGAAGGGCTGTGCGAGCTTTGTGGAATCGAACATTTTGAGATAGGAAGCATAGGATGCGCGCTGGATTCTCTCAAAATCCTCGCGGGAAAGCCCGTTCTTCCGGTTTTCTTCCAGATAGGAAAGAAATTTTGCATATACTGCCTCCGGATCGTCCGTCTCCCCCTCCAGATAGACCATCGAGCTGCTGCGCCCGTGGTCAAAGCCAGCATCGAAGCCGTTGACAAGTCCGCTTTCGTATACATCGATGGCAAACGGCGAGGTAGAACCGAACAGCATATCGACAAGGATGCCCATCTGTGCTTTTTTCTTCATCCGCGCATCCCCGTCCGGTGAAATATCGATATCCTTGACGCCAATGAGGAACATCGGCCTTGCGACCTCGAATTTTGCCTCGATCCGCTTGCGGCAGACCTCCGGCTTCTCCTCGTAATAATGGCGGACGATGGCCTTCTGCTCCCGCTTGGGCAGGATCCTGTCTGCCACGTCCAGCACCATCTCCATATCCGCACGTCCGGAAACGCAGAGGGTCATGTTGGAGAAGTTATAAAAGGTATAATAACAGTCATAGAGCAGCTCCGGTGTGATCTTCGCAATGGACTCTATCGTTCCCGCGACGTTGATGCGCGTCTGATGCTTTTCATAAAGCGCCTCCAAAAGGTTATAATAAATGGCGGAGCCGGGATTGTCCTCATACATGCGGATCTCCTGCCCGATGATGCCGCGCTCCTTTTCCACGTTTTCCGGCGTAAAATAGGGCTTCGACACATAATCGAGAAGAATCTCCAGATTCTCCCTCAGATGCTCCGTACAGGAAAACAGATAGGAGGTCATCGTCCCTGACGTGAACGCATTGGCGTTCGCCCCGTATTTGGCGAAGCGGGAAAAGGTATCCACGCCGTCCTCATTCTCGAACATCTTGTGCTCAAGATAATGCGCGATGCCGTCCGGCACCTCGTGGAAGTCCTCTTCCCCCGCCAGCTTAAAGCAGTTGTCAATGGCGCCGTATTTGGTGGAAAACATGGCAAAGCTCGTTTTGAAATCCTTGGGGATCACATAGACATCCAGTCCGCTTTTATGCCTGGCATAATAATATTTCTCTCCGAAATCCGTCGTTTTTTCTATGATATCAGGACGATTCATTTCGCCTTCTCCTCCTTTCCGCAAAGGAAATAATAGGTGTCAAGCTGAATATCGCGCGCCATTCGCACGATCTCGTCCGCCGTAACGGACCGGAACCGCTCAATCTTCTCCTCCGGCGTGAGAAGCGTTCCGTCCATGACGCAGGAGAAATACCAGTTCAGAATCGAACCGGTGCTGTCCTCCACGCGCGATACGGAATCGATGAGCGCGAGCTTCGCGTCGGAGATCTCCTCTTCCGTGAGAACGCCGTTTTTGATATTGTCAAGCTGCAAAAGGATCTCGTCCGCCGCCTTTTTCTCATTGGCAAATTCGATGCCGGAGCTGACCGTCATATAGCCCTTCTGACCGTTCTCGGCGGAGGAGCAGTAGTAGCACAGGCTGAGCTTTTCGCGCACGTTGAGAAAAAGCTTGCTCGTCACGCCGGCGCCGTAGACGGTATTGAGCACCTGCATCACAGGATAGTCGCCGTCCGAGGCGGAATGTCCTGTAAAAAATCCGAGGACCAGCTTGCCCTGCGTGATATTCTGATGTTCATAAACCGTTTTGACGGTCCCCCGCGCCGAGCGCATCACCGACGTGCGAAGCGCATACGGCTCCCCGCGGGATACCGCAGAAAACATCTGCGCAAAGCGGGATGCCAGCGCTTCAAAATTCAGATTGCCGACCGCAAAAATCTCGATACGCGCGCGGGAGAATACCTCCTGATACCGTGTCCAAAGGGCGGCCGGACTCACAGCTGAGGCATCCTCGACCGTCCCAAGCTCCGATACGCTGAAAGGGTCTCCCTCGAACATCTCCTCGACAAGCCGCATCGCGGCGTACCGCCTTTTGTCATTGACCTGTGCGCGGATGTCGTCGACGAGCATTTTCTTCTCGCTCTCCACGTAGTCGCGCCGGAACACCCCGTCCTCCGTCACCGGATGGAACAAAACCTCCTCCAGCAGCGTCGTCGCCTCCCCCGCGATATCCATGCCGTCGATCGCATACTGATTGTCGAGAAGATTCATGCGGACCTCCAAGATCTGATTGTCGCCCCGCTTATATACGCTGTCCGAAATGCCGGTATCGTAAATAGATTCTTCCTCTCTGCGGATGCTGCCGATATCCGGATACCGCTCGCAGCCCCGCAGCAGGACCGGAAACAAAAGCGCGTTTGCCGCCGCCGTTTCCTTTGTCAGCGGAACGACAAAGCGCAGGGAAATCATGCTCGCTTTGAACTTCGTTTCGCGGACGGTATTCAAAAAAACGCCGCGCAGCAGTTCTTTTCGTTCAAACGCCATATCGATCGATCCTTTCCGTTTTCGTTCTTAAAAATATCTGCTCTCTCTATTATACCTGAATTTCTGAAAATTTCAACGCTTTTGTCAACATTTTCCCATCAGAACTCTCTCCGTCCCCTGATTTTCAAAAAATGAATCGATTTTGTTCCAATTTCCATTTACAAAAGCCAGGACTTGTGCTATAATGATGATGAAAAAATCCGAAAGGAGGATTTTGAGATGGAATATATGCCTCTTGTCTGGCTCGGCGTCATCATCCTCGCCGTGATCGTGGAGGCCGCCACCTGCGCGCTCGTCTCCGTCTGGTTCATTCCAGCCGCGGTTGTCTCCCTCGTATTGTCCTTCTTCCCTGTTGCGCTGTGGGTCCAGATCATGGTGTTTCTCGGATGCTCCGCGCTCCTCATCATATTCGTCAAGGGCATCTTCAAGAAAACGCTGGGATTGAAATCCGTCGCAACCAACGCCGATGCCGTCATCGGAGAGGAAGCGGTCGTCACAGAGGCCATCGACAACGCAAAGGGGTCGGGTCAGGTCAAGGTACGGGGACAGATTTGGACTGCCCGCGCCTATGACAAGGATACCACTTATGAAACAGGAGAAATTTTAAATGTAGTCGCCATCGAGGGCGTAAAGCTGATCTGCAAAAAATAGCCATACATATTTTCATTTGAAGAAAGAGGTGCAACACTATGGAATGGATCATCCCGAGCATCGTTATCGCAGTTTTCCTAATCGTTCTCATCGCCAACATCAAGGTCGTCCCTCAGGCGCGCGCCTATATCATCGAGCGGCTGGGGACCTATCATGCGACGTGGAGCACAGGACTGCATTGGAAGATTCCCTTTGTCGAGAGGATCGCGAAAAAGATCTCGCTGATGGAGCAGGTCGCAGACTTCCAGCCGCAGGCCGTCATCACCAAGGACAACGTCCGAATGCAGATCGATACGGTCGTATTCTTTCAGATCACCGACTGCAAGCTCTTCACCTACGGCGTAGAGGCTCCGATGGCAGCCATCGAGAACCTGACGGCGACGACGCTGCGCAACATCATAGGCGAGCTGGAGCTTGACAGTACGCTGACCTCCCGAGACGTCATCAATACCAAAATGCGCGCCATCCTCGACGAGGCAACCGATCCATGGGGCATCAAGGTCAACCGCGTCGAGCTGAAGAATATCATCCCGCCGCGCGAGATTCAGGACGCGATGGAAAAGCAGATGAAGGCGGAGCGCGAGCGCCGCGAGCAGATCCTGCGCGCGGAAGGCGAAAAAAATTCCACCATCCTTGTCGCCGAGGGCAAAAAGCAGGCAATGATTCTGGACGCCGAAGCGCAGAAGCAGCGCCAGATCCTTCTTGCAGAGGCGGAAAAGGAAGCGCGCATCCGCGCCGCCGAGGGCGAAGCGGAGGCCATTCTGAAGGTTCAGGAGGCAACAGCCGAGGGCATCAAAAAAATCAATGAAGCGGCGCCGTCCGATCAAGTGATCGCCATCAAAGGTCTGGAAGCCTTTGAGAAGGCCGCGGACGGAAAAGCGACTAAAATTATCATTCCGAGCGAAATCCAGTCGCTCGCCGGGCTTGCCGCAAGCGTGAAAGCCCTCGTGACCGACGAGTCCGAAAGCGGAAAATCAGCCGCAAAGTAAGCAAGATCCGTTCAAAAGTCGAAAGAGGGAGCCATCCTGACAAGGACGGCTCCCTCTTCTTTGTTTTTTCCCCGCAAAGGCATGGAAAATTTTTATGGATCACGACGGCGGCATCTTTTTTGCCTGTGCGGGAGGAGCTGCCAGTATTCCGGCACATTCCACGCGCAGAATAGGCCTTGTCCGCTCTCCGCGGCAGACAAGGCGCATCCACCCTTCTGGCGTCGGCGCGCTCCCCGGCTCACGCCGCAAAAGCCAATGGGGTTATCTTTCTGTCCTTCTCCGGTCCTCTCCGCCCGCAGCGCGCCTGTCTTGACGGGAGCGTCGCGGGCAGACGGTACGCGCTTCCCTTCTGCCGCATCATCGCCTTCCGGAGCAGGTAACGCCGGTACTCTTGCCCGAATCCACGCCCGCTCTGTATGCCGCCTCGAAGACTGCGCGGAGCCTGTCTCCCGGCTTTTCCGCACAAAACGAATAGAGGATCCGAGGGGCGCTTTCCGCGCCCCGCCGTCCGATTCTCTATTCTGTGCAGCCGGAACCGTCAAGGCTCAGCGTCACCCGGACCGCGCCCTTGCCGGCACGAAGAAAATCCGCAAGCTCCGAGAGCGAAAGCCCCTCGAGCCGTCCAATGCGCGTATAGGACCAGCCGTTCCCGCCGTAAAACAGAACGATTCGATTCCCCTGATACAGGACGGCATCTCCGGGCTGCGCCTCGATGTACGTATCGGCACGCGGAAGCGAAAATTCCAGAGGCTCGCCGACCTTTTCAAACCCGCCGAAATCGTTTGCCGTATATGTGACCGCTCCCTCCCGCAGACGTTTTGCAAGAGCGGAAGCCGCGGCGTTTTTTTCTAACAGGAGCTTCGCTTCGATCCCGTCTATCGTGATGGTCAGTGTCACAGCATCCTCCTGTCCTGTGCCGCCCGACGCCGCGGGCGGCTTTGTTTCCTGGGCCGGAGCAGACGTTTCATCGGCGTCCGGAGATCCCGCAGGACCGTTTCCGCCAGCCATCTCCATACCTTCCGGCCCTGTTGCCTGTGCGCTGTTCTCCGAGCGGGACGGGGTCGTCTCATACCCGTTTTGTACAGCACAGCCCGCCGCCAAAAGACAGCAAAGGACACACACGAGCCGCAAGCCGTACCTTTTCATGGCCTTATACACCTTCGCCCATCTGATAGGCAGTCCGCAGCGCGGAATTCCCTTCGATCGCGCCCGGTCCATCGACGCCGCCGCAAAAGACCGTTCCCGCAAGGCGCGCTCGCTCGAAGCAGTCCACCCAGCCCTGCATGCCCTTGACGCAACCTTCCACAGCGCTGACGTCCTCGTCCGCCGCCGTCGCAATGAGATAAACGTCACGGAACGCATAATCCGAAACGAAAAGCGGATTGCAGCGGTCGAGCAGGGTCTTCAGCTGTCCCGACAGCCCGTAGTAATAGACGGGCGTCGCAAATGCCACGACGTCCGCACGCCCGATCCTCTCCGCGATCTCGCTCGCGTCGTCATGGATCGCGCATTTCTGTGTTTTCTGACAAGCCATGCAGCCACGGCAAAAAGCGATGGATTTCTTCTTTAGGGAAATCGTCTCGACCGAATGCCCTGCCGCCTGTGCTCCCGCGGCGAACGCCTGCGCGAGCATATCCGAATTGCTGTTTGCCCGAAGGCTGCTCGTCACGACCAAAATTTTCTTGCTCATATTTGTCCTCCCAGAATCTTACGTAAGTTCACGCCCGCAGCGGCGGGATGGCCTTCGCCGGATTTCGCAGAAATGCCGTCTCTGCTCTATCCGGCGATATTTTTTTATTGATTCGCCGCCGCGCGCAGGAACGCTTCGATCTTATCAAACGGGATCTTCGACACGTCGTCGTATAGATCGATATGGATGGCCCCCGGCACGACGTACAGCTCCTTTGGCTGCTTCGCCTCGCGGTACGCATATTCTGAAAACCACTTGGAGTGCGCATTTTCCCCAATCAAAAACAGAATCGGACGGGGCGAGATCTCATCGATATGCGACGCCAGCGGATAATTCATAAACGCCATGCTGCTTGTCACCGTAAAGTTCCCGCGGGCGCGCGGATGATGGCCGCGGCGTGTCGCATAGAACGTGAACCATTCGCGGTCCACGCCCGTGATCTCGGCCGGGACCTCGTCATAGGGCACCTCCGGAAAGGCGGGAACATATTCCGGTGCGCCCGCGTCGACGTCCCGCCATCTCTGCGCGGCAAGCGCATCAAGCGCCGCACCCCGCTCCTCCGGCGTCATGGAGTCCTCCCAGCCCCGCGCCTGTACACGGGAAATATCATACATGCTCGCGGTAACGACCGCCCGGATCCGCCTGTCCGTCTGCGCCGCGGAAATCGCAAAGCCCCCGCTGCCGCAGATGCCGAGCGCGGAAATTTGCGTCCTGTCTACATAAGGCAGCGTGCCGAGGAAGTCCACGCCGGCGGAGAAATCCTCCGAAAAAATTTCGGGGGACGACGTATGCCTCGGCTCCCCGCCGCTCTCGCCCCCAAAGGAAGGGTCAAACGTCAGCGCGACAAAGCCGCGCGCGGCAAGCTCCCCCGCATAAACGCAGGGGCCCTGTTCCTTGACGCCTCCGTACGGCGCGCCGATAACAATCGCCGCATGACGCGCCGTGCGGTCCATGTCCTTGGCCGTATACAAATCGCCCGCGAGCAGGATGCCAAAGCGGTTTCTGTATCTGACATGTGTTCTTTCCACCCGTGGGTCAAGCGGTGCAATATATCGTTCCATATCTGCTCTCCTTTTTCCGGGACCTGTCCCGAAATGAAAAATTGAAGGAAAAACTTCCCAAGGCCCGACAGCAAGTCCTGTCTCCTCTGAAGCTCAGACCGCGGCAGGACGCCGCGTGCGGCGCCGCACGCGGGCCGCAGCCGTTTCCTGCCGGACCGTTTCCAAGAGCAGTATAGCATTTCCTCATTATAATAGCAAATACTTATTTCCTATGGATTATTATGCAAAAAAAGAATGGAGCGGAACAGATCTCGGTCTGTCCCGCTCCATTCCGGAGAGCCGTCTGCCTGCAGTCTGCGGCGTTAGGCATGCGGACGCACGCCTTTTACGAATAGAACTGCGGCAGGCTGTCCCGGTTCGCCTCGAACATCTCCTGCGTCATGCGGCGGATCTCGGAAAGGCTGCATACCGCCGCGGTGAGCGGATCGTTTAAGATCGCATGATAAATCGTTTCCCGATCGCCGGCAAGACAGCCCTCGACGGCCAGCTCCTCGCACTGTGCGTTCACCGTATTCAGCGCGGCAAGCTGACGCGGGAGCGCGCCGACCTGCATCGGCTGAAGGCCGGCCCGCGAGGCAAGGAACGGCACTTCCACAATAACATCCCACGGCAGATTGGCGATAAGGCCATGATTGCGGACGTTCCCATTGAACTCGAACAGCTCCCCATCGCCAAGCACTGCATTGAGGATGTAGGCGGCGTACTCCTGCCCGCGCTTCAAATCCACGCTGTCCTGCGCTAAGATCTCCTCCATTTCACGGCCGCGCGCGGCGGTCCGCTCCGTAATGGTGCGCACGGAGCTTGCATAGGAATCCGGCGCATACCGTTCGATCAGGTCCTCCCGCTTGCGGAACCATGCGTTGTATTCGGAATTGTGCCCGCTCGATTCGGTGACAAAATATCCGAGCGCGCGCAGCATCTCCACGCGCACAGCCTCCGCTCTGTAGTTTTCCGGTTTCTGTGCCGCCTCTCGGATCCTCGGATAGGCATCCTCGCCGTCTACCTTGAATTCGAGGAAAAACGCCTGATGATTGATGCCTGCGCATTTGTAGGAAACGTGATTGATATAAGTTCCAATCCATTTTGCCAGCATCTGCGCCGTTCCCTGCACGCTGTGGCAAAGGCCCGTCGCCCTCACGCCGAGATGCAGAAGGTAGCTCGTCACCATGCACATGGGATTGCTGTAATTGAGGACAAGCGCCTGCGGACAGAGCTCGACGATATCCCGTGCGATGGCGGCAAGCGCCGGCGCGCTGCGCAGGAAACGGAAAATGCCGGAGGGTCCCCGCGTGTCGCCGATCACGACATCGACGCCGTATTTTTTCGGGATCGTAAGATCTTTTTCCCACGCGGCGACCGTCGTGTCATTGCGGATGGTGATCAGCACCGCATCCGCCCCCTTGAGCGCGGCCCTGCGGTCCAGCGTAGACTCCACGGTCGCCGGATATCCGCCCTGAACAATGATTTTTCGTATGATTTTTTCAGCGGCATACATGTAAGCCTCTCCCGCCGGAATGTCGACCAGCACGATATGGGAGTCCGCAAGTGCGGGATAGGTTAGGATATCCCGGCTGATGGCACGGGTAAAATTCCAGCTGCCGGCGCCGATAATGACGATTTTTTTCATAAACGACCTCCGAAATGGATCAGAATCTATTTTCTTCATTTTACGACAATCATAAGCCCTTTTCAATGATGGATATGGACAAAAATTTTTGTTTTATTGACATTTCATCGCACATATGATAGGATAAAATCACCCTGTTCGGAGGATGACGCTATGGCGATGTGTGATCTTTACAACGAAAATCTTTATTTGAATCTTTTAGAGCACGACCGCTGCGGCTATATCGTGCAAATCGGGCGGGTCGTCCCCCGTCCCGGCTATGCCCAGCACAAGCGCGGGCTGGGACGCCATCTCATCGATTATGTCGTGCGCGGACGGGGATACGTGACCTGCCGCGGCAAGACCTATCCGGTAGGAGAGGGCGACCTCATCTATCTAAGAAAGGGGATCGACGTCGATTACGGAACCGACAAAGCCGAGCCCTACGAAAAGCTTTGGCTGAGCGCCGACGGCCCGCTCATCGATGCCTTTGCCGAATGCTATCTCGCGGGAGAAGAGATGGTCATCCGAAAAGGAAGCGGCGAGCCGTTTCAAAAGCTCATGGAAATTTTATCCTCTGACAATGGCGGCGGCAAGCAGCAGTCCATGCATGTGATGCTGGATCTTTTTATGTCGCTTGGCAGGCATTCGGAACAAGACGTGTCCGGCAGGGGCGAGCACACGGGACTTGCACCGAAGCTCAGGCACTATATCGACACTCATATCGCCGAGCGGTTCACGCTTGACGATTTGGCGGAGCGCTTTCATCTGTCCAAGCGGCAGCTCATCCGCATTTTCAAAGCAAAATACGGCGAGACCCCCGGCGCCTATCACTGCCGGACCCGTCTTGTCGCAGCCTCGCGCTATCTCGCGGAGACCGAATGCACCGTCGGGGAGGTCGCCGCGCGGCTCGGCTACTGCGACCAGAGCTTTTTTTCCACCGCATTCAAAAAGCAATTTGGAATGTATCCGCTTGCCTGGCGGGCGAAAAACACCATATAACAGACCCGGCCCCTCCCACATCCATCGGAGCCGTTCGGGACACGGGACAGGGCTCCCGCCGCCTATAAAATCGTCTGAGCGACGGACAGCATGGCGCAGCGGAAGTCCCGCATGTCCTTGCGGGACTTCCGCTGCGCCTTTGAAATGCGTGCGGCCAAACGGCACACCGGCCGTTCATACTCCTTGGAAGCGAAAAAAGGAACATAAAGCGGGGAGGCGGACGCCTCCCCGCTTTGCATTTTAAACACGGAAGGCCGGAACAGATCTCTCCCCTTCCAAAGCAAATGCCGCCGCGCTCGCGCCCTCTGCTTTGTCCGTTCCGCGCGGAACCTTTTTACAAGAACCGCCGAAAAGCTCCCCGCAGGCTCTCACACCCCGCTCGCGCCGTAGTTGGAAAGCACGCGCGCCGACGGATCGTCGACGTCGCAGCCCTTCCACGACCGGTTCGGCATCCAGAAGTCCTTCACCATTTCCGCCTGTCCGGGATAGAATTTTTCAAAAAGCTCACGGTAAAGAAGCGATTCCTTGGTAAACGGCATGGCAAAGGAATATTTTTTGCGTTTTTTCTCAAATTCCGCATCGGAATAGACCTCCTCGGCATACGCCTTGAGGTCGTCCACCATCGAATGGCCGACCGCGTCCGAAAACGCGGCCTTTTCCCGCATCAAAAGCGACTGCGGAAGATAGTCCCCCTCAAAAGCGCGGCGCAGCAGATATTTTCCCTTTCCGTAGACGTTCCTTTTCTTGGCGGGATCGATGCTCATCACATATTTGACGAAATCGAGGTCGGCAAACGGCACGCGCGCTTCCAGCGAGTTTGCGGAAATACAGCGGTCGGCGCGCAGCACGTCATACATATAAAGCTCGCGGACCCGTTTTTCCGCCTCCTGCTGAAATGCCTGCGCAGACGGGGCAAAGTCGGTATATTTATACCCGAAAAGCTCGTCAGAGACCTCCCCCGTCAAAAGCACCCGGATATCCGTCGTCCGATGGATCGCCCGGCAAAGCAGATACATGCCGATGCTGGCGCGGATGGTCGTGATGTCATAGGTGCCGAGGACCGATATCACCTCCGGCAGCACCTCCAGCACTTCGCTTTTTGTGATATAGATCTCCGTGTGAACGGAGCCTATCGCATCCGCCGCCTGTTTTGCGTATTTCAGATCGATAGCGTCGGTGTCCATCCCGACGGCAAAAGTGCGGATCGGCGTTTTCATCCGCTTTGCGGCGATTGCGCATACCAGAGAGGAATCCAGTCCCCCGCTGAGCAGGAATCCGAGCGGCGCATCGGAATCGAGCCTCTTTTCCACGGCTCTTGTGAGCTTTTCACGGATGTTCCGGCATATCGTGTCAAGGTCGTCATAGCAGACACGCTCGACCCGTGCGGCATCCCGATAGCATACAAAGCGTTCTCCGTCATAATAATGGCCGGGCGGGAACGGCAGGATCTTTTTGCAAATCGGCACAAGATTTTTCGCCTCCGAAGCAAAAATGATGTCCGCCCCGTCGGTATATCCGTAAAAAAGCGGACGGATCCCAATCGGGTCCCTTGCGGCGAGCAGCTTTCCCTTCCTGCCGTCATAGAGGATCATCGCAAACTCCGCATCGAGCATACCGAACATCGCCGTGCCGTACCGGTGATACAGCGGCAGAAGGATTTCACAGTCCGAGCCGGACCGGAACACTTCGCCCTTGGCGGCAAGCGCTTCCCTGATCGGACGGAAGCCGTAGATTTCCCCGTTGCAGACGACGGCGTCCCCCTCCGACAGGAACGGCTGCATGCCCTCTTCGCTCAGTCCCATGATGGCAAGCCTGTGGAATCCGAGCCAGCCGCCCTGCGGCAGGGGCAGGATTCTCGAGCTGTCCGGCCCGCGCGAGACTGTTTTCTCAAAGCCCTCCTTGAATTTTTCAAGAGAAAGTCCGCTCCCGACAAAACCCATAATCGAACACATAACGTACTCCTTTCCGGCAAGTGTGCCGTACAAAATAGAAGATCATTTTAGGATAAAAAGACAGCCGCTCCTCCCATATCCATAGGAATAGGACGAGCGGCTGTACCCGTGGTGCCACCTATTTTGCTTCTCACAGGGATTCTGACAAATCCCCGCCGGTGTAACGTCCGGCCTACGGCGCCCATACTTGCCGCTTTCACGGCTTTCCGTTTGCAGCTTCGGAGTGTTCGTTCGCGGGACCTGCCGTGCGGCTCTCACCGTCCCGCACTCGCTTGGCGGCGGGGCTCCCGTTACTTTTCTCCGTCATCGCTTTTGAATTGGATTTTGCTTTATCTGACCCCGAACAATAAGTCTCCATATGTCGGATACGGCCAGAACTCCGACGCCGTGATGCACTCGGCGCTGTCTACCGTCGCGCGCAGCGACTGCATCTTCGGAATGACATCGGATTCAAAGGCTTTTGCCGCCGCAAGGCTGTCGGAAATTCCCTTTACCGAGGAGATGGCGTCCTCCAAAAGCTGAACGCCCTCATAAATGACATCGGTATAAGCGGAAATTTTTTCAAGCGTTTTGATTTCATAAACGCATTTGACATCCGCTGCCGCGGTTTTGCCGGCGACCGCCTTTCCGAGCCTTTCCCCATACGCGCAGAGAGCCGGCAGGATGTCTCGATTGACCATATCCACCATAGTCAGCGCTTCGATATTGATGACCTTGGAATAGGACTCCAGCAAAATTTCATATCTTGCATGGAGCTCACGCTCCGAAAATACCTTATGCTTGCAGAAAAGCGCCATATTCTTTTCGGCAAGCAGACACGGAATGGCGTCCGGCGTCGTTTTCAGATTGAGAAGTCCGCGCCGCTCCGCCTCCGCCGTCCAAGCTTCGTCATACCCGTTGCCGTTGAAGATGATCCTCTTGTGCTCGCGAATGGTTTTGACGATCAAATCATGGAGCGCAGCTTCAAAATCCTCCGCCTGCTCCAAAACATCCGCAAACTGGGAAAGCGACTCCGCGACGATGGTGTTGAGCACGGTGTTGCAGTCCGAAACAGAGGCGGAGGAGCCAAGCATACGGAACTCAAATTTGTTTCCGGTAAAAGCAAACGGAGAGGTCCGGTTGCGGTCCGTCGTATCCCGCGGGAACTTCGGCAGCACATGCACGCCGACGCGCATGAGCGTCTTTTCCCTTGCACTGTAAGCGGTATCCGACTCGAGCGCCTCCAGAATGGCGGTCAGCTCATCGCCGAGGAAAATGGAAATGATGGCGGGCGGCGCCTCGTTGGCGCCGAGCCTGTGGTCGTTCCCCGCAGATGCCACCGAGACGCGCAGCAGATCCTGATATTCGTCCACCGCCTTGATGACCGCGGCAAGGAACAGCAGAAACTGCGCGTTTTCATACGGTGTCTCACCGGGATTGAGCAGATTTACGCCGGTATTCGTCGTCATGGACCAGTTGTTGTGCTTCCCGCTTCCGTTGACGCCTGCAAACGGCTTCTCGTGCAGAAGACATACCATGCCGTGCTTTTTCGCGATCTTCTGCATCAGCTCCATGGCAAGCTGATTGTGGTCGGCGGCGATGTTCGTCGTCGTGAAGATCGGAGCCAGCTCATGCTGAGCCGGCGCCACCTCGTTATGCTCGGTCTTGGCGCATACGCCGAGCTTCCAGAGCTCTTCATTCAGCTCCTTCATAAAGGCCGCAACACGAGGCTTGATGGCGCCGAAATAATGATCGTCCAGCTCCTGCCCTTTCGGGGAGCGGGAGCCGAAAAGCATTCTCCCTGTGTAAATCAGGTCCGGACGCTTGTCATAAGCCTCCTTGTCGACCAGAAAATATTCCTGTTCGGGACCGACCGTCGTTTTGACCGAGGTCACGTCGCTGCCGAACAGCTTCAGCACGCGCATCGCCTGCCGGTTGATCGCTTCCATCGAGCGCAGCAGCGGCGTCTTTTTATCGAGCGCGTCGCCGCTGTAGGAGCAGAACGCGGTCGGGATGCAGAGCACGCCGTCCTTGACGAACGCATAGGAGGTCGGATCCCACGCGGTATAGCCTCTTGCCTCAAAGGTCGCGCGCAGTCCGCCCGAAGGGAAAGAAGAAGCGTCCGGCTCGCCCTGGACAAGCTCCTTGCCGGAAAACTCCATGATGACCCTGCCGTCCCCGTCAGGGGAAATAAAGCTGTCATGCTTTTCCGCCGTGACGCCGGTCATCGGCTGGAACCAATGCGTATAATGCGTCGCGCCAAGCTCGACCGCCCAATCCTTCATCGCGTTGGCGACGACGTTCGCCACGTTGATATCAAGGCTCCTGCCGTCCTTGATGGTCCGGAGCATCGCCTTGTAGGTCTCCTTTGGCAGGCGCGCCCGCATGGTAGAATCGTCGAATACGCAAGAGCCGAAAAATTCTGGTACCGTTTTCATCGTTTCCTCCCGTCCGCCATTCAGCGGCTTTCCATCTGTTCTTTTTTGTCATCTGCTGTGTCCCTGAGGGTTCGGATCCGCATAAAATATAAAAAGGCGCAAACGAACCCATTTGTCGTTTGACGCCTTTGTCAAAAACAATATAGATGTATTATACTCTGCACTCTTCCGCTTGTCAAGAGTTTTTCGAAAAAAAACGCCTCAATTTTTTTAGAATACTTGACAAGCGAAATTCCGGTATTTTATAATAAAAGCATTGTTTTGATCTGCGTTCCAAGCCGGAGGATGACAGACTGACCAAAGCACTGGGAGCTTCCGGCAAGAAAGGAGTGCCCGATGGATTCGGAAAACAGCGCGGCGGCACACGGCAGACGAATGCTTGTCGTGTCCGGCTCGGAAAAAGGGATCGAATTTTTTGAAGAGCTTGCAAAAGACATCCCGCTCTCCATGATTCATGCAAGAAGCGCCGCCGAAGCGGCAGTACTTCTCTCCCGCACGCCCATTGACGTCATCGTCATCAATGCGCCGCTTGCGGACGACGAAGGCGGCGCCTTCGCCGTGCGCTGTGCGCAAAGCAGCTTTGCCGGCGTACTGCTGCTCGTCCGCACAGAAACGGCGCAAACGAAAAAAGCGGAGGAGGCGGGCGTCCTCGTTTTGACAAAACCCGCCGGCAAGGCGGCCATCCTAACGGCAGTCAAGCTTTCCTGCGCGGTCAGCAGACGCCTTTTCGCCGCCAGAAGCACAGCAGATTCGCTCAAATCCAAAATGGATGAGTGGAAGATCGTCAACCGCGCCAAATGGCTGCTCATCGGTAAGCTCGGCATGAGCGAGGCAGATGCGCACCGCTATATAGAAAAGCTCGCCATGGATACCCGCCAGACCCGACGGGAAATCGCAGACGGGATCATCAAGACCTACGAAAATTAGCAAAGAGCTCAGGATAAAAAGGAGGGAGTGTAAAACGATGGCAAAGTATATTTTTGTAACAGGAGGCGTCGTATCGGGCCTCGGCAAGGGCATCACGGCGGCGTCCCTCGGACGCCTGCTCAAAGCGAGGGGACTCAAGGTGGCGGCACAGAAGCTCGATCCCTACATCAACGTCGACCCCGGCACGATGAGTCCCTATCAGCACGGCGAGGTATATGTCACGGAGGACGGCGCCGAAACCGACCTCGACCTCGGTCATTATGAACGCTTTATCGACGAGGACCTCAACCAATACTCCAATCTTACGACCGGAAAGGTATACTGGAGCGTTCTCAACAGGGAACGGCGCGGCGAATATCTCGGCGAGACCGTTCAGGTCATTCCCCACATCACCAATACCATCAAGGAATTTATCTACAGCGTCGGCAAAAAGACCGATGCAGATGTCGTCATCACGGAGATCGGCGGCACCATCGGCGATATTGAAAGTCAGCCCTTTCTTGAGGCGGTACGCCAGATCTCCCTCGAGCTGGGGCCGAAGAACAGCCTGTTCATCCATGTCACGCTGGTTCCCTTCCTGCGCGGTTCGGACGAGCATAAGACAAAGCCGACCCAGCATTCCGTCAAGGAGCTGCGCGGCATGGGCATCAATCCTGGCATCATCGTCCTGCGCGCAGACGAGCCTCTCGAGGACAATATTTTCAAGAAAATCGCCATGTTCTGCAACGTAAAAGAGGACTGCGTCATCGAGAACATCACCATTCCGGTGCTTTACAAGGCGCCGCTGATGCTGGAAAAGAGCCGCTTTTCCGAGGTGGTATGCCGAGAGCTTGACATCAACGCGCCGGAGCCGGATCTTACGGAATGGAACGAGCTCATCAACAAAATCGAGGGCAGAACCAAAAAAGTCACCATCGGACTTGTCGGCAAATACGTGCAGCTGCACGACGCCTATCTTTCCGTCGCCGAGGCGCTGCGGCATGCGGGCTACGCGGCGGGTGCGTTTGTCGACATCAAATGGATCGACAGCGAGACGCTGACCCCCGACGGCACAGCGGAAATTTTGTCCTGCTGCGACGGACTCATCATTCCCGGCGGCTTTGGCAGCCGCGGCATCGAGGGTATGATTCTGGCCGCCGGATACGCGAGAACAAGCGCGACGCCGCTGCTCGGCATCTGTCTTGGCATGCAGATCATGGTCATCGAATTTGCCCGCAATGTTCTGGGGCTCTCCGACGCGAATTCCGGCGAGTTCGATGAAAACAGCGAGCACAAGGTCATCGACTTCATGCCGGATCAAAGCGCCGCCATCGCCAAGGGCGGGACCCTGCGCCTCGGCGCCTATCCGTGCCGCATCGTACCGGGCACCGTGCTCCATCGCTGCTACGGGACGGACCTTATAAAAGAAAGACACCGCCACCGCTATGAATTCAACAACGATTACCGAGAAGAAATGATCGCCGCAGGCCTCGCCGTCGCAGGGACATCTCCCGACGGACGCATCGTGGAGACGGTAGAAGTTTTCGCACATCCCTTTTATGTCGGCGTCCAGTTCCATCCGGAATTCAAGAGCCGTCCGAACAAGCCCCATCCGCTCTTTTGCGGGCTGATCGACGCTTCGCTGAAAGCGAGCGTCCAAAAAAACGCTCAAGGGGAATGCCGGCCAAAATAAAATCCAAAAGCGCCTATGAGGGAAAAGGTCCTTCACAGGCGCTTTTTATTTGCGATAGACGAAACAAAATGACCGCGCGACGGCAGGATGTTCAATTTCTGCCGAACGGAAGAAAGCCCTTCCCGTAAATTTCGCTCGTCTTATTGATGGTGACAAACGCATGCTCATCCACGGTTTTGGCGAAATCACGCAGCTTCGCCGCCTGATAAGTCGTCATCGCGGAAAAGATAACGGCCCTGCTTGAATCCGTGAAAGCTCCCTGCGCCTCCCATATCGTAGCGGAACGGTGCAGCGTCTCGGTAATATAATGCGTGATCTCATGCGGCGCCGTCGTAATGATCATAAGGCTCTTCCTTCGGTTTAAGCTGTCCACGACCGTCTGGACAAGAGAGGTCTTGATGAGCATCCCGATCACCGAGCAGATCCCCGTTTTCACATCGAAAACAAAGAAGGAGGCGCCGACGATCAGTCCGTCCGCGGCCATCATGCAGATGCTGATGTCGGCACTTGTGAACTTACGCACGACAAGCGCTAAAATATCCGTCCCGCCGGTACTGCCGCCGCACTTGAAAAGCAGTCCCGCGCCGACGGCGCCGAGCAGGCTCGCCGCAATCAGCTCAAGAACGATCTCTCCCGTCAGGTTCGTACCTGCCTCGATCGGGCAAAGCCATTCAAAAACATTGACCATCGCCGTATAAAGAAGCGTGCAGTATACCGTTTTCCCGCCGACGCCCCAACCGAGGAAAAGGAATCCCACGGCAAGGGAAAGCAGATTGAGGATGGTGACAAGCAAGGAGGTATTGACGGAAAGCAGCTCGCCGAGCAGGATCGAAAGGCCGCTGAAGCCTCCCATAGAAAAATGGTTCGGCATTTTGAAAAAATATACGCCGGCCGCCGTAATCACAGAGCCCGCCGTCAGCATGAGAAATTCCGAGACGACCGCGCCGTTTATTTTTTCTCGAATCTTCATCTTTTCCTCCTCTTGGAACGCGGCTGCCGCACAGCAATGGATTTCCGGGGCCAGCACTCCCGGATTGTCTTGCCACTGCCCTTCCGCGGGCAAGGCGATTTCAAAAAGCTCTATTGGAAAATCCTATTTTCTCTCCGTCTCAAGCTTATTTTTAAAGGGCTGGCTTCTATTTTTCCCTGCCGAAAACGCGGCATGCCGTCCACACCGGAAAGGCATGCTTTCCTTTCGCAAAAATGTTTTTTCTTATTATATCACAAAAAATGGATGTTGTAAACAAGCATCTCCCCCGCTTTTCAAAAACGGACAGGAAAACGAATTTGTATTTTTATACAGATATACCTGTCCCATATGCAAAGTTAAGCAAAATCTTTCCCGCCTCTCTTGAATCGCCAATCGGAATATGCTATAATACAGAAAACCATCCGTTTTCCGGCAGGACCAAAGACAAGGCGAACCGTTCGGAAAACGGTATATGCTTACGCGAAAGGAAACATTTTATGCGTGCCGACCGGTTTCTTCATATCCATGGATTGGCCAGAAGCCGAAGCCATGCGCAGGCCTTGATCGAAGCCGGCGTCATGGTGGACGGTACGCCCATCCGAAAACCGTCGCAGGAGATTCCGGACTCCGCCGACCCCGCTGGGATCGCCATTCTGAAGCCGTCCCGATATGTCAGCCGCGGCGGCGTCAAGCTGGAAGCGGCGCTCGCGGCGTTCCGGCTCGACGTCGCGGGCAGAACGGCGCTTGATCTCGGCGCCTCTACGGGAGGCTTTACCGACTGCCTTTTGCAGCACGGCGCCGCCTGCGTCATCGCTGTAGATGTAGGACACGGGCAGCTCGCGCCGTCCCTAAAAGAGGATCCGCGGGTCATTTCCATGGAGGGCGTCAACGCGCGCGCACTTACAGGAGAAGAGCTCGACGCAGAATGCAGTCTTGCCGTCTGTGACCTTTCCTTTATTTCACAAGCGCTGATTTATCCCGCCGTGGCAAGGATCCTGCCCAAGGGCGGGGCTTTGATCACCCTGATCAAGCCGCAATTTGAGGCGGGGCGCGATAAGCTCTGCAAAAACGGGGTCGTGCGCGACAGAAAGGTCCATGCCGCCGTCATCTCCTCGCTTTTTTCCGCCGCAAAAGAACACGGACTTTTCCCGCAGTCGCTGATTCCGTCGCCCATTGCAGGCGGAGACGGCAACCGCGAATACCTCGCGCTCTTCCGCGCGGGCGAGGAAATTTCCCTTCCCGCAGGTGCCATCGAAAAAGCCGTAGCGGCGCCGGAAAAACCAAATTCCAAAATGCCAATCGATATTTCAGGGGGTAAATGAAGAATGAAGCCAAATAAGGTCGCCGTATTCACCAAGCTCGAATGCGACAGCGATTTTGCCTATACCAAGGAAGCCGTCAGAGTCCTCACGGAAAGCGGCATACAGGTGCTCATCAATCAAAATGTGAAATACCGTCTCGGAGATCAAAGAGACAGCGTACAGCTGATATACAGCGAAAGGGACTTGCTGGAATCCGCGGATATGATCGCCGTTCTCGGCGGAGACGGGACCATGCTTGATGTCTGTGTGCGCGCCTCGGAAAGCGCGAAGCCCGTCGTCGGCGTCAATCTCGGGAACCTCGGCTTTCTCACCGCTGTGGAGCGGGATCGGATCTCAGACCTTTCCGCACTTGCAAGCGGGGATTTTACCATTGAGGACCGTATGATGCTCGATGTAGAGATCGCCGCCAAATTTACCGTACACCGCCAGCGCGTGCTCAACGAGGTCGTCATCGCAAGCGGTACTCGTTCAAAAATTGCAGAATTTGAGCTTTCCAGCAGTGCCGGCAAGCTGCTCGGCTATCGGGCGGACGGCCTGATTGTCTCGACGCCGACCGGCTCCACCGCGTATTCCCTTTCCGCGGGCGGTCCTGTGGCAGAGCCGACAGCAAGTCTCATTTCCGTAACGCCGATCTGCCCGCATACGCTGCTGCGCAGCTCGGTCCTTTTCTCGCCGGAGGCGGAGCTTACCGTAAAAGGGCGGACCAAGGCCGACAATACCGACATCCTCATCACGGCCGACGGAAAAAACAGCACCTATATTCCGTGTGATTCTGAGATCAAAATTCGCAGATCACAATATACCGCCAAGATCGTCAAGATCGGCAGCGACCGTTTTTTCGATATTCTGGAAACCAAGCTGAACAGAAAATAAATCCAAGCATAAGGAGAAGCGCCCATGAAAAATTCCCGCCATACGCGAATTCTTGAGATCATCGGGGAAAATATCATCGAAACGCAGGACGACCTGCTGGAAAAGCTGCGGGAGAGCGGCTATCCTGTGACGCAGGCGACGGTATCGCGCGACATCAAGCAGCTCGGCCTCGTCAAAACGGCGACAAAAAACGGAGGCTACCGGTATGCCGCCGCAGCAAATGAAGGCGCAGGCAATGAAAGCAAGCTCAAAAATATCATGCGGGAAACCATACTCAGTGCGGAAAATGCGGAAAACATCGTCGTAATCAAGACCTATTCCGGCATGGCGAATGCAGCGGCGGCAGCCGTCGACGCGCTATCCGGCGATTCCGTCGTCGGCAGCATCGCAGGCGACGACACGATCTTCATCGTCGTGAGAAGCGACGAGAAGGCGGTGGAATTTACCGCCTTCGTCAAGGACATCATCGGAATGGAAAACGCGAAAGAATAGAAAGGCGGATGCTTTTTGCTGACAGAGCTATATATCAACCATATTGCCATTATCAAAAACGAGCGTATACGTCCGGGAAAGGCGCTGACTGTGCTGACGGGAGAAACAGGAGCCGGAAAATCCATCATCATCGATTCGATCGGTCTTATCATGGGGGAGCGCGCTTACCGTGAGCTTCTGCGTACAGGGGAAGAAAAAGCGACCGTATCGGCGTTTTTTTCCGATATCGGAGACGATGTCAGGCAAGCGGCAGGAGCGCTTGGCATCGAGCCGGAGGACGGGACGCTGCTTTTACAGCGCGACATCACAGCAGGCGGCGGCTCCACGGCCCGCATCGACGGACGAGCGGTCCCGCTCTCCGTCATGCGGGAAATCGCAGGAAGGCTTATCGGGATCCATGGACAGCACGCAACTAGGCTCCTGCTCGAGGAGGACAGCTGTCTTCCCTTTCTCGATGCGTTTGCGGACTGCGCCGCTGAAAAGACGTCATACGCCGAGCTATACCATGCCGCCGCCGAAGCAAAGCGCCGCCTTTCCGCAGTCATGCGGGACGAGCAGGAGAAGACAAGGGCCATCGAGCTTCTGAAATACCAGATCCGCGATATCGACGCGGTAAAACCGCGCGAGGGCGAGGAAGAAGAGCTGAAGGCCAAGCGTGCAAAGCTTCAGAACGCCGAAAAGGTCGCAAAGCATGCCAAGCTCATTTACCGCGCGCTCTACCGGAACGAAAAAGGCCTTTCCGCCTGCGATCTCATCGAAAAAGCTGCCGAGGCTATCGATGAGCTGGACGGTATGCTTACCGATGCCGGCGTTTTTTCGGAAACGCTGACGGACTTTCGCTACCGCATCGAGGACATCGCCGAGACGGTCCGCCGCGAATGCGATATCGGCGTGAAAAATCCGTCCGAGCTGCTGGACAAAATCGAGACCCGACTCGACAATCTGCAAAAGCTCCGTAAAAAGTACGGCTCCTCGGCGGAGGAAATCCTCGCCTATCGGAACAACGCCGAAAAAAGGCTCCGAGAGCTGGAGGGGGCCGACGAGCTCGCGGAGGACCTCGAAAACGAGCTTGCTGAAATCCAAAAGCAAATGAAGGAGATCGCCGCGGGGATCACCGAGAAGCGGCGTTCTGCCGCCGCATGCTTGGAGCGGAAAATCACAGAGGAACTCAGGTTCCTCGACATGGAAAACGTGCGCTTCCACATCGACGTTTCCCCTCTTGGAGATTTTTCCCCGGAGGGGATGGACAAGGTGTCCTTTCTTGTATCGGCAAATCCCGGCGAGCCTCTCCTTCCGCTTTCCAAGGTAGCATCCGGCGGTGAGCTTTCCCGCATGATGCTCGCCCTGAAATGTGCGCTTTCCGACAAAGAGCATACCGGAACGCTGATTTTTGACGAGATCGATACGGGCATCTCCGGCAGGACCTCCCACAAAATCGGCGTCAAGCTGCACGAGGTGACGGAAGGCGGGACACAGGTCATCTGTGTGACCCATTCGCCTCAGATCGCCGCGATCGCCGATACGCATCTTTTCGTTTCCAAGGCCGAAAGGGACGGCAGGACGGAATCCTCCGTGCGCGAGCTGACGCGTCAGGAGCGCGAAGCGGAGATCGCCCGCATCATCGGCGGCGCGCATGTCACAGAGCAGTCCCTTGCCGCGGCAAGGGAGCTGCTCGACGCCGCGCATACCGAATAAACAGACGGCGGCTTTCAGATTTTTCCAAAGGAGGAACATATGAAAAAGAATCAAACCGTAGCAGAACAGCATGAGATCATCGGAAATACCGTATCGGACCATGCGTTCCCAAGAACGACCCATCCCGGCGCTGCATGGTTTTTCCATCCCGTACAGCTCGGGCTTTTCATCCACTATGGAATTTCCACAGTTCATGGAGATCTTGACATTTCGTGGGGCATGATGGACAATCCCGAGAGACGCGCCAAGGGCAACGGCATCGTGACGCCCAGAGAATACTGGGCACTCGCGGAGAAATTCCATCCCGAGCACTATCATCCGGAAGAGTGGCTCGGCGCGGCGAAGGACGCCGGCTTCTCCTATGCGGTATTCACGACCCGTCACCACGACGGCTTTTCCCTATGGCCGTCCGCGGCAAGCGATTTTTCCACGAAAAATACCATGAACGGGCGCGATCTTGTCGGCGAATACGTCGACGCCTGCCGCAAGGTCGGACTGAAGGTCGGACTTTATTATTCGCCTCCGGACTGGCGCTTCGATCAGAAATATATGTCGTTTATGTACGGTTCCCATTCGGCGCGCTTTCCGGACCGCCCGAATAAAGATATCGACCATAAGGAAATCGGGGATCTTCCCAAAATGCCGCCGGAGCATATCGCGCGCCATATCGCCTACGTCAACGCACAGATACGGGAGCTGCTCACAGGCTATGGCGAAATCGATCTTCTATGGTTCGACGGAACGGTCGACGATCTAAGTCAGGTCATCACCATCGAAGAGATCCGCGCGCTTCAGCCGCAGATCGTCGTCAACGACCGTCTGTGGGGCGTCGGGGACTACTGCTCGCAGTTCGAGTGCCGGCTTCCCGACGAAAAGCCGGACGGACCGTGGGAAACCTGCCACATCTGGCACGTCGGCGGGGGCTGGTCCTATGTGAAAAATGCGGACAAGTACCGCGATCTTGAAACGACCATGCACCAATACGAGGTGTGCAGAAAATGGGGCGGCAACCTGCTTCTCAATATCGCGCCGCGCGCGGACGGCTCCGCGCCGGACGCCTACTACAAGAGCGTGAAGGAATTCGGCGACGCGGTAAAGGCGAGGTACGGAGAGCAGGCAGACTAACAGGAAGGCGGACATTTCCGCCTTCTTTATTTCAAAAGGAGAGCTCTTTTGACAAATATAGAAGAAAATGAAAAATGCCTGCGCGGTTCGCTCGATTATGCCATATGCAAAAAAGCTGTTCTGGCAAGCGGCATCGGCCTTGCCGCCGCGGCGGCCCTCTTTATCCTGCTTTCTCTGGCTGCTCACAGCTTTCGGTTTATGCTTGCACTCATTCCAACCGCTCTTTATTGCGTTCCCAGCGCGGCCATCAATGGCTATCGGATGCGGCAGATCCTGAAATGCCGGGATTCCGTCTCTTTTTATGAATCGGTGCTCACCGATCCGCAGCCGTATCCCGGTTCAGGCGTCACCTTCACCGTGACATGGCAGGACAGCGGCGGACGCAGGATGGAGGCGCAGACCCATGCCATCGCACAGACCCGCGGACTGTTAAGGCCAAACTTCTCCGTGCTGAATGGAAAAAAAGTGTTCCTCGCCTATCACAAGCCGACAGAGGGGGGGTCGTCATCCGAATCTTATCGGAGAACCAATATTATCCATACGGAAAGGCAGCCATCCCGGGTCGCATTTTAATGGAAAAACGCCGTCATAGCCTTTCGGACGGAGACAAGTCTGTCCGCAGCCATGTCCAATGACGCTCCGCCAGCACATAAGCCAATATCTTTCCAAAAGCAAATGACAAAAGCGTATCAAAACCCGCTCCCTTGCTGGAAACGGATTTCTGGGATGGCGCCTATCCCTGCCTGGCATGGCAGGAAGCCCTGCCATTTTATTTTCATATGGATGCTTCTTGTACCGCTCGCTATAAAGAAAACAGAGAGGATGAGCATTCTGAAAGCTCTCTTCTCCAGCCGGCTTTGCCGTCGGCATCCATCTGTCTTTGCTATCCTATCTGCATCGGACTTTTTCTGTTCAAAGCGCCGGCGATCAAGCATGCTGCCGTCACGGCGGCGAAGAATAGCCATTTGCGGCAGACAGCGTCGCATTTGCCGGACCGAAACAGAATATTTTATCTCAAAGAAGGCGCGTCAGCCGGATCCGGCTGACGCGCCTTCTTTGAAATTGTACGCCCGACGAAGCACGGCTTTCCCGCCTACAAAACGGGATCGCTTTTGTCAAGGCCTGCCAAGGTCATCGTGCCGCCGCATCTCCGGCACCGCCTCGATCCGCTCCAGAAAAAATATGAAAGAGGATAGAACCTCTGCCGGCAACATCCGCTGCCAAAAAGGGACAGGCACACCGGAAAAGCGGGATGCCGCCTCTCTTTTTTCGCAGGAGCACTCATGAGAGCCGGTATTCGAGCTGGCAGTCGCACGGCTCCTTTTCCGCGAGCGACCGGTTGTATTCAGCGGCCTCCCGGCAGCCCATCGCGCGGTAAAACGCCTGCGTTTCCTCCGAGGAGTGCGCAGAAAGATAAAGCGCATCCGCACCCTTGCCTCGCGCCGTCCGCGCCGCCCTCTCGAAAAGGAGACGGCCGATGCCCTGGCGCCGGCATTCATAGGAAACGTAGAAAAACGAAAGCTGGAGATAGCGGCATGCGGTCCCGAACGGCTCGTTTTCCACAGAGGCAAAGCCAACAAGCGCGCCGTCACGGAACGCACCGAGCACCGTGCCGCCTGTCCGACACGTGCGTAAAAGCGCCTGAACGAGCGATCGATAATCGCCGTCGTCCCACTGCTCTACAAACGCGATATCCTTGAGAATCCACGCTCCGTTTTCCTTGCGCCAGCAGCGCGTCACCCGCTGGTAGCGGTCAAAGGAGGAAAACAGCGACGGCGTGAGCTCCGTTGGCAGAAGCTCACGTATCAGGATCGGTTCGGCGCTCATACCTTGTGTATAAATTTGCGGAACGCTTTCTTGCCGCGGCGGATAACGATGCCTTTTTGCAGGGAGGCGGCATCCAGAACAGCTCCGATATCCGTCACCTTGACGTCATCCATTGTGACGCCGCCTCCGAGAATAAGCCTTTTGGCCTCGCTTCTCGACGGAGCAAGCCCGCCGAGCACCATGAGATCGACAACGGCGATTTTGCCGTCGGAAAGAGCCGTCTCCTCCACCTCGGTCGTCGGCATATTTTCGCTGTCCGCACCCGAAAAGATAGCTCGCGCGGTCGCCTGCGCCTTGTCCGCCTCCTCTTTTCCATGGACAAGAGAGGTCAGCTCATAGGCGAGGATCTCTTTTTTCTCGTTGATGCGGCTCCCCTCCCAGCTCTCCATCTCGCTGATCTGCTCCAGCGGCAGGAAGGTCAGCATTTTGAGACATTTCATAACGTCCGCATCGTCGATGTTGCGCCAATACTGATAAAATTCATATGGCGTCGTTTTGTTCGGATCGAGCCAGACCGCGCCCTTGGCGGTCTTTCCCATCTTCTTGCCCTCGCTGTTCATGAGCAGCGTGATGGTCATGGCATAGGCGTCCTTTCCGGTCTTCTTGCGGATGAGATCCGTGCCGAACAGCATGTTCGACCATTGATCGTCTCCGCCGAACTGTATATTGCAGCCGTAGTGCTCGCTTAAATAATAGAAGTCGTAAGACTGCATGATCATATAGTTGAATTCGAGGAAGCTGAGCCCCTTCTCCATTCGCTGCTTATAGCATTCCGCGCGCAGCATATTGTTGACGGAGAAGCAGGCGCCGACGTCCCGCAGCAACTCGATATAGTTGAGCTTCAGGAGCCAGTCCGCATTGTTGACCATGATGGCCTTGTCCTCGCCGAACTCGATGAAGCGCTCCATCTGACGCTTAAAGCAATCGCAGTTGTGCTGGATGGTCTCCGGCGTCATCATGGAACGCATATCCGTCCTGCCGGAGGGATCTCCGATGTATCCGGTGCCGCCTCCGATGAGCACGACCGGACGATTGCCCGCCATTTGCAGGCGGCGCATGAGGCAAAGCGCCATGAAATGCCCGACATGAAGCGAGTCCGCCGTCGGATCGAAGCCGATATAGAATTTTGCGCCGCCCCGGTTGATAAGGTCGCGGATCTCCGCCTCGTCAGTCACCTGCGCGATGAGACCTCTTTCCTGTAATTCTTCATAAATACCCATAGTTTCCTCCAAAACAAAATCCTCTGCCCCACAAGGGACAGAGGACGAAAATTCGTGTTACCACCTCAGTTTGCGCACGCCTTACAGCGATGCGCCTCATGGAGTGCCGACACACTCCGGCGCTTTAACGGGCGCACCCGCCGCAGCCTACTTTCCTTCTTCCGAGTTCGGTGCGAAGCTCAAAAGTGTATTCCGTACCGCGCTTCCCGCCATCTTCCACCGTCCGATGGCTCTCTGCTGGGCTCCTTGGCACGTACTCTCTTTATCATCGCTTTTTATTTATTATAGCATGTATCGTTTGTCTTGTCAAGCGCTATTTTTTCCGTTTCCCGCACCGCAGGCAAAACCATGTCAAAAAAAGCAAAGCCGCCCTTTCCGCATAGAAAAAAGCAGGATACCGCGTTCTCTGGTATCCTGCCGGACTTTGATTTTTCAATCGCTGATAAACGGAAGAAGCGCAACATGACGCGCTCTCTTGATGGCTTCCGTCAGTTCTCTTTGATGCTTCGCGCACGTTCCCGTCACTCTGCGGGGCAGGATCTTTGCGCGCTCCGAGGTAAACTTTCTCAGCCTTGCGACATCCTTATAGTCGATCTTTTCTACCTTTTCCGCACAGAACACGCAAACCTTTTTTCTTCTGCGGTTGCCGCCCTGGCGGACCGGCTTTTGTTCTCTATCCATCGTGATGAAACCTCCTACTCTCTTAGTTTTTGAGCACTCCCGTCAAAACGGAAGATCATCGTCGCCCGCGATCTCTTCAAACTTCGGCGTTTCCGTATCGCCTGAGGAGAAGGTCGGCGCCTGATAATCATCCGTTCGCGGGGAATCGTTTTTGCGCTCCACGAAGCTTGCCTCGTCGGCAACGACCTCGGTGGCATAGCGCTTGGAGCCGTCGTTCGCCGTCCAGCTCCGTGTCTGAAGCGAGCCGCAGATGCAGATCGCGCTGCCCTTTCTGAAATATTTCGCAATGAATTCCGCAGTACTTCTCCATGCGACAATATTGATAAAATCGCTTTGCGGCGTCTCTCCGGCTTTTGTATATCGGCGGGTCACTCCTATCGAGAACGAACAAACAGAAACGCCGCTCGGCGTCTGCTTGAGTTCCGGATCCGCGGTCATATGACCGATGAGGATCACTTTATTGAGACTTGCCATACAAATATACCGTTCCTTTCCTCAGACCCTGAGCGTCATCGAACGCATGATCCCTTCCGTGATGTTGAAAATGCGTTCAAGCTCCGCTACAAAGTCCGGTTCTGCTTTGTAATTCACGAGGACATAATAGCCTTCCGTCAAATCGTTGATCGGATATGCGAGCTTGCGCTTTCCCCATTCGTCGAAGGACTCGATCGTGCCGTTCTCCTCAATAAGCGTCTTGAATTTGTTTACAAGAGCGGCGGTAGCTTCCTCCGTGCCCGTACAATCGACGATGTACATCGTTTCATAGGATACGAGTTTCTTTTCCATCTGATTTGCACCTCCTTCTGGACATAAGGCCGCGGACATCCATTCAATTTATCCGCAGCAAGGAGAAAAAACTATAAAAGTTCTTTTCCATCTTTTGTATTATAGCATCCTTTTCTCCATTTGTCAATCACTTTTCAAAAGGATAAGCGCTTTTTTCTCAGAGGATCAGAAAAAAACCGACAAATCCCAGCAATATGAAACAGGATCACCCGCATTTCCTATTGATTTTCCTCTGAAAAATTGATATAATATATAAAAGGAATCAAAAAAAGAACGCCTTTTCAGGCTTCAACAGCCATGTTCGGGCAGGATCGGAGGACAATTTGAAAAAAAGAACCAAATGGTTTCGTACGCTTGTACGCCAGCGTTTTTTTATCATCCTTCTTTTGTTTTTGCAGTTTGCCTTCCTGATTTTCTTTTTGGTGAGCCAAAGCCGGGTTTCGGTCATCATCAAATGGCTGCTCCACATCATCAGCTTCCTTGTCGCCCTGCACATCATCGCAAAAAGGGACAAGGGCGCATACAAGCTGACATGGGTTTTTACCATCCTGGTTTTTCCTATCTTCGGGGGACTTTTGTACCTGCTTTTTCGATATCAGACCCGTTCCAAAAAGCTGCGCAGACAAATGTATCAGATCGCCAATGTCACACGCTCCGCCGCGCTTTTGCCGGGAGACAAAAACGCGCTTGCGACCCAAAAGGCGCAGGACGAAGCGGCAGGCAGGACGGAGCCATCGACCGCCTCCCCCGAGGGCAGCGCAGATTCGCCCTCTCACCGGCAAGCGGCATCGGTCTCGCCGTTTTACGACGTCTGGCAGGCGGGAGACCGGTATGAGCATGCGCTGGCCGGTTCTCCCTCTCATGCAAGACAGATCGAATATCTGGATAAGTTCGCAGGGTTCCCCGTATACGAAAACACGCGGACCCGGTATCTTTCCCCCGGGGAAGAAATTTATAAGGTCCTGCTCCAAGAGCTGGAAAAAGCAAGAGCTTATATTTTTCTGGAGTTCTTTATCATAGAAGAAGGCATCATGTGGAACAGCATCTTAGAGATTTTAAAAAGGAAGGCAGCGCAGGGAGTGGACGTCCGCATCCTTTATGACGATATCGGCTGCTTTCTGCGGCTCCCGAAGGATTATCCGAAAAAGCTGAAGAGCTGCGGGATCCGCTGTCTGGTGTTCAACAAATTCAAGCCCCTGCTCACGGCGACCCAGAACTGCCGTGACCACCGCAAGATCGTCGCCATCGACGGGAAGGTCGCCTTCACCGGCGGATTCAATCTCGCCGACGAATACATCAATGCCATCCATCCGTTCGGTCACTGGAAGGATGCCGGCGTATGGCTGGAGGGAGAAGCCGCATGGAGCATGGCTTTGATTTTCCTTCAGATGTGGATGATGAACGGCAATTCCGAAGAAGATGTCACAAAATACTATCCGTGGAAGGAGGTTCCCTGTCCCGTCGTCAAAAACGACAGCTGGGTCCAGCCGTATGCGGATGCGCCGTATGACTCTGAAAACGTCAGCGAGCACGTCTATCTGCAGATCATCAATACCGCGAAGCACTACGTCTATATCAACACGCCGTACCTCGTGGTCGACGACAGTATGCTCTCCGCGCTTTCGCTCGCTGCGAAAAGCGGCGTCGACGTGCGGATCGTGACCCCGTTTCGATGGGATAAAAGGCTCGTGCATTTCACGACGCGCTCCTATTACCGCGAACTGATTCGCGCAGGCGTGAAAATATACGAATACTCCAAGGGCTTTATACACTCCAAAACCTTTGTCTCGGACGATACTGTCGCCACCATCGGATCGGCAAATCTGGACTTCCGCAGCCTATACCTGCAATTTGAATGCGGCGTCTGGATGTACAAGACCGAGGCGGTAACAGAGCTGCGCGACGATTTTCTGAAAACACTTGAAATCTGTCACGAGGTACGCGAGGAGGAATGCCGCGGCAACATGGTCACCCGCTTCTTTCAGGACTTCCTGCGTCTGTTCGCTCCCCTGATGTGACAAAAAAATGAAGTTTTTTGTTTTTCATATCAGCTATGTGCTTTTCAGCGCCGCGGTCTTTTGGGCGCTCCGCTTTTGCATGGACGCGTGCCTGCGTGCCAAGGGAAAAAGCAAGACCTATCTCCGAAAGTCAAAAAAAGGCCTTCGGAACTACTGGTTCTTTGAGAAGGCGCATCGCGAGATCGGGTTGGGACTCGGATATCGGCTGAACGCCGCCCTTCTGCCCGCAACGCTTGTCTATTCTGTCTTCGTGGCAGCATCCTGCTGGATCCCCGCTTTTCAGGCTGCCGCCGCCGCATGGTCGGTCGTTCTCGCCGGCATACAGATCCCCGCCATCCTCTGGGGCTTTGCCTGGAGCAATCAGTCCGAGTTCGGGACGTTCTTTGTTCTGTTCAGACGCAGTGCGCACGCGAGGTATTTTCCCGTTTGTGATCTTTTGTGCGCGGTGCTTCCAATCGGCTTTGCCGTTTGGAACCTCTTTTTCCTCATAGACAGCATGGGAGGGCTGCCGGTTTAGGCAGCCCTCCCATGCTGTTATGCCGCCGCTAAGAAAAGCACGCATGACGACATCCGCCTCAGAGGGGCAGGAACGCTTCTTTGAAGCTTCTGTTCTCTACCGGACAAAGCTTGTCCGGCTTTTTCTTTGCTGCCTGCACAATGGAATGGATGTATGTATTTTTATACATTTTTATCGAAAATCTTTGTCCGAATTTTGCATCTTTATTGATTCTATCACTTTTCCATGTATTTTTATCCTCTTTGCGACACCGATCGACAGCAAATCCGGCTCTCGCTGGTTCCGCCTCGATTCGATGTCGAACCGCGTCGAATAAATGCAGGTTTGCAGGCACGAATCCGCTTGCGCTTTTCCCTGCGGACACTATAATAGAAAGCAGCCGGCCGGTCATCATCAAAAAAGCATAGGCGCCGCCCTGTCCAGCGCCTATGCGGAAAGGAGAAAGCCATGAAGCGGACAAACGGATGCGTGATCCTGACAAAATCGGTCCGACTCACGGACGGAGAAAGCCTTTTCCGTCTTATTGAGACAGCGGATGCGTTCTCTGAGGGATGGGTCTATTCCCTCTTTGTCACGACGACAGAAAACGGGACGCCGCAGGAAGAATTTCTCTACGACGTTTCCCGCAGCCGCAGAGACGCCGTAGATATCCTTCGGCGTCTCTGCACCGACGGCGTAAAGGCCTCTTCCCTGCACAGCGCCGTATCCCGTCTCCTATCGGAGCCGGTCATTCTACCGTAACGGATTTGGCAAGATTGCGCGGCTTGTCGACATCACAGCCGCGCAAAACCGACGCATGATAAGCAAGGAGCTGGAATGCCGCTGCCGCCGGCAGCGGCATAAGCGCCTCCGGCAGTGCCGGCAGGCGGATCACCGTATTCGCGATCGTCTCCGGCTCCGGGAAATCCTCGCCGCAAAGCATCACGACAAAAGCGCCGCGCGCGCGGACCTCTCTGATATTGCTTATCATTTTGTCATACAGCGCGCGGGACGTCGCAATAGCGACGACGGGGACGCCGTCCGTAATCAAAGAAATCGTCCCGTGCTTGAGTTCTCCCGCGGGATAGGCCTCGCTGTGGATGTAGGATACCTCCTTGAGCTTCAAGGAAGCTTCTTCGGCGAGAAAATAGTCCATCCCCCGTCCGATAAAGAAAACATCCTCCGCCTTCTGAATTTTTTCAGCCACCGTCCGGATCTCCTGCGAACGGGCGATCATACGGGATACGGCGGGCGGCGCGTCGCTCGCAAGCGCCGCGACAAGCGTCTGCGCCTCTTGTTCCGACAGGTTCCCATTCGCAAAACCAAGACGGACGGCAAGCAGATACAGGACAGTCAGCTGAACAAGATATGCCTTCGTGCTGGCGACTGCGATCTCCGGACCGGCACAGGTGTAGATGACGCTGTCCGACTCTCTGGAGACGCTCGATCCCACAACGTTCACAAGGGAAAGCGAATCCATCGCAAGCGACTTGGCGAGCCGCAGCGCCGCCAAGGTATCGGCGGTCTCGCCGGACTGGGAGATCGCGATGAAAAGATCTCCCTTTGCAGGGATCGGCGGGCTGTACCGAAACTCGGAAGCGATCTCCACCGAGGTCGGGATACCGGCGTACTGCTCGATAAACCGCTTGCCGACAAGTCCCGCGTGCATGGCGGTCCCGCAGGCGACAATGTGGATATGAGGCGCATGGCAGACGGCCTCCCAATCCAAGCGGTCCGCGTCAAATTCCGGAAGCATCCCCCGTGTACAGGAGCCCACGGTCCTCAGGATCGCCTCAGGTTCCTCGTGAATCTCCTTGAGCATAAAATGAGCAAATCCGCCGCGTCTTGCCGCGTCCCGGTTCCAGGTGACTGTCTGGACCTCCTTTTCTACGACAGACCCATCCATGCGGCAGACCCGCACGCCGTCCGCGTTCAAAAATGCGATTTCCCCTTCGTCCAGCCGTATATACCGGTCGGTGTGATCGAGCAGCGCCGTGATATCCGATGCGATATAGGAACCAGAATCCTCCGACGCTGCAACGAGAGGACTTTCATGGCGGGTCGCATAAAGCTCTCCCTCCCGGTCCGCAAACAGGATGCCGAGCGCCCATGAACCGCGCAGCTCCCGCACAGCGGCGGCAATGGCCGAAACAGGATCCCGCAGCCTGCGGTAATGATAATCGATAAGGCAGACCGCCGCCTCGGTATCGGTATCGGAGTGAAAAGAGTAGCCGAGAGCTTTCAGCCGCACGCGAAGCTCGGCATAATTCTCAATGATACCGTTATGGACAGCGAATACCAGCCCCGTTCCGTGGGGGTGAGCATTTTCGTCGGACGGCGCACCGTGCGTCGCCCAGCGCGTATGTCCGATCCCCGTATGGGAGATAAGCTTCGGATATCGGGCCTCCAGCAGCGCCTCCAGATCGGAGATCCGTCCTTTCGATTTCATGCAGACGATCCCGTCCGCTCCCGCCGCAGCGATCCCCGCTGAGTCGTACCCACGATATTCCAGACAGCGAAGCCCCTCCAAAAGGATCGGCACCGCATTTTTTCTTCCGGTATAGCCTATGATTCCGCACATGATCCCCGCCTCCTTATTCGTGATGGCAAAGGCGGCTTTCAATCACATTCGCAACAGCCCGCGCCGCCTTTTCGATTTGCTCTTCGTCTTCCCCTTCCGTCATCACGCGGATGAGCGGCTCCGTTCCGGACGGGCGGACGACAATGCGTCCTGCCGTACCGAGAGCCGCCTTCGCATCGTCGATGGCCTTCTTGATCTCATAGTCCGTATAAAACGCAAGCTTCCCCTCCGCAGAAACGCCGATGTTGAGCGCGATCTGCGGGTATTTCGTCATCACGCAGGACAGCTCGGAAAGCCGGCAGCCGCGCCGGCGCAGCATGGAAAGAAGCTGGACCGCCGTCAGTTCCCCGTCTCCGGTCGTTGCAAAATCCCGAAAGATGATATGCCCGGACTGTTCCCCGCCGAAGGAATACTCCTCGAGCAGCATCTCCTCCAAAACGAACCGGTCCCCGACCTTGGTCGCAACAAACCGGATATCATGCTCCTCACAGAATTTGGAAAATCCAAAATTTGTCAGGATCGTCCCCACCACGGCATCCTTCGAGAGCTTGCCGCGCTCCTTCATATCCAAAGCACAGATCGCCATGATGAAATCCCCGTCGATGAGCTTTCCCGTGTCGTCCACACAGAGGCACCGGTCGGCATCTCCGTCGAAGGCAACGCCGAGATCCAGCCCGTTTTTCACGACATAGTCCGTCAGCGCCTCCATATGCGTCGAGCCGCAGCCGTCGTTGATGTTCATGCCGTCCGGCTTGTCAAACAGCATCCTCACATCGGCGCCAAGCTCGGAGAAAAGCCTTTTCGCCGTCACGGAGGCGGACCCGTTCGCGCAGTCTACCGCGATATGCAGTCCCGACAGCGAATACGGGCAGGTGCTTTTGATATGTTCGACATAATCCTTGACCGCACCGGTCCCGCGGGTAACGCGGCCGACCTCCCGTCCGTCGCAGAGCGGCGGCATCGAAGCATCGTCCAGCACTATGGCCTCGATCTGCTCCTCCAGCGCGTCCGGCAGCTTGTAGCCGTCCCCGCTGAAGATCTTGATTCCGTTATACAGCGCCGGATTGTGGGAAGCGGATATCATGATCCCCGCATCCGCCTTATATTTTTCTACCAGATATGCCACCGCCGGCGTCGGGACGACTCCGAGCAGAATCACATCCGCGCCCACAGAGCAAAGACCCGCGGTAAGCGCCGACGACAGCATGTCGGACGAGATGCGCGTATCTGTTCCAATCACAAAAATCGAACGTCTGCGCCGTCCGTCGCAAAGCACAGAAGCAGCCGCTCTGCCAATGCGCATGGCAAGCTCGCAGGTCAGCGTCTCGTTCACAACGCCGCGTATTCCATCTGTACCAAACAATCTACCCATATGTTTTCCCTTTCATTCTCGGGGCTCTATCCCGATGATTTCATGGCGGTTCTTATAAATGGAATGTGCCGGCACATATCCCCGTACCGATAAGGACGGATATACGATGGCTCCCCTTCCAACAATGGTTCCGGGATTCAGGACACAGTGGCATCCGATTTCCGCACCGTCTCCGAGAACAGCGCCGAATTTTTTCCTCCCGGTTTCCAGCTTCCCGCCCGGATAGCATACCGAAACATCGGTCTTATCCAGCTTGACGTTCGAAGTCACGCCTCCTGCTCCGATATGGCAGCGGTATCCCAGCACCGAATCTCCGATATAATTAAAATGCGGCACCTGAACACGGTCAAACAGGACCGCGTTTTTCAATTCTGTAGAATTGCCGACAACGGCATGCCTTCCTACAATCACTGCGCCGCGGATAAACGCGCAGTGGCGGACCTGCGCCTCCTCGTCGATGATGCACGGCCCCTGTATGGAGGCGGAAGGCGCTATCGACGCCGTCTTTGCGATCCAGACGTCGTCCTCAGGATGCCAAAAAAAATCAGGAGATAAGGACTTTCCCAATGAAAGAATAAATTCTCGGATGCTCGCAAGGACCTCCCAAGGCATTCGAAAGGAAGAAAAAAGATCCACCGCTATGGTTTTTTCAAGATCCAATAGCGACGGGATCTCAAGTATATTCGACATTTTATCACCCGTTTCCCCGTTCATTTAAAATTTATGCGGTTTTTCTAGTATAATACGCGGACGTAAATAAAATGTGAATGACGATTAAGCAGAGTGTGAATTTTACCGGAAGCTCAAAATTCGTTCTTTTTCGTTCGGTATTTTGCTTGACAAACTGGGGAGGGATATGGTATAATAGCTTGCGTTCCAAGCAGCAAAGCATAAGGAAGCGTATCGAAGTGGTCATAACGGGCCTGACTCGAAATCATGTTATTTGCCCCAAAAATTGAATAATCATTAAATGGAGACGTATCGAAGCGGTCATAACGAGCTCGACTCGAAATCGAGTTGTCCGAAAGGGCACGTGGGTTCGAATCCCACC
>CALWJT010000042.1 GCA_944381075.1 uncultured Clostridia bacterium
AGGAATGCCGTCGCCTTTTTCAGCACCGTATGCACAAGCTCCGGCTCCTCATAGCAGAGCACCATGATCTCCGATACGTCGAGCAGCCTTCCGGCAAGCGAATACGGTCCGATCACGCCGGCGAATACCGGACGGTCTGTAATGAGCTTGCATGCTCTGCCGATCGCTTCCACATAGAGCCCCGTGCGTCCTGCGCCGACGGCGGGGACCGCCAGCGCCTCGGCATCCTCCTCCGTTTCGACGATCCGGCCCACGACCGTCGGCACCTCGTCGTCGCTGACCTTCACCGCCGAGCCGAACGCCTCCGCCTCAACGGAAAGGTCCATCATGCTGACGGAAGCCGCGCTGTCCACACGCCGGGCAATCTCCTTCATGCCCGCCGCCTGATAGCTGCTGCTCGAGATCAGCGTTTTTACGCTGATCCCCATCAGCTGCACGGACGGAAAGGACAAAACCGGCATCGCCTTTTTCGCCGGAGCCTCTCTCAAGTCATCCATCCACTTTTTCATATCCATAACGGGAAATCCTCCGATTTCATCTAAAATTCGTTTTTATTATAGCAAAGCCGCGTCCCATAAACAAGGAAATAATCGCGGATTTTTGGTATTTTCTTATGATTCGCCGTTTCCGCCGCCGAATACCAGGGAAACCGTTTTCCCCGCCGGGATTCTCTGCATCTCTGCACGGAATGCGAAAACGGCGTCCGATTCCGAGAAAACCTCGAACATGGTCTTATCCCCCTTCGTATGTCGTTCGACCGAAACCCGGCCGAAGCGGGTGCAAAGGCTTCCTCTCGCAGCAAGCGGCGCCTTCAGCTCGCAGGGAGAGAGGAAAAGCGCCCCCTCCCGTTCTCCGATCCCCAGAAGATACCGGAACAGCGCGCCCGTGCAGGCGCCGAACATATGGTGATTGTGCGACGCCCAGCGCACGTTCCACCTTTCGCAGAGCGTCGTTTCCCCGCGCGCCATCTGACCGCCGAACGAATTATCCCCCGTCGAACAGAGAAGCTTTACCGCCGTATCGGCGTATCCCGTTTCAAACAGCACGCGGATAAGAGCGTCCGTACCGAAGATCCCCGTATCAAATGCCGTCGCCGCCTCATATTTCGCGGCAAGTGCCGCCGCCATCTGCGCGTCTCCGAGCCCGATGTCCAGCGCAAAGGCATCCGCGCCCTGAACGCCGCCGCAGAAGGTTCGTGCTCCTTCCTCATAATAGGCGTCCCGAAGCGCCTGACAGGCCGCCGCCCGCTTCCGGCGAAGCGTTTCCGTTCCCCATCCGAGCGCTGCCGCCATTTCCGCCATGCGGTCAAGGCTTTTGATAAGAAAATACGTGTTGACAAACGGAGCGGGCAGCGCTATCTCCTCCGGCGTACACCATTCTCCAAGGCACCAGCCGCCCGTCTCCTCGCGCACGACAAGGCCGTCCTCCATGCGGGATTCCATATAGGAGACCCACTTTTCCATGTTCGGAAAGAAGGTCTTTACGACGTCCGTCCTTCCGGTATGGCGGAACAGAAAATACGGCACCGTCACAATCGCGCAGCCCCAGCCGCCAGGTCCGCCTCCGCCGCCGTAAAACGGCGCCGTATGCTGGATATGTCCCGTTTCGGGATCCTGCCCGTCCGCGATGTCGAGAAGCCACTTTTCATATAAGGGCGCGGCGGAAAGCAGCAAAAGCGCCGTATCGCAGGTAAGCTGTCCGTCGCCGGTATAGCCGAGCCGCTCCCTGTGCGGACAATCGGAAATGACGCCCGCATGCATATTGGCAAGAAGGCTGCGGACCGTCGCCGCATACAGCCAGTCCAGTACAGGCCGGTCAGAGGAAAAGGCGGAGGAAACCGGGATGTCGCTGTGGATGACCAGCACCTCCACCGTCTTATGCGGACCCGTGATCTCAAAATACCGGAATCCATGAAAGACGAAGCGCGGCTCGCAGCACCGCTCTGTTCCGTCGCCGATATAGCGGTCCGTCTGGACGATATCGCCCGCGGAGCTCGTATACAGCGTGCCGTCCGAGGAGATCCGCTCGGCGTGACGCACGACCGTCTCTGTCCCCGCGGGACACGCCGGCATGACGAAGCGGACAACGCCCGACAGGTTCTCGCCTGCATCCCATACGGTCCGCCCGCCGTCCTGAAATACGCATACCGGCTTGATTTTCCGGATCTCCCTGTCCGCGGGACAAACGTCGGGGAAGAGCGCCCCGTCCGGCGCCTGCGTCGGCAGCGCCGGACGCCATGCGCCGCACGCATGCGTAAAGTCCTGCGTCTCACCGGCAAAAAGGTTGTGAAAAACAATGGGCGTATCGCGCCATTCCAGCGTTTCATCCGAGACAATCTCTTCCCCGTCCGCCATCAGGGAAAAGGCAAGCCTTGGTTCTCCATAGGAGAGCTGGCCTTCCGCCGTCCGCTCCGTTTGGCGGTACCATCCGTCCCCGAGGAGGATCTCCATCCGGTTTGTCCCCTTCCGCAGATAGGGAGCAAGCAGATACCGCCGGTAATAGACGCGGTAGCGGAAGCGGTCGCGGGTCGGATAGGCAAGCGTGGAAAGGTCCCGCTTCCCGTAATCGGAAAAGGACGGCACGAACCGGTCATCCGACACCTTTTTCCCATTGATCAAAAGCTCGAAAAAGCCAAGCCCGCAGATCTCGACCGACGCGCTCTGCGGCTCCCTAATCTCCAATTCCCTGCGGAAAACGGGGACGGCATCCGTATCCGCCCTCACCCATTTCGCTTTATGAATTCCCATGCTCTTCTCCTTCTCCCTCCTCCGGCAGAAATATCTTTTTCTGCCCAATGCTTCGGATATCGCCCTGCTGAATCCTTATGAATCGGCGTCCCGCCCACAAAATCGATCCGGCAGGTCCGGAAAACGGCGGGACGTCTTTCCCGACGGGGACGGCGGTACCGACCGCGCCGTCCGCCGGTCTTTTTGCGTCATACGTACCGGAAGCCGCATCCTTTCCGCTCCATGACGGCGCGCACCGCCTCCGTTATACGTTCCTCACCTCACCGAAATCATGGCTTCCCTCGCCCGCCGGCGCCGAGGGAACCGACCGGAGACCGGTCCCCGCAGGACGAGCGGCGGCAAAGCCGCCTTTGACGGATCCTATCCGCTCCCGAAGAGGACTGTCCGCTCCTTTGCTTTGCAGGAAGCCATAAAAGGAAGCGGCCGTTTTCCCCGTCGGACAGAAGCCCGAACGCCCGTATCCGTGCCGGCAGGCGGGCGCAGAAGCAGACGCTCTGTTTCCAAGCGGGAAGGAAGAGGAAAAGCTCCCGTATCTCTCAAAAAGCCTTCCCGCCGTCCGCATGAGCATACGGCGTCCTCTCCGGACGGAAGCAAATGCGTTAAGCCCTTTCCGTCTGCAGCGCGCCCGCCATATCCGCCGTCCTGCCGGACCCACTCAAAGCACTTCCCCGCTTTCTGTCCGGCGTCGCCGCATGCCGCTTCTCCGTTTTGAGGTTTTGTTCTATTTTATCATGCAGGCTGAAAAAAGTAAACAAGAAAATGCCGCGCAGGTTGACTTCTTTTTTCTTTTGTGATACGATAAAGCAAAATCTTTTCCCGAAAGGAACTTTTACAATGGCAAGAGAAGCTTATCCCCGTCCTGAGCTCGTCCGGGAAAGCTGGACCAGTCTTTGCGGCGCATGGGAATTTGAATTCGACTTCGGCCGCTCCGGGCGAGAACGCGGACTCCCGCGGAAAAGCCGTCTGGAGAGGACCATCAACGTCCCGTTTTGTCCGGAAAGCGAGCTCTCCGGCATCGGATACCGCGATTTCATCGGCGCCTGCTGGTACCGGCGGACCGTGACGCTGCATCCGCAGGAGCACCGGCGCGTTCTTCTCAACTTTGAAGCGGCATATCATACGACGGAGGTCTTTGTCAACGGCATATCGGCCGGAATCCACCGCGGCGGCTACACGCCGTTCTCCTTAGATATCACCGAGCGCCTGACGGATGGGGAAAATGTCCTCATGGTCTGCTGCGAGGGGGATCCCCGCCATCCGTTCGAGCCGTCCGGAAAGCAAAGCGACCGCGCGGCGTCCTATGGGTGCATGTATACCCGATGCACCGGCATTTATGCACCGGTCTGGCTGGAAACTGTCCCTGAAACCTATCTGAAAGCCATCAAGCTCGATCCGGACCCCGAAAACGGACGCCTGTTCTTGGAGCTTTCGTTCGGCGGGACCGGAGAAAAGGCGGTGGCGCTGACAGCCTCTCTGCACGGCAGGCGGACGGGCTTTACCGCGGCAAAGACCACGATGCAGACGCTGAAGGCCATGATCGAGCTCGACACGCTCGCCCTTTGGTCGCCGGAATCGCCCGTCCTCTATGACCTTGACATACAGATCTCGTCCTGCGGCGGGACCGACAGGGTCCACTCCTACTTCGGCATGCGCAAAATCGAGCTCGACAGCGTCTGCCTGAGACTCAACGGCAAGCGGGTCTTTCAGCGGCTCGTGCTCGACCAGGGCTACTATCCGGGCGGCATCTATACCGCGCCGGATGACGACGCCTTCCGCCAAGACATCGAGCTTGCGAAGGGGCTCGGCTTCAACGGCGCAAGACTGCACGAACGGGTCTTTGAGAGGCGTTTCCTCTATGAGGCGGACAGGCTCGGCTATCTCGTCTGGGGAGAATATGCAAACTGGGGCTTCGATCATACCGACCCCGACGGGCTGCGCTTCTTCCTTCCGGAATGGGCGGAAGCCGTCGCACGCGACTATAACCATCCCTCCCTCATCGGCTGGTGTCCCTTCAACGAAACGTGGGACAAAGACGGCAAAAGGCAGGCGGACGCTCTCCTTCGGGAAATATACCGGGAAACCAAGCAGCTCGATCCGGTGCGTCCTGTCATCGATACGAGCGGAAATTATCACGTGATAACAGATCTCTACGATATCCATGACTACTGCCAGGACATCGACGCCTATCACAGAAGGTACGATGCGTTCGAAAACGGCGAGGTCTTTGAGAACCGCCCGGGCAGGCAGTCCTACGGAGGACAGCCGTATATGGTCAGCGAATACGGCGGTATCCGATGGTCGGATGACGAGGCAAGCTGGGGATACGGCGATACGCCGAAATCGCCGGAGGAGTTTGCGGTCCGGTATGTCTCCATGATCGAGATCCTGATGCGCAATCCGCGCATCTGCGGCGCCTGCTATACGCAGCTTTACGACGTGGAACAAGAGCAGAACGGACTTTTCCGCTTCGACCGAACGCCGAAATTCGGCAAGGAGCTTATGGAAAGGCTCGCCGCCGCCATGCAAAGGACAGCCGCCGTCGAAGAGACATCCCCCTCCGACGTAGGATAAAGCGCTTTTCCCGACCGGCTGCTCATAAAAAGCGCCAAAGGAAACAGGATAGAAAGCCGTGGCGCAGCGTCAGATCTTGGCGCTGCGCCACGGGAGAAAAATATCATGCTTTTTGGCGTACATAGAGCACTGCAATGACTGCGACGCCGACACACCTGTTCCGGGTACCGGAGAAGGGCTGGACAGATGCGATACCGCTTTGCGCGGGAGACAGGTTCCGCATGCACATGTAAGCGGTAATGGGCCAAATACAACAATTGGTTTAGATATGCAACCGATGAAAAACCATCCAGCATTATCTTCGAAGCAATACAGTGTCGTAGAAAAAAATTGGGAGGCAATAACAAATGCAATTATACAGATATTCGGCAGATAATAATCTTCAACAGATTATAAATAAGGTATTAGATACTAAAACTGATTCAATTTTAGTATCTTGGATACAAGAAAATGAAGGTGATAAAGAATACAATGTCGAGGAACCTATTTTGATAAGATTTATATACCATACATTGCTACATAAAAAAGCAAAAGAGGTTTTATGCGATGTTGTGGATCTATTGTCTAATAAATCCATAACTCGAACGGTATTTCATATGTTATTATATTATCCTGATGAATCAATAAGGACAGATGTTTTGGTAATATTGGCACATATGAATTTGACATTATATCAACTTAGAGTTTTATGTGAAACTGAAGTAACTT
>CALWJT010000043.1 GCA_944381075.1 uncultured Clostridia bacterium
GGGATGACGGTGAATTCGTGAGAAAGCTCAGAACCTGCCATGCGCGAAGAAAACGGACGGTGCTTTCCAGCAGAGAACGGAAGACAGGCTTTTCGGCGCGGCCGCTCAAAGGGGCTCTGCGGTCGTCCGTTGGAAGAAGGCCATGACGATGTTTGCCGCGGAAAAGGAGAGGGAAGCTCCTGCTTAGGATAAAGGGCTCCGGCTGCTGCGCCCTGCATGAAAACGGCGGATGGCGGATATAGTCATGGCGCCTTGAGGGAGACCGCCGATGCCTCTCTGGGAGAGCCCGCAGGATTTAAGAAGGCTGGTACGCCGAATGACCGTTCTGCGGGGCAAGACGCGGGCGGCGCCGGGCGCGCTTTATATGAAAAGCCGAGGAGGAAGCCGGCTGCCGGCTTCCTCCTCGGCTGTATTCCCTGATCCATCCAATTATGAAGAATTGCAATTATCCCGGCGCCGATTCCAGCTCCTCGATTTTGACGGAGGCCTTGTGAGGGATGGGCCTCCAGCTTACTTTGCGAAATACTGCGATATAGGTGGAGAGGTCTCCTATGATGCTAAAGAGCGGAAATGTCAGACAATAAAGAATCTTTTTATACCACTTGATCGGCTTGATCCTGTCTTTCTCTGTGAGGAACAGAAGCGCTGCGACCGGAATGTTGGCGGCGTGCTCCAATAAAACGGTGAGAAGGATGCCAAGGATCAAGGACTGCCATTCATTATAAAACTGGCCAAGCGCGATGCAGCTGCAGATCATAAAGGCAAATTTCAGGCATTTGAGCGGGATGGATAAAAGGCAGCTCGGCACGTTGGTCAGCAGCATATCATAGGAAACGAATTTCTGATCGAGCCTCTTGCGCTTGAAGATATTGAAAAACAGCTTTTTTCCGGATTCAACGAATGCCTGCAGATGCCCTTTGGACCAGCGGACGCGCTGGCGCATCGCGATCTTCAGAGAGCTGGGCTGCTCGTCATAGAACTGCGCCTCGTGCTGATAGCTGATATGGATGCCCATGACGACTGCGTCGGCGGAAAATGCCCGGTCCTCCGTAAGAGAAGTATAACGCCATCCGTTTTTTACAAGCTCGCTGGAAAACAGAAAGCCGGTGCCCTGGATCCTGGTCGCGACATGGAATGCGGAGCGCGCACGGCTCTCGAACCGGACGGTGCGGAGCCAGTGCAGGGCATAGCTTGCGGAGATCCAGTTGTCGTCGAAGTTCTTGGTGTTGCGGTAGGAAGTGATGATTTTTTCCCCGCTGTCAAAGGCGTCGTTCATCCGACTGACATAATCGCTTTTGAGGAGATTGTCGGCGTCTAAAACGATAAAGCCCTCGAAGCTGGAGATCGAATAATCCCGCTCTATCTGCTCGAACAGGTACTGCAGGGCATAGCCTTTTGTGCAGTGCTCTCTGTCGAAGCGCTGATAAACGACGGCGCCGCCGGCTTCTGCGATGGCAGCGGTATGGTCCGTGCAGTTATCGGCTACGACGAATACGGTGAGCAGGGCTTTTGGATAATCCTGCTTTGCAATGCTGTCAAGAAGGTTGCCGATGACCGCTTCTTCGTTGCGGGCGGCGATGACAATGGCGTATTTGTGATGCCGTTTTGCTTTTTCAAATTTTTTCGTGTGAAAAACACCGACGACCGCGTAGATACTCCGATAAATATAAAACAGTCCGATGAGGAAAAGGAGAATATCACAGACGGCGATCAAATTGTCATACATGGAAAGCATCCTTCCTTTCAAGCTTTGCTACAGCATCATTATAGCATGGTAAATCTTTATTTTCAACCACGCAAAGTTTAAGATTGCCTTAATATTTGATTATTATTGTTTTCTTTTCGACAAAATCTTATTCGATTTTTGCAGAAAATAGAAAAATATTGCATAGTCGCTTGAAATGTCCGCAAAAAGATGATACAATAGCACGAAAACGGTTGAGCGGTGCCCGAACCGCAGTGCCGGCGGCCTGCGGCGGGGCGGATGTTGTGATGTACAGGCGTGAGCGTCTGGAAGGGTCGTTTCTGGGGAGGGGGAGAATAGATGACGCAAAAAGTGGCTTTGGTTACAGGAGGAAGCTCCGGGATTGGCCTTGCCGTCTGTAGGGCGCTGCGCGCACATGGTTGTCTGGTGTATGAGATCAGCAGGCGGGAGGCTGAGCATCCGGGGATTTTTCATATTGGCGCAGACATATCGGACAGGGATGCTGTACAAGCGGCGGTTGACCGCGTGATACGCGAAGCGGGAAGGATCGATATTTTAATCAACAATGCCGGATACGGGATATCCGGCGCCGTCGAATTTACCGATGCACAAGAGGCAAAGCGCCTGTTTGAGGTGGATTTCTTTGGGATGACTTATGTCACGCAGGCCGTGCTTGCCGTTATGCGCAGCGCGGGCGGCGGACGGATTGTCAATATCAGCTCGGTCGCAGCGGCGCTTCCGATCCCGTTCCAGGCGTATTATTCGTCGGCAAAGGCGGCGGTGAGCGCCTACAGTCTTGCGCTTGCCGACGAAGTAAAGCCATTTGGTATCGATGTGGTTGCCGTGATGCCGGGGGATATCCGGACCGGTTTTACGGCGGCGCGTGTTAAGCAGCACGCGGGCGACGATGTTTATGGAGGAAGGATCGGGCGCTCGGTTTCCAAAATGGAGCGGGATGAGAAAAATGGCATGTCCTGTGAGACGGCGGGCGCTGGAATTGCCCGGATTGCCCTTGCCCAAAATCCCGGACCTGTTTGTACGCTGGGGCTCTCCTACCGCCTTGACGTGCTGCTCTCTAAGATTCTGCCGGCAAGGCTTGTAAGATGGATTGTCAGACGAATGTATGGGAAATAAAATGGGCTTTTACAGGTGAACGGAAGCTGCTGCGGATCGGCGGGGCCGCCTCTTTGGAATCTGCCGCTGTGGCCGGAATCATCCCGCAGTCGATCCTGTGCGAGGTTTTTTCTGATATATTTCGAGAACTGCAGGGAGAAAATATTGACAGAAATCCGGCGGCGCGGTATAATATAACATTGAATATTGTATTATGTAAAAGAGAAAGGAAACCGATATGGCAAAACTGAATCCACTTAAAAAAGGAATTGGCGTTTCGGGGCCTGTTGTGACCATTGTCATGGACGGCGTGGGACTTGCGCCGGACGGTCCCGGCAACGCGGTGAAAAATGCGTATACGCCGACACTCGATATGCTGATGAAAAACTATTCCTGGACCAAGCTCCGCGCGCACGGGACGGCGGTCGGGCTGATGTCGGACGACGATATGGGCAATTCCGAGGTCGGACATAACGCCCTTGGCTCCGGACAGGTTTTCGCGCAGGGGGCGAAACTTGTCAGCGAATCGATCCAAAGCGGTAAGCTGTTTGAGGGAGAGACCTGGAAAGCACTCGTTTCCAACTGCCTGAAAAACCATTCCACGCTGCACTTTATCGGGCTTTTTTCGGATGGAAACGTGCATTCTCACATCGATCATCTGAAGGCGATGGCAGCGCATGCCAAGGAAGACGGCATACAGAAGGTCAGGATCCATATCCTGCTCGACGGACGCGATGTAGGGGAGACCTCGGCGCTGGATTATGTGCGTCCGTTCGAAGCGTTCCTGTCTTCGCTGCGCTGCGCGGATTTTGACATAAAGATCGCGTCCGGCGGCGGCCGGATGAAGATCACGATGGACCGCTATGAGGCGAACTGGAAGATGGTCGAGGATGGATGGCATACGCACGTGCTCGGCGACGGCAGGCAGTTTGCCTCCGCCGAGGAGGCGATTGAGACCTACCGCAGGGAGACGGGTGCCATCGACCAGGACCTTCCGGCGTTTGTCATCGCAGAAGACGGAAAGCCGGTCGGCACGATTGAGGACGGGGACAGCGTGGTGTTCTTCAATTTCCGCGGCGACCGCGCCATCGAGATCTCCAAGGCGTTCGAGGGAGGGCCGGATTTCGATAAATTCGACCGCGTCCGTGTCCCGAAGGTGCTGTATGCCGGCATGCTGGAATATGACGGCGATCTGCATATCCCGTCTCGTTACCTGGTCGCACCTCCCGCTATCTCCAATACGATGGGCGAATACCTTGCCGGTACAGGCGTGACGCAGTTTGCTGTATCCGAAACGCAGAAGTACGGTCATGTCACGTATTTCTGGAATGGGAACCGCAGCGGCAAATTCGACGAAAAGACGGAGACCTATGTCGAGATCCCGTCTGACGTGGTTCCGTTCGAGCAGCGTCCGTGGATGCAGTGCGCCTTGATTGCCGATAAGGTGATTGAAGCGATAGAATCCGGAAAATACCGCTTTATCCGGGCCAATTTCCCGAACGGGGACATGGTCGGCCATACCGGAAACTATGAAGCGACCGTCATTTCTATCGAATCGTTGGACCTTGAGCTTGCCAGAATCCTCAAGGCGGTGGATGCGGCGCATGGCGTAGCGATCATAACGGCGGATCACGGCAATTCCGATGAGATGTACGAGACGGATAAAAAGGGGAATATAAAAACGAATCCCGACGGTACGCCGAAGGCGAAGACCAGTCATACGCTGAGTCCTGTCCCCTGCATCTTATATGATAATTTCTATTCCCGTCGGTATACGCTGAAGAAGGAAGAGGGAATGGGGCTTGCCAATATTGCGGCGACAACGGTGAATTTCCTTGGATATGAGGCGCCTTCCATGTGGCGTGAAAGCCTGATCGAGATTCATGACTGATGGAAATTCCCATTAGCTGGTTTTCGTCCAAGTACATTTTTATCAAATTATTATAAAGGAAAATGCCGGATGGACGGAAATCCGTCTATCCGGCATGCTTTTCTATATTTATGATGAAAAGAAGAGTAAAAATTAAGATCCTTGCCGCAATCAGCCGGGGAGAGGGCGACGAAACGGAGAAAGATAACATCCGAATCACCGGCGACGGCGTCATGACCTGTGATAAACAGGGGCGCATCGAAATCCGTTACGATGAGGTTATGGGGGAGGATGGACCGGCTGTCAATACGTTGTCTTTTGACATGGCCGACCGCGGCGTTGTCACTTTGATTCGGGAGGGCGTTGTTTCTTCTGTCATGACTTTTTCTGAAAATGCAAGATATGGCGGCAATTATCATACGGATTTTGCAGCCTTTGAATTTACCGTAGCGACAAGAAGAGTTTCCAATACGGTGACCTTTGAAAACGGAGGACGGCTCCTGCTTGATTATAATACGGAAATTCAGGGAGTGGCGGTCCAGTCCAGTAGATTTCAATTTGATATCATGTGTGTTGGACGTGTTTGTGAGCAGGACGCGAAAAAAATAAAAAAATAGCAAAAATTTTCAAAAAGGGGGTTGACAAGGTAGGGGAAGATGTGATAGAATAATCGAGCCGCTTCGGGGAGGGGACAAACCGGAGGGGCTTGGTCCTTGGAAATTGAACAACAACGAAAGAACGAATTAAGATCTCGTTA
>CALWJT010000044.1 GCA_944381075.1 uncultured Clostridia bacterium
ATCGGTTTTGGAAGGTCACGGCGGCCGTGATGGCTTGCGCGGTTCCGCAGAGCGTCGAAGAGAAAAAACAGTTTCTGCTTGAGAACGGGATCGCGCTTTGGGATGTCATTGCTTCCTGTGACGTGAACCATTCCTCCGACAGCAGCATCCGGAATGCCGACCCGAACGATCTCGATATCATTTTTTCACATGCGGATATCCGCGCGGTTTTTACGAATGGGAAAACTGCGGACCGCTTATATCGGCGGTTTTTCGACGAAAACGCCGTATGCCTGCCTTCCACAAGCCCTGCCAATGCTGCGTGGACGCTGGAAAAGCTGGTGACGGCATGGCAGTGTATCCGGATTTAAATGATGGATAGCAGGTGCTCGATATAATCATAGGGACAGAAATCTCCGCTTTTGATCCAATCCAAAATCTGCCGGCGATTTGCCCACATGCAGTCGACGGTTTCCTCGGCCTGGAGCCGGACGCTCGATATGGGAAAGTCGGTCTGAAACAGCCATACGTCGCCGAGCCAGTCCTCTTTGCGATAGGAGAAAACACAGCGGCGGGAGGCTTTGGTGTGATCGATCCCGGTTTCTTCCCGCGTTTCCCGCAGAGCGGCGGACGCGCTGTCCTCGCCGGCCAGCGCGGAACCGCCCGTACATTCCCATTTGCCGGGGAAGGGTGTTTTGTTTTGCGAACGTTTTGTGATGAAGAATTCTCCGCTGCTGTTTTTCACCCAGATATGTACGACGAGATGATATTCTCCTTTGGAAAGGGGCAGACCGCGCCGGTGAAGCTTTCCGGTACGGTTTCTGTCTTTGTCATAAATATCCCAATATTCTTCCATTTTTTATTCTCTCCTTTCCTGCCGGCCCCGTTCATCTTATCATTTGCGGATAATTTTGTCAAGAAAGATGTGACGGCTTGTCAGGGATTCTCTTAAACAAATATTAAGGGGCGGCAGAGAAGGAACGAGAGGAAATTGCTTGATTTTATGAATCAGGTATGGTATAATTCTAAAGTATCGGGCGTAAATTGAAAAATTGTCCGGCGCGGAAGTCGAGTTTACGGAGAGGCATCTATGAAAATGATATGGGGCATTACATATATTGTGCTGGTCGCGATTTTGGCACATTATATCGGCGAACTCCTTCCCAGAAAATGGTTTGACTATGAGAAGTTCCCATACACTTCCTTTGGCTGGGAAAGGGATGGGGATATCTATGATAAGCTCAGGATCAAAAAGTGGAAGTCCAAGCTGCCGGACCTCAGCCGTGTGGCAAAATACATGGTGCCGAAAAAGGTCACGGTCAGTATGAATTCCGGTGATGTCGATTTGCTTTTGAGAGAGACCTGCGTGGCGGAATTTATCCATGTGGCGCTTTGTATTGTTTCCGCGGGCGTGATATGGATCACGGAGGAAGCCTATGGTGTGGTGCTTTATCTGCTTTTTGCGCTTGGAAATATCCCGTTTATTTTGGTCCAGAGATATAATCGTCCTCACCTGAAAAAACTGCGGATGAAGATGCTTGTCAGAGAGGGGCAGCTGAAGGATGCGAGTTCTGATATTGTCATGTAATACGGGCGGCGGACACAATTCGGCAGCGGCTGCCGTCAAGGAATATTTTGATTCTATGGACATTTCCTGCGATATTATGGATGCGCTGGCGTTCGATTCCCAGCGAAAATCTGATTTTATCAGCTGGGGACATGTATTTGTCTATAAAAGAGCGCCGCGTCTGTTTGGAGCCGGATATAAATATACAGAGAATCATCCGCCGAAGCCCGGAAAGCAGTCTGTCATCTATCACATCGTGAAAAAGGGAGCGGAAAGCCTCCATGATTTCCTGACAGGAGAGGGCGCGGATATCGACGTCATTGTCAGCACGCATATATTTGCCTCTATGATACTGACAGAAGTAAAAAGAAAATATCCTACATCGGTTAAAATTTATTTTATTGCGACGGACTACACGTGTAGTCCCGGCGTCGATGAGATCGACGCCGATGCTATATTCATTCCGCACCGGGCGCTGATTTCCGATTTTACGGGCAATGGGATCCCCGAAGAAAAAATCATTGTTTCCGGAATCCCTGTCCGCCGTGCGTTCTATGAACGGACGGCGGCAGTGCAAGCAAAGCAGGAGCTGGGACTTCCGGCTCATTCACGCATGGTCCTTATGATGTGCGGAAGCATGGGCTGCGGTCCCCTGCGTGAGCTTGCTTTTGCTCTTTCCCAGAATATCCCAACGGATACGGTGCTTGTGGTTGTATGCGGCAGCAACGAGCGACTGTATGAAAAATTTCAGAAGCTAAGCGGATTGCCCAATGTATTTGTGATCGGGTTTACGAGAAAAATCAGTCTCTATATGGATGCTGCCTCCGTTATTCTGACAAAGCCCGGCGGACTGAGCACGACAGAAGCCGCCACCAAGGGTCTGCCGATGGTGTTCATTGATGCCGTGCCGGGTTGTGAAAGCAAAAACATGGACTTTTTTGTTCGGAACGGCTTTGCTTTGACGGACAGCACGGTGGACGGCTTGGCGTCCAAGGTAAAGGAGCTGCTCACTGACAGCGGCCGGGCAGAAAGAATGTCCCTTGCGCTTCGCGAGTCTTTTGAAGGCTATGCAGCGGGGAAGATCGGCGGCTATATCCTTTCGGAGGTTTCCAATTTCAATGGTAGATTATCGTAATTTTCGTTTCCATAAGCTAAAAACACCGGAATATTCGCATTTGAAGCTGCTTGTTTTTTGGCCGATTTATTTTCTGGCTTTTATGTTTCTTGAGAGAGGGCTGCCGTGGATAGCAGGGCTTTTCGGAAAGGAAATCACCTATTATCCGATCTGGTGCTCGTTTGACGATCTGATTCCTTTCTGCGAATGGTTCATCATTCCCTATTATATTTGGTTTGTGTTTCTGGCGGGGATGCTTCTCTATTCTATGCTGTTCGAGGTACCGGTTTTCCGGAAATACATGTGGTTTATTATCATCACTTACAGCATCACCTGTGTGATTTATGCGGTGTTTCCGAATATGCAGGAGCTTCGTCCGACGGCTGCGGAGATCGGACGGGACAATATCCTTGTCGACGTGGCCATGTTTCTGTATGATTTTGATACCAATACCAACGTTTGTCCGTCGCTGCATGTGATCGGTTCCTTTGCGGTATTCTTCGCCGCCTGCCACAGCAAACGCCTTAGCAAATGGTATTGGATAGTGCCAATCGGCCTTCTGACGGTTCTCATCAGCTTTTCTACCGTGTTTTTAAAACAGCATTCCATCATTGATGTTCTTGCGGGACTTGCTGTGTGCGCTGTCGTATATCCTTTCGTATATCATGGGAAGACGCATAGAAAGAAAAAGGATAAAAGTGAGGCTCGCTCTGAAGAAATCAAAGATTCCTAATAGACAATAAAAGCCGCGCCGAGATTCTTCCGGCGCGGCTTTTATTGCTTTATGCCGTATGATTAAGATACGAGGAGCATGAAAAGTAGTAAATTTAGCACTCTTTCTCAGAGAGTGCTAAATTTACAAATCGTTCATAAAAAAAGCATTGTATTTTCATAATCAGGACTATAATAAAGAGTGTAAGGGAAAAGAAAAGAGACCCTAAAGGGAGATGGTTGCGATGTTTCATTTTAACCGTCCGGGTGAAGCTTAATCCCAGCCGAACGCGTATGTTATAGTCGGATTAAGGCAAAATATAATAATATCGAACTGAAAAATAGGAGGTAATTTATATGTTTGATCTCAAACCTTATGAACGTAAAAACAATGTTTCATCTTATAATCCTTTCCGCGATATGGAGGCGTTTGAGCGCAGCTTCTTCTCAAATCCGTTTGGCTTTTTCGGAGGCAATATGCTTTCTGAATTTAAAACGGATATTACCGATAACGGCAATGAATACGTTTTGGAGGCGGATCTGCCGGGCTTTAAGAAGGAAGATATCAAGCTCGATATCAACGGCGATGTCCTGACGGTGCAGGCAGAACGGCATTCTGAGCATGAAGATAAGGACAAGAAAGACAAATATATTCGCTGTGAGCGTTCTTACGGTCTGTATTCGAGACAGTTCGACGTTTCGGAGATCGATACGGAGAATATCAAAGCAAAATATGAAGACGGCGTGCTGAAGCTTACGCTTCCGAAAAAAGCGGAAGTCGCCTCGTCGCCCAAGCGTGTGGAGATCGAATGATTGCAAAAAACCCTTCCGGGATTCCGGAAGGGTTTTTCTATCCTTTCAAAAAGGGAAAATCGATTGCAGAATTTTAACCGCCGAGCTTGGCTGCGTTGACCTTGATGCCGGGTCCCATCGTGGAAGCGATGACGCAGCTCTTGATATACTGACCTTTGGCGGCTGCCGGCTTTGCTTTGATGACAGCGCCCATCAGAGTATTGAAGTTGTCGGACAGCTTTTCCGCACCGAAGGATGCTTTGCCGATCGGGCAGTGAATGATGTTGGTTTTGTCAAGACGGTATTCAATCTTACCGGCCTTTGCTTCCGTGACCGCTTTTGCTACGTCCATCGTAACGGTGCCGGCCTTCGGATTCGGCATAAGTCCCTTCGGACCGAGGACCTTACCGAGACGTCCGATGACACCCATCATATCGGGCGTCGCGATGACAACGTCAAAGTCGAACCAGTTTTCCTGCGTGATCTTCTGGACCATGTCCTCCGCGCCGACGTAATCGGCTCCGGCCGCTGTCGCCGCATCCGCCTTGTCGCCCTTGGCAAAAACAAGCGTGCGCACGGTTTTGCCCGTCCCGTGGGGAAGCACGACCGCGCCGCGGACCTGCTGGTCCGCATGACGGCTGTCTACACCGAGACGGATATGGAGCTCGATGGTTTCGTCAAATTTTGCTTTGGATGTCTGGCAAACGAGCGAAATGGCTTCGTCTGCGTCGTAGAGTTTTGTTTTTTCTATCAGCTTTGCGCTGTCCTGATATTTTTTTCCTTTAAACATTTTCGTTACTCCTCCCCCGAAATCAGTCTGTGACCGTGACGCCCATGCTGCGCGCCGTACCTGCGATCATGCTCATTGCGGCTTCCAGGGAAGCGGCATTGAGATCGGGCATTTTGGTTTCGGCGATCTTTTTGACCTGCTCCTTGGTGATGGAAGCAACCTTTGTTTTGTTGGGAGCGCCGGATGCCGTTTCGATTCCGCAGGCCTTTTTGATCAGAACTGCTGCCGGCGGCGTTTTGGTGATGAAAGAGAACGAACGGTCTGCAAATACCGTGATGACGACCGGGATAATAAGTCCCATATCGTTTTTGGTGCGTTCATTGAATTCCTTGGTGAAGGCAGCGATATTGACGCCGTGCTGACCAAGCGCCGGACCGACCGGCGGCTGAGGCGTCGCTTTTCCTGCCGGAAGCTGCAATTTGATATATGCTGCGATTTTCTTTGCCATGATTGATACCTCCGAATGTGGTGTATGCCGGGAGAAATGCGAAAAATTTTTCTCCCTCCCACAGATTTTGCCTCCCGAAAGGGAAGCGGTGACATAAATTTAATTTTCCGCCGCAATGCTCGTGATATCGAGCTCGACCGGCGTTTGACGTCCGAAAACAGACGCTGTGACCGTGACCTTTTTCATGTCCGGCGAAATCTCCGATATGGTTCCGGTAAATCCGGACATCGGACCGCTTTTGATGCTGACCCTGTCGCCGACCTTGAAGCTTATCGCTGCCATCTTGGGGGCGGATTCCACACCCAGCGCCTCCACTTCTTTGTCCGTAAGCGGAACGGGACGGGAACCGGGCCCGACAAATCCCGTGGCGCCTGTGATGGTCATCACGATATGCCATGTCTCGTCTGTCATGACCATTTTCACAAAAACATAGCTCGGGAACAGCTTGGACTCGCTTTCCTTGACCACGCCCTCGGCGTTGGTCTGCGATGTCAGCTCAACTGGAATCTTTACCTCTGTGATGAGATGGGAAATGCCGCGGTTTTCGATGATTTTTTCCAGATTGGTTTTTACCTTGTTTTCATAACCGGAGTAGGTATGCACGACATACCATTTTGCTGTATTTGCATTTTCGATCATTTGTCATCCCATCCCTTTTGCTTACGATACCGGACGGATGAAATCGATGAGATCCTTGAGAGCGAACAGACCCTGATTGAGACCATAATCGATGACGGCCAGCAAAGCACCGACGATGATGATCCCGCCTAAAACGACTGTAGAATTTTTCAAAAGCTGCTTAGGAGTCGGCCATACGAGCTTTTTAAATTCACTTCTGCAGTCCTTGAAATATTTTCTGAGTCTTGACCAAATGCTGGGCTTTTTGGGTTTGGTTGATTCAGCCATTTTTTCCTCCTTACCGCCTTATGGATAAGGCGTCCCATGGTTTACGCTTACTTTGTTTCCTTGTGAAGCGTGTGTTTGCGGCAGAACTTGCAGTACTTGTTCATTTCGAGTCTGTCGGGATCGTTTTTCTTGTTTTTGGTCGTGTCATAATTCCTTTGCTTGCATTCCGAGCAGGCGAGAGTGATCTTAACGCGCATTTCGGCACCTCCTATTTGTATTTGAAACCAAAAAAGGCTTCTGTTTGAGCATAAAAAACAGAAGCGAATGTAACAAAACATAGACGGTTGCATTCCTGCAATCGCCTGATCTTGAATTTTCCATTCGGTCCGTTTTTCGTACCTCCCTCACATCGAATCTAAATTCCTATTCGCAGAGGTAACAATAGAATAGCACGAAAACACGGAACTGTCAAGGGATTTTTTCAATTTTTTCACATGATTTGCCTGACAAAACAATTTTTTTTTGCGGATCGGGATGCTTGTCATGGCAAATGGCGGCTTGCCAGTTTGCCAATGTTCTTACCGGGAAAAGGATATTTTCGGCAAAAGAAAATCTCCCCTTGAAGAAGGGGAGATGCGGGCACGTCAGTCCACAAAATCGAATTCGAGATCGTACAGGCTGACGGTATCCCCGTCTCGAATGCCGAGCGCGCGCATTTTTTCGATGATCCCTTTTTCGCGCAGCATTTTTTCAAAATACATGAACGATTCGCGGTCGTCAAAATTGATGCCGCTCATGAGCCATTTGAGCCAGTCGCCTTCCACATACCAGACGCCGTCCTCGCGGCGGGCCGTGATATCGTCGGGGTTTTTCGGCTCCGGCGGGGCTTTCTCATATTCCGGTTCATAAATGGTGATGGGGGGAAGCTTCTGAAGCGTTCCATAGATTTTTTGACAAAGCGTTTTGACGTTCTCGCCGGACGCAGCGCTGATATAAACGATCTCATAGCCAAGCGAGGCGGCGAACGCATCCCATTCGGCCTTGATTTTTTCTGCGGCGTCGGGGGACAGCAGGTCATATTTGTTGGCGGCAAGGATCTGCGGGCGGGAGGCGAGCTCCTCGCTGTATTGACGAAGCTCCTCTTGGATGAGCTTCACATCCTCCATGGGATCCCGTCCCTCAGAACCGGAGATGTCGACGACATGGACAAGCAGCCGGCAGCGATCTACATGCCTGAGAAAATCGTGTCCAAGTCCCAATCCCTCGGCGGCACCTTTGATGAGCCCAGGAATGTCGGCGGCGACAAAGGAGTGTCCTTCTCCCACGGATACGACGCCGAGCATGGGAGAAAGCGTGGTGAAAGGATAATTGGCGATTTTCGGTCTGGCCTTTGAGATCATGGAGAGAAGGGTAGACTTTCCGACGTTCGGAAGTCCGACGAACCCTACATCCGCCAGCATCTTCAGCTCAAGGATGATCTCTTTTTCCTCGCCTTCGAGCCCGTTTTTCGCGAAGCGCGGCGCCTGCCTTGTCGGCGTTGCGAAGTGTCGGTTCCCCCAGCCGCCTCGTCCGCCGCGCGCCGCGACGAATGGCTCGCACCGGCTCATATCCTTGATGATTTTTCCTGTTTCGGCGTCGCGAATGACCGTTCCCTCCGGAACAGGGATGAGAAGGTCGGGCGCGGTCGCTCCATGAAATTTCGCCGGCATGCCGTCGCCGCCGTTTCCAGCGACGAACTTTTTCCGGTTGCGGAAATCGAGCAGGGTGCCTGTCCCCTTGTCGATGACAAAAACGATGTTGCCGCCGTGCCCTCCGTCGCCGCCGTCGGGGCCGCCGTGGGAAACATATTTTTCCCGGCGGAAGGAGATACAGCCGTTGCCGCCGTTTCCTGCTTTGATATAGATTTTGACGCGGTCATAAAAGTCTGCCATAGCCTGCGTTTCCTTTCACGGAACAAAAATATTAGGATTAGAATAACACTATATCATAGAAAATCCCGCACGTCAAGCCGCCGGAAAATGCTTTCCGCAGGCGCTAAGCGCGCGGCGGCTCTCCCGCCATGGAAAGAAGGTCGTCCTCGCGGATGACCGGAACGTTCAGCGCCTGTGCCTTGGCAAGCTTGGAGCCGGCCTTTTCTCCCGCGACGACATACGTCGTTTTCGCGGAGACGGAGGAGGATGCCTTCCCGCCGTGCCGCTCGATGAGGGCGGCCGCCTCGTCGCGGGAAAGCGTGGGAAGGGTGCCGGTCAGCACAAACGTCATGCCTGCAAAGACCGCATCGGCGGATTCCGGACGGCTTTCCATTTCCACGCCGCAGGCTTTCAGCTCTTCGATGAATTCCATGGTTTGCGGATGAGAGAAGTAATCGGTCACGCATTCGGCGGTGATCTCTCCGAAATCGTCGATGGCGACGATCTCTTCCTTGGAGGCCGAAGCGAGCGCGTCGAGGCTTCCGAAACGGGAAGAGAGCGCCTTTGCCGCTTTTTCTCCTACATTGCGGATGCCGAGCGCGTAAACGAGCCTTGCAAGCCCGCTTTTTTTGGAGGCATCGATGGCGGCGACAAGGTTTGCTGCGGATTTTTCTCCCATGCGCTCGAGGTCCTTTAGCTGCTCCGCGCGCAGCTTATAAATATCCGCGATGTTCGAGACGAGATGTTCGCGCATAAGCAGGCGCACGACGGCAGGCCCCATGCCGTCGATATCCATCGCATCGCGGGAGGCGAAATGGACGATGCTGCGTTCGAGCTGCGCGGGGCAATTCGCATTGGTACAGCGCGTCGCCGCTTCATCGTCGCGGCGGACGGCCTCGCCGCAGGACGGGCAGACCTTCGGCATTTCGTATGGCAAAGCGTCCGCCGGCCGCTTTGTCATATCCACGCCGACGACCTCCGGGATGATGTCTCCCGCCTTCTGCACAAGCACGGTATCTCCGATGCGGATGTCGCGCTCATGGATATAATCGATATTGTGGAGCGTCGCGGCGGAAACGGTCGTACCGGCAAGACGCACCGGCGCAAGGACCGCGCGCGGCGTCAGAACGCCGGTTCTGCCGACCTGGACGGAGATATCGATGAGCCTTGTAGCCTTTCTTTCCGGCGGGAATTTGTAGGCTACCGCCCATTTGGGCGTGCTGGTATTTTCACCGATCTCGGTGCGTTCGGCGAGATTGTCCGCCTTGATGACGACGCCGTCGATATCAAAGGAAAGGGTCTCCCGCAGCTCCCGAAGGCGTTCGATCTGCGAGATGATCTGTTCTGCCGTCTGAGCGAGCGTGCGGTAGGGAATCACGTGGAAGCCCTGTGATTCCAGATAATCGAGTTCTTCGGTATGGGAGGAGAACGTTTTGCCTTCTATCCTCTGTACATTGAAAATAAGGATATCGAGCCTGCGCTTTGCCGTGATCCTGGAGTCGAGCTGGCGCAGCGAGCCCGCCGCCGCGTTGCGCGGATTGGCAAAGAGCGGCTCTCCTTCCTCTTCCCGCATCCGGTTGAGAGCTTCAAAGCTCTTGACCGGCATGTAGACCTCTCCCCGGACCTCCAGAAGCGGAAGCTCCTCCGGCAGGGATAGGGGGATGGTAGGAATGGTCTTTAAATTTTCCGTCACATTTTCGCCCGTGACGCCGTCGCCGCGCGTAGAGCCTATGACAAGCTTTCCTTTTTGATATTCGAGGGAGACGGAAAGTCCGTCGATCTTCGGCTCGACAGAGTACAGCGCGGGATGACCGAGCCGCTCGCTCGTTTTGGCTGCGAAATCCTCTATCTCCTGATAGGAAAAGACGTCGGAAAGGCTTCCCATGCGTACGGTATGCGTGACCTTCTCGAATTTGTCGAGCGCGGCGCCCCCGACGCGCCGCGTCGGGGAATCGTCGCGGGCGAGCTCCGGATATTTTTCTTCAAGCGCAACGAGCTCATAGAAGAGTTTATCATATTCATAGTCGGATATCTCCGGCGCATCTTCTATATAATACAGGCGGGCGTGATGCTCGATCGTTCTGCGAAGCTCTTCCGCCCTTTTTTTTGCAAGACTGCGTTCGTCCATGAAAACCTCCAGCCGCGGTGTATTTCCGCGGATATTTTGAAATCAGAGAATACGGGGATGCGGATGCCGCCTTCCGCTGCTTTTCCCATAGGGGGATGCGTGCCGAAGCTTTGCCGCAGGGGAACCCGCCGTGCGGTATCCGCTCAGCGCCTATTTTCCCATGCCGCTATTGGGCAGCTTTTTTTCTGCTTTGACATACCAGTCCGGTACGATGCTGCGGAAATGGCTGTACCAGGAAAGCACGTCCTGCGCCTGACGCATCATGACGTCAAGCTCGCTTTGTCCGAAATCCATTGCCCAATAGACCGAGGACAGCAGGTTGCTCCCGATATAAAATGCAAGACATGCCCAGAACTTTGCCGGCGGGCTGAAATCAAAGTAGCCATCTACCATGCCGGCGGCAAACTCGAACGAGGACTGCGCACACCAGACGATGCGATTGAATTCCTCCCACGGGTCTCCGAAATCGAACCGGTCAAAATCGAGCAGGAGGATCGCTTCGTTTTCTATCATCATATTGCCGATATGATAATCGCCGTGCTGGAAGGTCTGGGGACGGTCCTGAAGAACGCTCCGATTCCGTGTAAGATAGGCGATCACCTCGCTGTCTCCGGCAAACCGAAGTCCGCAGTCAAGATATTTTTGGATCTTCATGTCGGTTTTTCGGCCAAAGCGTTTGTGCCAGTCCTCCTGGTCCGCCGGAGCGGGTATGGTGTGGATGCGCTTGAGGATTTTTCCTGCCTGAAGTCCCAGCGCGTATTGTGCGGGCTTGGAAAGGGAGGGGACCGCCGCTTCTGCCTCCGTGCCGTCGATCCATGTAAAAAGGGTGTAGAAGCCGTCCTCGCATTCGCCGCTCTCAACAGGTCTGCACATGGGAATGCCCAGTGCCGAAAGGCGCCTCAGTAGCGCTGTCAGCGCCTTTTGCCTTTCCATTCTGTCGAGGGGCGCGATCCTTAGGAAATATTTGTCTTTTGAAGCCGTTTGGACGCAATATTTCTGATCGCGGGAAAAGCCCTTATAAATTGCTTCTTTGCTTATGATGTCCTGAAAGATCACGGTGTTCTCCTGATACGCCTCCGCTTTCCCGCGGAAACGTCATTTTGCATCGGCGCTGAGGCCTGCGGGCGAGCCGGTCCAGCCTTTTTCGTTTTCATTTTTTACAGTATAGCATAAAAGAAAAAATCTGTAAATGGTTTCCGGTGGAAAATCTCCTTTTGGGTTTGTCCAAGGGACAGCGGCCGCCTTTCGGTACATATAGAATATTATCGCACTTTTTTGTGAAAAATCACAAGAAATCAAAATAAATTTTGAATAAATTTGAAAATATTTGAGAAAACAGTTGATTAACCGAGGGGAATGTATTATAATATACACATTAAACTAGGGGAAGAATGGGATTCTGTTTTTCCGGCAGGAGGAAGTATGAAGCAGATGCAGGTGGATCGGTTCGAGGAGGGGCTGGCCGTTCTCGTGGACGAGGAGGAGCGTCTCTATCCGGTCCCTGCGGATTCCTTCGGCTTTGTTCTGCATGCGGGGGACGTTCTGGCCGTGGAAATGCAGGATGGGAAGCCTTGCCGCGCACGTTTCCTTGCGGAGGAAACAGAGGCGCGAAAGGCTCGCGCGGCGGAGCTGATGCTGAAGCTGAAGCGGCGTCCGTAGCCCCGGAAAAAGTCAAGCGCATTCGGCGATGCGTGATGTTCGCCGGGAAAGGATAGAGTTATGAAGACCAAAGCAGTAAGATTATACGGCGTGGGGGACCTCAGGCTCGAAGAATTCGAGCTCCCGCCCATTACGGAATCGGAGATTCTCGCGCACGTTATCTCGGACAGCATCTGCATGTCCACCTACAAGGCGGCCTCGCAGGGCGCGGCGCACAAGCGCGTGCCGGAGGATATTGCGGAGAATCCTGTCATCGTGGGACATGAGTTCTGCGGGGAGATCCTTGAGGTGGGCGAGAAATGGAAGCATAAATACAAGGCGGGCGACCGGTTTGTCATCCAGCCTGCGCTGAACTATAAGGGAAGCCTTGCCGCGCCGGGCTATTCCTATCGGTATATCGGCGGCGACGCCACCTATATCATCATTCCGAACGAAGTGATGGAGATGGACTGTCTGTTCCCGTATGCGGGGGAAGCCTATTTCTACGGCTCCTTGTCCGAGCCGATGTCCTGCATCGTAGGCGGCTATCATGCCAATTATCATGTAAAGCAGGGAACCTACATCCATGAAATGGGTATCCGCGAGGGTGGAAATCTTGCGATCCTTGCCGGTGCAGGGCCGATGGGACTCGGCGCTATCGATTATGCAGTACATAGCGACAGGCGTCCCTCGCGGGTCGTCGTGACGGATCTTGACGACGCCCGCCTTGCGCGGGCGGCGTCGATCGTGACGCCGCAGGATGCAGCGGAAAACGGCGTGGAGCTGGTTTATCTGAATACCGGCGCGATGGAAAATCCTGTGGAGACGCTGCGGAGAATGACAGAGGGACACGGCTTTGACGACGTATTCGTATATGCGCCCGTGAGATCCGTCGTCGAGATGGCGGATGCGCTGCTGGCGCGCGACGGCTGTCTCAATTTCTTTGCGGGACCGACGGACCCTTCGTTCTCTGCCATGTTCAATTTCTACAACGTGCATTATTCCGGTACGCACATCGTCGGCACGTCGGGCGGCAACAGCGCCGACATGCTCGAATCCATCGCCATGATGGAAAAGGGAAGAATCAATCCCGCGGCGATGATCACGCATGTCGGAGGACTGGACAGCGTCTGCGAAACGACGCTGAATCTGCCGCATATCAAGGGCGGCAAGAAGCTCGTTTACACCAATATTTCCATGCCGATGACGGCGATTGCGGATTTTGCGGAACTTGGGAAACATAATCCGGTCCTCGCGTCGCTTGCCAAGATCGTGGAAAAGAACAACGGACTTTGGTGTGCAGAGGCGGAGGCCTATCTGCTGGCGAACGCGAAGGCCATTTGACAGGGACTGCCGGATCTATATAATATTAAGAAATTTATCCATCGTTCAGACGGAAAGAAAGAGGCATATATGGAACTTGATGCACTGATCGAAATGTCACATAAATACGGTGCGGACGCGGACTTCGTCCTCGCCGGAGGCGGCAATACCTCCTATAAGACGGCGGATACGCTGTATATCAAAGGTTCCGGCACACGGCTTGCGTCCATCGACGCTTCCGGCTTTGTCAAAATGGACAGAGCAAAGCTTGCCAGCATCTGGGATATGAAATTTTCCTCGGAGGAAAAGCAAAGAGAGGCCGAGGTCCTGTCGGCGATGATGGCCGCGCGTGAAGCGGGAGAGGAAGGAAAGCGGCCGAGCGTGGAAACGCTGCTTCATGACCTGTTCCCGCAGAGACTGGTGCTCCATGTGCATCCCGCGCTTGTCAACGGAATGACCTGCGGACGCGCAGGCAAGAAGATCGCGGCGGAGCTTTTCCCGGATGCGATCTGGGTCCCGTCAACGAAGCCGGGCTATATTCTTGCTTCCGTCTGCCGGGAAAAAATGGAGGAATACCGGAAGAAAAACGGGCGCGACGTGAGCCTGCTGTTCCTCGGCAATCACGGCGTTTTCTTTGCTGCTGATACGACGGAGGGGATCGATGCGCTTGTCACGGAAGTCATGGTGAAGCTGCGTGCATCGGTCGAGACCTTGCCTAATGCAGGTGAGGCGGTGTACGACCGTGAGATGGCGAAGCGCCTTGTTCCGGAGCTTCGCATGCTGTATGCGGACGGCGGGGAAGCGTGCGTCCGGTTTTCCGTCCATCGCGACATCCTGATGTTCGCTTCGGACGAAAAGCATTTTTCGGCGGTGCGCGGTGCGTTCACGCCGGACCATATCGTATACTGCGGCGTCTCGCCGATGCTTGTGAAATCGGACGGAGAGGATACGCCGGAGCGTCTTGCGCGGGAATTTGAAAAATTCGTCAAGCATAACGGCGCCGCGCCGAAGATCGTGCTCGTCACGGGCGTGGGCATGTTCGCCTGCGGCAGAACGAAAAAGGAAGCCGATACGGCGGCGTCGCTTTTCGAGGACGCGATGAAGATCGCAGTTTATGCCCAGTCGTTCGGCGGACCGCTGCCGCTCGATTCCGAAATGTCGGATTTCATCCGGAACTGGGAAGCGGAAAGCTATCGTTCCGGCGTCTCTCTTGCGGGTGCCGCGAAAAAGCGGCTTTCCGGCAAGATATCCATTGTGACGGGCGCGGCGCAGGGCTTTGGTCTCGGTATCGCGCAGGCGATGGCAAGGGAAGGCGCTTACGTCGTGATCGCGGATATGAATGAGGCGGGTGCTGCGGCGGCGGCAAAATCGCTTTGCGATGCCTATGGCGACGGAACGGCGATCTCGGTGGGGGCCAACGTATCCGACGAGCAGTCCGTCTCCGACATGATCGATACGGCCGTCCTTGCCTACGGCGGACTTGACATTTTTGTGAACAATGCCGGCATCGTCCGCGCGGGGAGCCTTGAGGAGATGACCAAGGCGAATTTTGAGCTTGTCACGTCCGTCAATTACACCGCGTATTTTCTCTGTGCAAAATATGCGTGCGTGCCAATGAAGATCCAGCACGCCTATGCGCCGGACCGCATGTCCGACATCATCGAGATCAACTCGAAGTCGGGACTTGCCGGAAGCAATAAGAATTTTGCTTATGCCGGCAGCAAATTCGGCGGCATCGGGCTTACCGAAAGCTTTGCGCTGGAGCTTGCGCCCTACGGCATCAAGGTGAACGCGATCTGCCCCGGCAACTATCTCGACGGACCGCTGTGGACGGATCCGGAGCGCGGCCTTTTCGTCCAGTATCTGAAAGCGGGGAAGGTGCCCGGCGCTAAGACGGTGGAGGATGTCAAGGCGTATTACGAGAGCAAGGTGCCGCTCGGACGCGGCTGCCTGCCGGAGGATATCGCGCGCGCGCTGTTTTATATCGTCGAGCAGCAGTATGAGACCGGTCAGGCGCTTCCCGTGACCGGCGGACAGGAAATGCTCAAATGAGAGAGGGGAATTTTGCAGATGCAGCTGGAGCTTCTGATCGAAGGACTGAACGCGCCGGAGCGGGACGACAGGCTCGCGGCGCTTGCCGAAATCTATGAAATGAGCCGGCGGGGAGAGATCCCGACGCCGGAAAAAACCGATTTTGTCAACAATCATATCCATACGATTTATTCCTTTTCTCCGTATTCTCCGACCAAGGCCGTCTATATGGCATGGCAGAACGGACTTGCGACGGCGGGGATCATGGACCACGATTCGCTTTCCGGCGCGAGGGAATTCCTTGCGGCGGCGGAGATCGTGGGGCTTCCTGTGACCGTCGGCATGGAATGCCGTGCCTCGATGCGGCATACGAGGCTTGACGGACTTCGCATCAACAATCCCGACCAGAAGTCGATCGCCTATGTAGCGCTGCACGGCGTACCGCATCAGAACATCGATATGATCAACAATATTTTTGAGTATTATCGATTCTGCCGGAACAAGCGCAATCGGAAGATGTGCGAGAATATCACAGAGCTGATGCGTCCCTTCGGCATTTCACTGGACTTTGACCGGGATGTCTATCCGATTTCCATGGCAAAGGAGGGCGGCAGCATCACGGAGCGCCATATCCTTTATGCGCTGACCAAAAAGATCACGGCGAAGTACCGCACGCCGGAGCAGGTCGTCGCCTTCCTTGCCGGCGAGATGAAGATCCCGATTTCGGATAAGGTAAGACGCCAGATCTTGTCGGGCAGGGATACGCCGGATTTCTATGAATATGATATCCTCGGCGCGCTGAAAAGCAATCTTGTGGAGAAGTTTTATATCCCCGCGGAGGCAGAATGCCCCGATATCTACGAGCTTGAAAAGATCTGCCGTGAATGCGGCGTGGTCCTTGCCTATGCGTATCTCGGAGATGTTGGCGTCTCTATCACGGGAGATAAGAAAGCGCAGCGGTTCGAGGACGGCTATACCGACCTTCTGTTTGCAGAGATCGAGCGGATCGGGTTCAATGCCGTGACGTATATGCCGAGCCGCAACACGGAGGAGCAGCTTCGGGAGATCATGGAGCTTTGCGACGCACATAAGCTTTTCCAGATCAGTGGAGAGGACATCAACTCGCCGCGCCAGTCGTTCCTCTGCCATGCGATGAAAGCGGATATGTTTTCTCATCTTTCCGATGCCGCCTATGCGCTTATCGGGCATGAGAGAGAAGCGACAAAGGACCTTGACCGTGCGATGTTTTCGCCGGCAGTATGCCGCGAGATACCGAATCTGCGTGAGAGATGTGCTTATTTTAAGACAAAAGCGCTGGAGTCCCAGAACATATAAAAAGCACAGCGCGGGGTCTCTGCCGCATGCAGAGACCCCGCGCTGTTGCTGTAGAGCAAAAAAAGTGCAGATTTGGGAGGAAGTCTGACGGGTATATTTTTGTGAAAAAAGAAATTCGCAAAATTGTATGAAACACATTGGAGCGAACATCCTATGGAATGGATACAATATCGAAAAGAACAGAATGACAAAGCGATAGAGAGCAGGATCCTTGGCCTTGAGGAAACGGCATGGCCGGGAGCGGCGCAGGAGAGCTTTCCTGCGGCTGCGGACACTTATGTTTTGTCCCTTGTGCTGCTGGATTCCGATATGGCGGTCTGCCATGTCGGGATTCGGAAAAAAGAACTGGTTCATAAAAAGATCGACTATATGGCGTATGGCCTCAGCGAGGTCGTGACCCATCCTACCTACCGGCGCCGCGGTCTTGGCACTCAAATGCTGCGTCGGGCGGCGGACTTTATCTTATCGCAGAGTCCGGATATCAGCATTTTCACTTGTGCGCCGAAGTATGCCGCATTTTATGAAAGCGCGGGGTGGCAGACGGCAAGGGGAGCCTCTCTTGTCGGGGGCTCGAGCGCGGCGCCGTTCCGAAGCGACAGCCTCGGACTTGTCACAATGATCCGGTGGATTTCCGATAAGGGGATCGCCCACAAGAAAGATTTTGAAGATACGGATATTGTTCTGGAATTGGGAGAAAACCAGCTCTGGTAAAAAAGCAAGCGAAAATTTGTGTTTTTCCTATGGAACGGGTCTTTCGTCGGACAATAAAATTTCGGTGGCTCCCGAGAGGGCCTCGCTTTTCTGATTGGTCTTTCTCTTTCCTTTTCTGTTACGATTGGCGAAAAGGGAGGTTGAGGTTCTCCTTGATAAAAAGCAGGAGGGCAGAGCTTGGAGCTTCCATTTTTTACAGGTATGTCGAAATTTGTTGTTTTTGCATAAATTCCCGGTGTCTGAAAATACTATGGGTGACAATCAAAGTTTGGAGAATAAGGCGGAAACAAGATCGCTTGTTCCTTCAATGTCCCGCCGGACATGCGCCTTTTTTCCGGCTGACAGAAGGGATTTTTATACAAGATACCATATGAAACGATTCGTAAAAACGCTTTCACTTGCCTTTATACTGATTGCCGTATGGAACCTGACGGTATCTGCTGCCGGAGGGATCCGATATACGGTGAGGTCCGGTGATTCCATGTGGAGGATTGCCGTGCAGTATGAAATCGGGCTTTCCGAGATCATCGAGGCGAATCCTCAGATTGCAAACCCGGATTTGATTTATCCCGGACAGGTCCTCACCATCCCGCAGATCGAGTCTTCGGTGCTTTCCTTTGAAGAAGAGGTCGTAAGGCTTACCAATGAGAAGCGCGCAATATACGGGCTTCCTGCGCTTACGGTCAACTGGGAGCTTTCCCGTGTGGCGAGATATAAATCGCAGGATATGTGTGATCTCGGATATTTTTCGCATACCAGTCCCACTTACGGTTCCCCCTTTGATATGATGAAAAATTTTGGGATCTCCTACCGGGCTGCCGGTGAGAATATCGCCCGCGGACAGACGACGCCGGAAATGGTGGTCGAGGCGTGGTGGAATTCTTCGGGACACCGGCAGAATATGCTGAATGCCGCTTATACGCAGATCGGCGTCGGATATGTCGCCGACGGCAATTACTGGACACAGATGTTCATCGGATAAAAAAACGGCCGCTTAGGGCGGCTGTTTTTTTATAGAATGGTGATGGAATATGCAAACTGGAACTCGTCCGACGGAGAAAGCCTTTGGATGTAAGGCTTTTCCTCGATTTTTCCGGATACCGCGGGATTGTCGCAAATGCCGTACCACGGCTCGATGCAGATGAACGGAGCGCCGGGCTTTGCCCAAAGTCCCACGAACGGGACTTGCCCGAAGTCGATCTTTAGAAGCTCCCGTCCGGTTTTTGATACGATTTTGGCCGAGGTGCTGGAAAGATTTGAAAAGAAAAGCGCGTCGGCATCGAACAGGTGCTCGGTGATTTCAATGGATTTGCGGTGCTTGGCAAGTGTTTTCTCACCGCACGAGAGTCCCGATTCGTCGAAAAGCAAGGTCGTGAAGGTCTCATATTCTGAAAACTTCACGAAATCTCCGATCGCAATCTGAAACGCAGGATGTGCGCCAAGGGAAAAATACATTTCCTCCTTGCCCATATTTTTTACAATGTTGAGGACGTGAAGCGTGGTCTGGTCCAGAGAATATTCGGCTGTCAGCGCAAATTCAAACGGATAGACGCGGCGCGTTTCCTCGTTGGCTTCTAAGCGAAACATCGCCTTTGTATCGGAGGCCGTCAAAATTTCAAATTGGCTTTTGCGCGCGAAGCCGTGCTTGGGAAGATAATATTTTTTATCATGGTAAAGAAAGCTGTCAGAAAGCAGCCTGCCTGTGATGGGGAAGAGGATCGGGGATTGTCCGCTCCAGACGGACGGCTCGCCCTGCCAGAGGTATTCTTTGCCGGTTTTGTTATCCGAAATTCCGGAAAGCTCGGCCCCATAAGGCTTGATTTTGACCGTAAGGCTTGAATTTTTTAGTATGATCATGGCTTTTATCCTCCCCCATATATTGCGCGGCGGCGCAGACGGAGCGCAATGCTGTTCTTATCTTTATCATATCGTATTTCTTTTCGTTTGTCAATGAAATCCATCCATCTTCTTTGTAGGTATGCGGTCGATCCTGTTTTTTGGAATTTATATGGAGCGGATAGACGTCAAATCATGGGCGGCTTATAAACATGTGGAAAATCCTTGCGGTCTTTGCTTCTGCTCCGGACGGGCGAGACCATGGCTTATCCGAGCGTCTGATTTCGGCAAAGGGATTTGTCAATCCAAACGTACTGCCTGCAGGAGCGCCGCGCTTTTCCCATTTGCGGGACGCTGAAGCTTGGCGGCGGACTGCGGGACGCCGAAATCCCAAAAAAGGGCTTGACAAAATCGGGTTTCCGGTATAAACTGTTCTTATAGGAAAAGACATACCACGGACATGTCACCGTCGGATTCCGCAAAGAGAGGCTGCGTCGCGGCTGAGAGCGCGCCCGGAGAACGACGGAGGGATACCGCCGTGCCGCCGTGCGCAGGAAATGGCGCGCCGGGTCCGCCCGTTATCGCGGTTTAGAGTGAAATCTTGAGTGGAACCGTGCAAAGCACCTCAAGCCGGAGAACCGGTCTTGGGTGCTTTTTTGATTTTTTAATCCGCAGCATGCGGAGAAAGGAACTCTGTTATGAAGATCATTGAACACGACGGCAGCATCGTTGAATCCAATTTTGAAGAGGAGCTGGGGAGAAATGCACTGCGGCATACGGCCTCGCATATTCTTGCGCAGGCGGTGAAGCGCCTTTATCCGGAGACAAAGCTTGCGATCGGTCCTTCGATCAAGGACGGCTTTTATTACGATTTTGACCGTGATACGCCGTTCTCGGACGAGGATATCGCCGCCATCGAGGCGGAGATGAAGAAAATCGTCAAGGAAAACCTCAAGCTCGAACGCTATACGCTTCCAAGAGAGGAAGCCATCCGGTTCATGGAGGAAAAGGGCGAGCCGTATAAGGTGGAGCTGATCCGCGATCTGCCGGAGGATGCGGAACTGAGCTTCTTCCGTCAGGGGGAATTCACGGACCTTTGCGCGGGACCTCATGTGACCTATACCTCGGCGGTCAAGGCGGTGAAGCTTACTTCCGTTGCGGGCGCATACTGGCGCGGCAATGAAAAGAACAAAATGCTCATTCGTATCTATGGGACTGCGTTTACCAAAAAAGAGGAGCTTGAGCAGTATCTCGAGCGCATTGAGGAAGCGAAAAAGCGCGATCACAGAAAGCTTGGCCGAGAACTGGGCATTTTTACCATTATGGATGAGGGGCCCGGCTTCCCGTTCTTTCTTCCGAAGGGCATGATCTTAAAAAACACGCTGATCGATTACTGGCGGGAGATCCATACCCGCGAGGGATATATGGAGATCAGCACGCCGGTTATGCTCAATAAAACGCTTTGGGAGACCTCCGGCCACTGGGAGCATTACAAGGACAACATTTATACGACGACCATCGATGAGCAGACCTTCTGTATCAAGCCGATGAACTGTCCCGGCGGGATGCTTGTTTACAAGATGGAGCCGCGGTCCTACCGCGATCTGCCGATGCGGATCGGAGAGCTGGGACTTGTCCACCGTCACGAGAAGTCCGGCGCGCTGCATGGGCTGATGCGGGTACGCTGCTTTACGCAGGACGATGCCCATATCTATATGACGGAGGATCAAATTTCCGATGAGATCAAGGGCGTTGTGCGTTTGATCGACGAGGTATATGCGCTGTTCGGCTTCAAGTATCATGTGGAGCTTTCGACCATGCCGGAGGATCATCTCGGCTCGCTCGAGGACTGGGAACTTGCGACAAGCGGACTGCGCCATGCACTGGATGAGCTTGGCATGCCATATGCCGTCAACGAGGGAGACGGCGCATTCTACGGACCGAAAATCGACTTCCACCTTGAGGATTCCCTCGTCCGTACCTGGCAGTGCGGCACCATTCAGCTCGATTTCCAGCTCCCGATGCGCTTTGAGGCGGAATATACTGCGGCTGACGGACAGAAGCGCCGTCCGATCATGATCCACCGCGTCGTGTTCGGCTCCATCGAACGTTTTATCGGAATCCTGATCGAGCATTACGCCGGCAAATTCCCGATGTGGCTCGCGCCGGTCCAGGTGAAAGTCATCACCATCACGGACCGCGCGAACGGATATGCGCAGGAAGTCACGGCCGCGCTGAAAGCGCGCGGGATCCGCGCGGAGCTCGACTGCCGCAGCGAAAGTGCGAATTATAAAATCCGTGCAGCGCAGCTGGAAAAGGTGCCGTATATGCTTGTCCTTGGAGACCGTGAGGTGGAAAATGAGACGATATCCGTGCGCACGCGAGACGGCAAGGTGCTGGGCAGTATGACGCTCGATGCGTTCGGCAGGATGGCGGAGGAAGAGATCCGCACGAAAAAAAGCTGATGGAAGCCCGCGTCAAGCTCTATAATATGACGATGGTGTATGACGGGCACGGCCGCGCGCTGGTCCTTGACAGGACCAAGAGCGACTGGCCGGGGCTGACCTTTCCCGGCGGCCACGTGGAACCGGGGGAGGGCATCGTCGCCTCCGCTGTGCGGGAAATCCGTGAGGAAACAGGACTTTCCGTCCGAAATCTTGAGCCGTGCGGCGTCGTTCACTGGGCGGAGAAAAATGCAGACCGCCGGTGTCTGGAATTTCTTTACCGAACATCGGATTTTTCTGGCATCCCATCAGACGGTACGCGTGAGGGAAAGATTTTCTGGATGGAAATGGAGGCGCTGCGCGCTTCCGACAGGCTGTCCCCTAATTTTGAGCGGTATCTGCCGCTTTTCCGGGAGCATGGCTTCTCAGAGCTGTTTTTTGAATGGGACGGGATATCTTGGGACGGCGTGCCGCAGTATTTTCGATATCGATTCGGAGAATAAGGATACGGACAGGGAAAAGGGCATTGGACAATTTTCCGGCTGGGGAACAGGCGAGAGACAGCTCTGCGCTTGGGAGCACCGGAGCGGGCGCGGCCTTTCTGGTCCCCCCGGTATGGGTTCTGCCATAGGAGCAGAGTTTTTTCCGCTGCCGGCAAGAAGGCTTAGCGCCATTTTTTCATGTGCACTTGGCCGCGTATTTTTCAGAGACGACAGGGGATTTTCCGTGCGGTATGAGACGCCTCGCCGTTGCAGCCGTATTTGGATTCCGACCTCTGTATTCCGTGTCCGCGGCAGAGGAGATTCCGGCTGCTTTCAGCCTGAAGGAAGAATATATGAGATTTTCTGGGAGCCTTTCGCTTCCATGGGGATGATGGTATGGTATATTATATCGACAGAGAGAACGGGACCGGCGACGGAAGGTCGCCGGAAAGTCCGCGCGCAGATTACCGTGACCTTGCGCTCGCGCCGGGGGACAGAGTCCTGTTTCGCCGCGGGACCGTCATGCGGGAGCGTCTTGTCACGTCCTGCGGCGAGCAAGGCGCGCCGATCGTATTCGGCGCCTATGGGGAGGGCGCACCGCCGCGCTTTCTCGGCTCCGTAAACCTTGGACATGCGGAGGACTGGGAGCCGGTTCGGCCGAACGTCTGGCGCTGCACGAGGCGGCCTGACACGGAGGCGTGCAGTTTCGTTTTTGACGGCGGCGCCTCCTTCGGAACGCTGCGCTGGAGCCTTGACGCGCTTTGCGGGCAGGGGGATTTCTTCGACGAATGCTATGGATTTTCTTCGCAAAGGCTCGCGTGTGAGGGCGGACTTTTCCTCTTTTCGAGGAAAAATCCGGCCGAATCATACCGGTCGGTCGAGTGTGCCGTATACGGCGGCAGGAACCTTGCGGATGCCGGCCATGATATGCGCATTGAAAATCTCTCTTTTGAAATGAGCGGGGTCCACGGCGTTTCCGGAAAGGGTATCCGAACCGAGGTCTTTGGATGCCGTTTCCGTCATATCGGCGGCTGCGTCTGGAGCCGCGAGAGAAAGATCCGATTTGGGAACGCCGTGGAGTTTTGGAATATCTGTGAGGATACCCGTGTAGAAAACTGCCTGTTCGACGAAATCTATGATTCCTGTGTGACCCATCAGGGCGGGGCAGAATGCAGACCGGCACGTCATGTCCGTATTCTGCGCAATCTGTTTTCAAATTATGGCATGGCTGCCTATGAATGCCGGGATAAGCTGCCCATCGATACGGTCTTTGCGGCAAATCTCTGCGAGGGGGCGGGATGTGGGTTTTCTACCCTCGGCGATACGGTCCCGCGTAATTCCGAGATTTATCCGGAGCCGATGGGACATCACGTCTTTATCTGGCGGATCCCTGCTGCGACCGAGGGCGGCTCGCTTGTAATGGAGCAGAATATTTTTGGGAATGCGCCGCAGGGAGCCGCCGTATATTCGACGGCTGCGCCCTCTGCGGAAGCGCAGATTTTGATGAGGCAGAATCTTTATCGGATGGAAAAGAGGGCGTTTTTCTGCCGGTTCGGCGGGAAAAACTATAAGGATTTTGAAGAATATCGGAACGAAACGAAAAAGGATGCGGAAAGTATCCTTGCCGGTTCGGCTTGAAGGAGGGAAGAGCATGAAAACGGATGTTGTCATCGTCGGCGCGGGACCGGCGGGAATTTTCACGGCGATTGAAATGATCCGAGGCGGGAGCCGAAAGAAGATCACCATTGTGGAAAAGGGGAGCGCGATCGAAAACCGCCATTGTCCGAAGGAAAAGACGAAGCGGTGCGTAAATTGCAAGCCTTATTGTCATATTACGACAGGATTTTCCGGCGCCGGCGCTTTCTCAGATGGGAAGCTGTCTTTAAGCTATGAGGTGGGCGGAGACCTGCCGACGCTTGTCGGCGAGGACGTCGTGCAGGATACGATCCATTATACGGATGGGATCTATCTCGAATTCGGTGCGGACGAGCATGTCGAGGGCGTATCCGACAACGAGGCAAAAAAGGAGATCCGCAAGCGTGCGATCCAGGCTGGACTAAAGCTTGTGGACTGTCCGATCCGTCATCTCGGTACGGAAAAGGCGCAGGATCTTTATTATGCGATCGAGCAGTATCTTTTGAAAAACGGCGTCGAGATCATTTTCGGCTACGAATGCACGGACATCCTCATCACGGACGGTGTTTGCCGCGGGATCCAGATCACAAACGGGAAGGAGTCGCTTGAGATCCTCTCCGAGCGCACGATCGTCGCGACCGGACGGCGCGGCGCGGAATGGCTGGAGAAGACCTGCACGGATCATAATATCGATCATGTCCCGGGGACGGTCGACATCGGCGTCCGCGTCGAGGTACGCAACGAGATCATGGAGCAGATCAACGAGGTGCTGTATGAATCCAAGCTCATCGGATATCCGAAGCCGTTCAAAAACAAGGTGCGTACCTTCTGTCAAAACCCGGGAGGTTTTGTCAGTCAGGAAAATTACGACAATGACCTTGCCGTCGTCAACGGACATTCCTATAAAGAGCTCAAGTCGGACAACACCAATTTGGCGATTCTTTGTTCCCACAATTTCAACGTACCGTTCAATCAGCCGATCAAATATGCGCAGAAGGTCGGAGAGCTGACCAATATGCTCGGTGCGGGACATATCCTGGTACAGCGGTTCGGGGATATCCTTGACGGAAAGCGTACGTGGCAGAAGGAGCTGTCGCAGTCGAATCTGCGTCCGACGCTTCCGGACGCGGTGGCGGGCGACATCACGGCGGCGATGCCGTACCGTGCGATGATGAACATCATCAATTTTATTCAGGCGATGGACCATGTCGTGCCGGGCTTTGCCTCAACGGAGACGCTGCTTTATTCGCCGGAGCTGAAATTTTACAGCAACCGCGTCAAGATGAATGAGGAGCTGGAAACGAGCGTGAAGGGGCTGCACTGTCTCGGCGATTCCAGCGGATGGACGAGGGGGCTCATGATGGCGTCCGTCATGGGAGTCCTGATGGGACGAAAGATCGTAAGGGACGAAAAAGAATAAGAAAATGCCGCCTCCTCATAGGCGGCATTTTCTTTATTCAAATTTTTCCCTAAAAGTAGTTGACATTTGGAACGGAATGGTGTATAATACTAAAGCCATAGAGGGTAGGGCAGTCCTTTTTCATAAAAGAGTCTTTGCCCATAGCTCTGCGGAAGATCGATGCTGGGAAGCACAGAGAGAAAAAAGCTGTGGCGTAAGGCTTCTTTGAAATGGCGCCGTTGTATTCCTGTGAGTGAGGTCTTTTCACGGGACAGTGGCGATCCATTCGATCAAAATCGGGGTGTGGCTCAGTTTGGTAGAGTGCTTGGTTCGGGACCAAGAGGCCGGAGGTTCAAATCCTCTCACTCCGACCACGTCGGAGCAGGCGAATGATCGCCTGCTCCGACTTATTTTTTATCTTAAATAAATTAAATAAAAATTCTTTCTGCTTGAGCGGGAGAAATTGAAAAGCGAAGATAGGGCTTATCCTTTCTTCGCATGCTTTATTTTTGTGTACCGTTTTTTGCTGTCTTTGAGATACGGTTTCATAATTTCATAAGAGGAACGCTCCCATCATAAGATAGTCCGAGGCGTCTTGTTTTATAAGACGCCTCGGACTTTTTGCCGGCAGTATCTACAGAATTAAACTGAGCAACGGCACGATCTGGCTGAATATCAGCCGATCTGTTACCGTGAGCTTGGAATCCCGGCAGGAGAAGGCGACGGCGACGGTGCCATGCTTTGTCATGACGGGCAGGTAGAGTGCCTTTGCCTCGCGGAGCGTTTCGCTTCCTCTGCCGGCAGGCCGGCTGTTCTTTTTGACCCATTCGGCAACGGCCTTTTCATTGGGGGCGGTCCAGAAGCTCAGATCCTCTTCTCTCCATGAGGAAAATGTATCCTTCGCACCGAATACGGCTGTGCTGCGCATGAAGGCGCGGCACAGGACGTCCGCTATCGTTTGCTCGGGAAGGTTGCTGTTCTGTATCTCACGCTCGATAACGTTATGGATATCGAGGGTCCGATTGGCGGTTCGATACTTCTGGAGCAGACGCCTTGGAAGAAAAAGCCTTTCAAAAAGCTCCCGGATCGCACTTTTCCGGCAGTCGATGTGCGTACTGTCGGGAACGATCAAAATCTGGACCTGCGGCATGCGGGCGATAAATTTATCCTCGAATCCCATCTTTTTTCCGACGGATTGCCATGTCTTTCCGATCACAAGGTCGGTGATGCCTGCGATGCGCGCATAGTCTGCGACTGTCTCCACGACGTCCTCTCCGTATTTCACGACCATCTCTCCGCCTAAGTCTTTGACGAGCCGCATGTGCCTTTTCAAGTTTGCGGCGGACTGGTCGCTCAGGTCGCCGTTGCGCTCGACATATAGGGCAGAAAATCGGCAATGGTACGCTTCCGCCATCCTTGCGGCGATATGGATATTTTTTTCTGCGGACGGCGAGGGACTGATCAGCACCAAGATTTGGGTCTTTCGCTGGCCGTTGTGATTCTGTTTTTCGATGCGGTCGGCATTGCGTCGCATATACAGCTCGCGCAGGGTAGAGAGATGTTCTGTCCGGAAAAAATTTTCAAGTGCGGTCGCAGCTCTTGTCTTGCCGTAAATTTTTCCCTCACGCATGCGTTCGATCAGCGCAGCGGGTTCAATGTCCACCAGTACGACCTCGTCGGCATAATCGAAGATCTCGTCCGGGATGCGCTCGCTGACATCGACTGAGGTAGCGGCGTCTATCAGATCATGAAGCCCCTCGATATGCTGTACATTGACGGTCGTCCATACCTCGATGCCGCTGCCGACGAGCTCCTCCACGTCGATATAGCGCTTTGCGTTTTTGCTGCCGGCCGCATTGGTGTGCGCCAGCTCGTCGACAAGAAGGATGCGCGGACGGCGGGCAAGCGCCGCGTCCACATCAAACTCCTGAAGCTGAATCCCTTTATAGTGGAACGTGCGAAGCGGAAGGCGTTCTAAGCCTTCCGCCATTTGCAGCGTTTCGGGTCTGTCATGCGGTTCAAGATAACCGATGACGACGTCCAAGCCCTCTTGCTTCGCTTCCTGCGCAGCTTTCAGCATGGCGTAGGTTTTTCCGACGCCTGCCGAATAGCCGAAGAAGATTTTCAGTTTACCGCGTTCCATCATTCGATCAATCCGTCGAGCGCGAGGTTGACAAGCAGAACGTTGACGCGCTCCTCGCCGAATATTCCAAGCCATCTGCCTTCTGTATATTCGTCGATGATCGCTTTAACCTCTTCCTCCGTGATGTTCTCCCCTTGCGCATTTCTTGCATGAACGATCGCGGGGATCTGGAAGTAGGCTGCCTCAGGAGAGATATGCGGGTCCACGCCGCTGCCGCTCGAGGTGAGAAGCTGGTCGGGGATGGCGTCCATATCCGTATAGCCGACGGCGGCCAGCTTTTCTTTTCTTTCTGCGATGCGCTCCTCTACCAGCTGTTCAAACTCCTCGCTTTCGGGAGAAAGGTTGGTGGGCGCGCCAAGGTTCACTCTGCCGAAAAGATATTTCGCATCCTCGTAATTTTGGCCGATGAGCTCGGAGCCGTAGACCTTTTTCGTCCCGTCCTTCAGAGTAACGATAATCTGTGAGCCGTTCGCTTCGTAAGGATAAAGCGCCTGCCCGACGACCGTTACGCTCAACGTGTAGACGATCCCGCAGAGAAGGGTAAAGACAAGCAGGCACATGAGCGCTGCCCGCACTGTCCCGAATCTGCGCTTTTTTCCGGATTCGGTCCTTGTGTCTTGGTTCATATTGGTTTCGTTTTTCATATCAGTCTCCTTATTTTATGCCGCACAGCGTGAAAAGCAGGTCGAACAGCTTGATGAAGATAAAGGGAGCAATGACGCCTCCTACGCCGTAGATGAGCAAATTGTTTTTCAGCATTTTGCCTGCGGGCTGTTCTTTATATTTGACGCCTTTCAGCGACAGCGGAATGAGCGCCACGATGATGAGCGCATTATAAAGGATAGAAGAAAGAATCGCCGTTGTCGGACTTGTCAAGCGCATGAAATTGAGTGCCTGGAGTCCGGGATAGATGCTGGCGAACAAAACGGGAATGATGGCAAAGTACTTAGCAATATCGTTGGCAATGGAGAAGGTCGTCAGCGCACCGCGCGTCATCAGAAGCTGCTTGCCGATGCGCACGACTTCGATGAGCTTCGTCGGACTGGAGTCGAGGTCGACCATGTTGCCGGCTTCTTTTGCCGCCTGTGTGCCGGAATTCATTGCGACTGCGACATCGGCCTGCGCAAGTGCCGGCGCATCGTTCGTTCCGTCGCCTGTCATAGCGACCAGATGCCCTTCTGCCTGCAATTTCTTGATGAGGGAAAGCTTGGTTTCGGGCGTGGCTTCCGCGACGAAGTCGTCAACGCCCGCCTCCGCGGCGATGGCTGCCGCCGTGATCGGGTTGTCGCCCGTTATCATGATCGTCTTGATGCCAATCTTTCTTAAGTCGCTGAATTTTTCCTTCACGCCCTCCTTTACGATATCCTTGAGGTAGATAACACCCAGGACGGAGGCGTTCCTTGCCACGACAAGCGGCGTACCGCCGGCGCCGGCGACCTTTTCTACCGCTTTTTTGCAGTCTTCGGGAAATGCTCCGCCTTGCGCCTTGACATAAGCCTCGATCGCGTCAGCACTGCCTTTGCGGATATGCTCGTCGCCGATATCGACACCGCTCATCCTTGTTTTTGCCGAAAATTCAATAAACGTCGCTTTCAGTTTTGCGATCTCCTTGCCGCGCAGTCCGAACTTATTTTTTGCCAGGATGACGATGCTTCTGCCCTCTGCTGTTTCGTCCGCGATGGACGCAAGCTGGGCCGCTTCCGCAAGGTCACGCTCGCTTGTCGCACCGACGGGGATAAATTCGCTTGCCTGTCTGTTTCCGAGCGTGATGGTGCCCGTTTTATCCAAAAGAAGGATATCCACGTCGCCGGCCGCCTCGATCGCCCTGCCGCTCGTGGCAAGAACGTTGGCTTTGTTCAGGCGCGCCATCCCGGCGATCCCGATGGAGGAGAGCAGCGCACCGATCGTGGTAGGAGCAAGGCAGACGAGCAGTGCGACGATGTTGGTAAGGCTGATCGGATCGCCCTGTCCCGCCTGATCTACAGAAAACTGCGAGAAGGGAAGCAAGGTAGCGGAGACGACAAGGAAGATGATGGTCAGCGTGACAAGTAGGATTTGCAGAGCGATTTCGTTGGGCGTCTTTTTGCGGCTTGCGCCCTCGACCATGGCGATCATTTTGTCGAGAAAGGACTTGCCCGCTTCCGCCGTGACACGGATGATCAGCCAGTCGCTCGTGACGAACGTGCCGCCCGTCACGGCACTTCTGTCGCCGCCGGATTCGCGGATCACAGGCGCGGATTCGCCTGTGATGGCGCTCTCATCCACACTTGCGACGCCGATGATGACCTCGCCGTCCATCGGGATCTGTTCACCCGCTTTGACAAGGACGATATCGCCCGGCTTCAGCTCCGTGCTTTTGACCTCTGTGTATTCCGATTCGAGATCCGCCGTTTTCAGTTTCTTTGCAATCACGTCGCGGCGGGCTTTTTTCAGGCTTTCTGCCTGCGCGCGTCCGCGCCCTTCGGCGATGGCTTCGGCAAAATTGCCGAACAGCGTCGTGAACCAAAGAATAAGAGAAATCGCGAAGATGTACCAGCTTGCGCCGTCGGCGATTCCGCCAAGAGAAAGAAAGAACAGTACCATTGTGAAGATCGCCCCGAGATAGACGACAAACATCACGGGATTTTGGATTTGTGTTTTCGGCTTTAGTTTTACGAGCGACTGCACCGTGGCGTCAAGAACGATCTTTTTATTGACCAGTTGTCCCTTTTTGGGACTCTCGCTATTGTATTTATTCATATTTGACCTCCGATCATGCGACATACTCCGCAATAGGACCGAGCGCAAGCGCCGGGAAGAAGCTCAGCGCGCCGATAATCAGAATCACGGCGATGAGCAGTCCCACGAACATTGCATTGTTTGTGGCAAGCGTACCGTCGGTCTGCGGCGTCATTTTCTTTTTACCAAGGCTTCCGGCAAGGAAGAGCGCGGCGAACATAGGAATAAACCGGACCAGCAGCATGATGATGCCTCCTGTGACGTTCGTCCATACCGTGTTGGCATTGAATCCGGCAAATGCCGAGCCGTTGTTGTTCGCCATCGATGCGAATGCGTAGAGGATCTCCGAAAATCCGTGCGGCCCGCTGTTGGTCAGCCATTCGGATGCCTGCGGCATCATCACAGTACCGGCCGTGCCAAGAAGCAGGCAGAGCACGGGCGTGAGAATGATGAGGCAGACCATTTTCATATCGAAGCTGCCGATCTTTTTGCCGAGATACTCAGGCGTTCTGCCGACCATTAAACCGGAAATGAATACCGTGAGCAGGGCGAAGGCAAGCATTCCGTAGAGTCCGCATCCGACGCCGCCGTAAACGATTTCGCCGAGCATCATAAGGAAAGTCGGAATCATGCCGCCGATCGACGTATAACTGTCGTGCATCGAGTTCACGGAGCCGTTGGACACCGACGTCGTCGCGACCGCCCAAAGAGAGGAGCCGCCGATCCCAAAGCGCACTTCTTTTCCTTCCATATTGCCGATGGACTGTACGCCGTCCATCGAAATGGCGCCTGCATATTCAAATACGGTGCAGATGACAAGGCATGCCACGAAGAGAATGGTCATTGCCTTCAAAAGGGCGATCCCCTGATTCTTTTCTTTGAGGATCGTGCCGTCCTCGTTCCTGCGTCTCACGGCTTTCCCGAAGGTGAAGCAAAGTCCGGCGGGGATCCATGTAAGGGACAGGCATTCCAAAAGGTTGGTGAACGGAGTCGGGTTCTCAAAAGGATAGGCGGAGTTCACGCCCCAGAAGCCGCCGCCGTTGGTAAAGAGCTGCTTGATGATGATCTGGCTTGCGGCGGGGCCGAGATACAGCTTTTGTGCCGTCCCGTCCATCGCGGTGTAATCGACGGCGCCCTGCATGGTCTGCGGCACACCGTCCGAAATGAGCAGCAGCGCGCCGATAAAGCATACCGGAAGCATGAAGAGCGTCACCCGTGTCACGTCCGCCCAGAAGTTGCCGATGGTACGTTTTTCTTTTCTCGTAAAGCCTCGGATAAGGGCAAACAGAACGCAGATCCCGACTGCGCCCGACAAAAAGTTCTGCACGGTGAGGCAAATCATCTGTGACAAATAGGAAAGCCCCGTCTCACCGGAATAGGCCTGCCAGTTCGTATTGGTGATAAAGCTTGCAGCGGTATTGAATGCAAGATGCCAGCTCATCCCCTCGATATTTTCGGGGTTCCATGTCAGATATGCCTGAAGCATGACCACGGCAATAAAGAACACGAGCGAAAATATACTGAAAAGGGCGATGCACAGGGCGTATTTTTTTGCGGTCATCTCCTCTTTCGGATCGATGCCCATTGCTTTGTAGATTCCTCTTTCCGTCGCGGTACAAGCTTTTCTTGCGAATACGGGCTCGCCCTTGTATATTTTATAAAAGGCTTTGCCGAACAGATACCCGACGCCAAGGAGCAGGACGAGATATAAAATATCCTGCAGGACGGTAAACATTACACTTTCCGTCATAATCCATCCTCCATTTTATCTTAGTTTTTTCGATCAAGGGACATGCCGATAAGGACGGATGCGGCGAAAGGGCAGATCAAATGCCTTTTTCGCTTTATCGGACTGCTGTCCCTATCGCTGCTATGTCAATGCGGACGTATCCGTCCGGATGCGTATCCTTATCCGTCCGCCGGACCGTATCTACGATCGGTCGCTTTTGAACAGCGAATAAAACAGAAATCCCAAAAGTCCGAGCGAGAGGAATCCTGCTGCAATCGTAACTGCCGTCATATGAGAACCTCCTTATCCATCCAGTCCCCAGCGGATGCCGGAACTATCCTTATACCAGAATTTACAGACCCTTTCCAGGTTGTCAAACGAGGCGCCAAAAGTCTGGTCCATATAGTAGGCGACTCTGTAGAATTTTGAGGCTTTCAGTTTGTCGCCTTCCAGCTCATAAGAGATGCCGAGCAGATTGTATGCCTCCGGATCCTCCATATCGGTCGATACAGATTGCTTGAGTAAATCGCGTGCCAAGGCATAATCCGCTGCGCGAATCGCATCGGCGGCTTTTCTTAGCAAACTGTTATGATCTGCAATGCGATCGGCGGGTGTGCTCTGCGCTTCAGGGCGCTCGGTATTTTTCAGCCCGGCGCCGGTCATGGAAATTTTTGCAGTCATGGCTTATCACCTCTCTTTCGCACGCTATTATACTGCTTTTTCTATTAAGAGAACATTGAGATTTTTTTGCACGGCATTAAAAATGTATTAAGCTTCGTCTGCTGCAAGAAAGGCGTCAAATAACGCCCGTACGGCGCGTTCATAATTGCTTTCGTCGATGCCTGCTATGACGTTGATTTCTCTGCATCCCTGAATCAGCATGCGAATGTTGATCCGATTGTCCGACAGAGCAGTCAGCATTTTCGCAGCGATGCCGACCCGCTGGAACATATTTCTGCCGACGATCGAGACGATGGCGATTTTGTCGAGAAGCTGAATGCTGTCGGGATGAATGCTTTCCTTGATTTCGTCTGCGAGCTCTTTCGCAAGACAGGGCTGCATGCTCGCATAGGGGATCAGGATGTTCATCGTATCAAGGCTTGCGGGCATGTGCTCGAAGACGATTCCGTGATATTCGAGGATAGAAAGGACCTTGCGCACAAATCCCTTATGGGTGTTCAGTCCGATCTTGTGGATCCATAGGATCCGAAAATCCTTTTTGCCGGCGATCCCTGTTATCGTGTGCCGGTTTGTGCTATGTATATTGGAACAGACGAGCGTGCCGTTTTGATCGGGATGAAAGGTGTTTCGCACGTTCAGCGGTATTTTCGCTTTTACGATCGGGAGAAGGGCATCGGGGTGCATGACGCAGGCGCCAAGGTAGGAAAGCTCGCGCAGCTCACTGTATGTCATAGCGTCGATGATCCTCGCTTCCGGGACAATGTGGGGATCGGCGTTTAGAATGCCGTCTACATCCGTCCAGTTTTCATATAAATCGGCCTTTTGGATCTGCGCGAGGATGCTGCCGGTGATATCGGAGCCGCCGCGCGAAAAGGTCATGACCGCTCCCGTTTCATCGGCTCCGTAAAAGCCGGGGATGACGGCACGCTCGACATTTTTCAAGCGGGCGCGGCACTGCCTTTCCGTTTTTTCCGAATCGTATCCGTCATAGCGGTTGAAGGCGATCAGCTCGGCCGCGTCGATGAAAGGAAAGCCGATTTTCGCCGCAAAAAGATAAGCGCAGAGATATTCTCCGCGTGAAATACAGAAATCGCGGCTTTTCCGACTTTCGATTTGCTCCTTTATGTCTTTCATCAGGCGGTCAAACGCTTCGTCACTTATCCCGCCATGTAGCGGGCGGAACCGCTCTTCTATTTGAGGAAACGTCTTATCGCACCGTCCGGTCTCGGAAATTTCCTTATCGCATTCCATGAGCAGATCCGTCACCTTTTTCCCGCCCTGCGTTCTGCCGGGAGCGGAAACGACGATAAACCGTCTTGCGGGATCGCTTTTTACGATATCCGCGACTTGCTCTGTGCTGCTTTGATCTGCCATCGACGTCCCGCCGAATTTGCATACGACCGTTCGGACGGAATTTCGGTCTAATTCCATGTTCATTCTATCACCTTTGCTGCGCGAAGTGCGCTGAGTTCTTTTTGGAGCCGTTCTGCCGTTTGTTTTTCTGCCGGACAGAGAGGAAGTCTCGGACTGCCGACATTCCTTCCCATAAGATTCATGGCGGCTTTTACAGGGATGGGATTGGTTTCGCAGGACAACGCCTCTATGAGCGGGAAAAGCTGAATTTGCAGCTGGGTGCTTCTCTCTGCGTCTCCTGTAAAGTAGCGGGTGCAGATATCGTGGACGATATGCGGAAAAAGATTGGAGAGCACAGAAATACATCCGCAGGCTCCAGCACCCAGCAGGGGCGCGTTCATCGCGTCACAGCCGCTGTATATGTCCAAATGATCGCCATATACGCTTTTCAGCCGGATGCACTGTTCTGCATTGCCTGAGAGCTCGCTTACTGCACGGATGTTTTTTATTTTCAGCAACCGTTCATAGGCTTCTGCCGGAAGCGCTGTATCGATGGAAGCACTGCTGAGGATAAAGGGAAGCTTGGCCGCTTTTGCACATGCGGCATAATGCAGGTATAAGCCCCTTGGAGGGCACGGATAGGGCGGAGGAAGCATGAACAGGATATTGGCTCCCGCCTCCTCCAGAGCGCCGCATTCCTTTGCGGCTTCGGCGGTACCGCTGTTTCCCGTGCCTGCAATCAGCGGTACTCTTTTGCAGATCCTCTTGGCTGCGAAAGAAACGATGGAAAGCTTTTCTTGTATGCTCAAAGCGGCGTTTTCTCCCGTTTCTGCGCACATCAAAAGCGCATCGCAGCCATGGCTCAGCTGGTAGTCGATCAATTTTTCAAGGATTTTATAATTCACCTGCCCCGCTTGGTCAAAGGGGGTGACGAGCGCCGTTGCAGCGCCGACGAAAAGATGTTCTTCCATACGGCTCCTTTTTTGAAGATGACTTTTATCGCTTTCATGATTCTATCGGATTTTATATTAAAAGTCTATTGGGATTTGTCCCTTTTGCATTAAGATTGTATAAAGAAAGGCGAAGCCGCTCTTTTTGAGCGGCTTCGCCTTTCTTATGGAAGGAGGAGGTTTTATTCGATCCTGTTCATCCTGTATCCGACCCCGACGTCTGTGCGGATAAATTCCTGCATATAAGGCCCCTTTTCGATTTTACGGCGGATTCCCGCCATAAAGACGCGCAATCCGTTTGCATCGTTTCCGCCGGCGCCCCAAACCTTTGAAATGATAAAATTATGGGTGAGCGTTTTTCCGACGTTCTGCGCCAGCACGCACAGAACCTTGTATTCGTAATTGGTTAAGTGTACTTCCTTTCCGTCAAGATAGACGCTGTGTGCGGCATAATCTATTTTTAAACTGCCGTTTTCAAATACGGAAGCCTGCTCCGTATGCGCGCGGTGACGAAGCGCTGCCCGTATTCTTGCCATCAGCTCAGCGGTAGAGAAGGGCTTCTGCACGTAATCGTTGACGCCGGCATCCAGGCATTTTATTTTTTCCGCTTCGTCGCTTCTCGCGCTGACGACGATGATGGGAAGAGATTCAGAGAAATCGCGGATGACGTTCACGACAAAAATGCCGTCCATATCGGGAAGTCCCAGATCAAGGATAACCAAATCCACTACATTTGCCACGGTATAGTCGATTCCTTCCCGGGCGGTGGCGACTCCCTTGATTCCATAGCCCTCCTGTTTGAGCGCGACTTTCAATAAATTTTGAATTGCCATATCGTCTTCGATGATTAAAATTTCAGACATTGCTTTCCTCCATGGGGAGCGTAAATTCAAATATGACCTCCCGCTCCGAATTTCTTGCGGTGATTTCTCCGCCGTGTGCCGTAACGATAAGCTTGCAGATGGAAAGTCCCAGTCCGCCGATGTTGTCCTGTACGTTGTCGCCGCCCTTGTAGTATGCCTCGAACAAATGAGGCAGATCTTCTTTGCGGATGAGCTCGCCGTCGTTGGAAATGCGGAACACGGCACTTTTTCCTGTGTTCCATACCTTTATCGTGATGTTCCCGTCATCCGACGTATGCTTGATCGCATTGCCCAGAATGTTGGAAATGGTTTGGATGATAAGGGTCGCATCCATGGGAACCAGCATCAGGTCCGCCGGCATATCGTAATGGATGGTCCTGTGTCCGAGCGCGCCATACACAGTGCGGACCGCCTGCGGAACGATTTCCTCCAGTGCTTCGGCCTGCTTTTTCACCGTCAAATGCTCGCTGTCTATTCTCGAAAGGGAAAGCAGGTTTTCTACAAGGCGTATCGTCCAGTTGGCTTTGTCTATAATACTCGATAAGATTTCCCGCCGGTCCTCCTTTTCAATACCGTCGTCGCAGAGCAATACCTCCGCACCGTTTTTCATTGTAGTAAGAGGCGTTCTCAAATCGTGGGAAATACTGCGAAGCAGCATGGCCTTCATTTGCTCTTTTTCCGCTTCGCTTTTGATTTTTGCCTTTTCCATATTCAGCGCGTTGATTTGCTCCATTTTACGCTTTAACTGGTAGGTTATGGTGCTGATCCCAATGCCTGTCACAAGCATCAAAAGGAAGGTGACAAGATATGAGCGGTCATAAAAATGGAAGGTATATCGGGGGACAGTGAAAAAGAAGTTGTATCCGAATACACTCAGGGCAGAAAGGCAAAGTGAATAGACGTATCCGCGTGTAAATACAGCGGCAAGCAAAATGCCGAGGATATAGAGGATCAGATAATTTCGGTTGTCGATCTGAAAGAAATCGAGCAGATAGCAGATGCCTGTACATGCGATAAACAGGCCAAGCGTAATAAGGATTTGCAGTAGAATTTGTTTAATCGAAAGCTGTTTTCTTGAATTTTCCATAATACCGCCGTTTCTGAGTTCGTAATATACGTTTTAATAGTGGCTTTTTTTAAGCTTTCAGAGGGAAAAGGATATTTTTCAAGGCTATGTCACAACAAACAGTTGATAAATAGCCATTTTTATAGGGGAGTATCAGAACTCCCCTACAAACTGTTATTTGCAGTTATCTATACTCATTTGGAATTTCGATATGAAGTGTCTCACAC
>CALWJT010000045.1 GCA_944381075.1 uncultured Clostridia bacterium
CTGCATAAAAAAGTCAATATTATTTGAAAAAAACGACAAATAGTTATTGACAACTTGACTTTTCGGTGCTATACTTGTAAATTGCATTACAATTGCTTGTATTATCGCCTTTTTTGGAGAAACGCCGATGAGACGGGCTTTTTTCCGCCTTTTGAAAGACGGTATTGCAGGCTGTGGAAAAATATCATATATTTACCAAAGTAAAGGCAAGCTTAAATTAGAATTGGAGTGATTTTATGAGGATCAAACCCCAGCAGCTTGGCAAAAATGTGCGCATGAGCTTCGCCAAGATCGACGAGATTCTGGAAATGCCGGATCTGCTCGAGATTCAGAAGAAGTCGTACAAATGGCTTGTCGAGAAGGGAATATCCGAGGTACTGCAGGATGTTTCTCCGATCGTCGATTATTCCGGAAACCTCGTGATCGAGTTCGTCGATTTTTCCATCGACGAAACGCCGAAATATCCCGTGGAGGAGTGCAAGGAACGCGATGTGACCTATGCTGCTCCCCTGCGCGTGACGGTGAGGCTGACCAACAATGCCACGGGCGAGGTAAAGCAGCAGGACATTTTCATGGGGGATTTCCCGCTGATGACGGAAAACGGCACCTTTGTCATCAACGGCGCGGAGCGCGTCGTCGTGTCCCAGCTTGTCCGTTCTCCCGGCATGTACTATACGTCGGCGATGGATAAAACCGGAAAGTGCATGCTCACAGCGCAGATCATCCCTTACCGCGGCGCATGGCTTGAATACGAGACGGATATGAACGACGTCTTTTATGTGCGTATCGACAAGAACCGCAAGATCCCCGTGACCATCCTCATCCGCGCGCTGGAGGAATCGGTCTCTACGTCCACGGATGTGCGCGCGCTGTTCGGCGACGACGTGAAGATCACGACGACGCTCGAAAAGGACGGCATGCAGGCGGAGGCGGAGAAAAACGGAACGACCGCCTATGAAGAGTCCTTAAAGGAGATCTACAAGAAGCTGCGTCCCGGCGAGCCGCCGCTTGTCGAGTCCGCGCAGATTTTGCTCAACAATTTGTTTTTTGATCCCAAGCGGTATGACCTTGGCGCGGTGGGCCGGTATAAATTCGATAAAAAGGTCGCGCTCGGCCGCAGACTTTCCGGCAGGACGCTTTCCCGTCCGGTTATCAGCCCCATCACGGGAGAGATCCTGTTTGAAGCGGGCAAGACGCTGTCGTTCGAGGAGGCGACCTCCATCGAGGACGCCGGCGTCAACGAGGCATACGTCTATATCGGGGAGGAAAAGGAGACCAAGGTCTTCGGAAACGGCATGGTCGACCCGAAAAAGGTCATCGGCTGCGACCTTTCCGAGATCGGCATCCATGAAAAAGTGAAGCTCAGCTTGCTGCTTGAAATGCTGGAGGCGGCGGGCGGCGACTTTGACGCGCTGAAGGCGGCGGCAAAGGAGCGCGCGGCAGAGCTTTCCCCGAAGCATATCACCAAGGACGATATCTACGCTTCCATCAACTATCTTATCTGCCTGTCGCACGGCATCGGTACGCCGGACGACATCGACCATCTCGGAAACAGAAGGATCCGCGCGGTCGGCGAGCTGATCCAAAACCAGCTGCGCATCGGCTTTTCGCGCATGGACAAAATCATTAAGGAAAGAATGACGATCCAGGATGTGGATTCTCTGACGCCTCAGGCGCTGATCAACATCCGTCCCGTCGTCGCGGCGATCCGCGAATTTTTCGGCTCCTCGCCGCTTTCCTCCTTCATGGACCAGAACAATCCGCTGGCGGAGCTGACGCATAAGCGCCGTCTTTCCGCGCTGGGACCCGGCGGGCTTTCCCGCGACCGCGCGTCGTTTGAGGTGCGCGACGTACACTACACGCATTACGGGCGCATCTGTCCGATCGAGACGCCGGAAGGTCCGAACATCGGCCTTATCTCTTATCTTGCCACATATGCGAAAATCAATGAGTACGGCTTTATCGAGGCGCCCTACCGCAAGATCGACAAGGCGACCGGGAGGGTGACCGATACCGTCGAATATATGACGGCCGATATGGAGGACAATTATATCATCGCACAGGCGAATGAGCCGATCGACGAGGAAGGGCATTTCGTCAACAAGCGCGTGCTTGCGCGCGACCGTGCCGAAATCGTCGAGGTGGATGCGTCCACGGTCGATTATATCGACGTATCGCCGAAGATGGTCATTTCCGTGGCGACGGGCTTTATCCCGTTCCTTGAAAACGATGACAACTCCCGCGCGCTCATGGGCTCCAACATGCAGAAGCAGGCAGTGCCGCTGCTCGTGACGGATTCTCCGATTGTCGGGACCGGGATGGAGTACAAGGCGGCGATCGATTCCGGTGTTTGTGTGCTTGCAAAGGAATCCGGCTATGTCAAAACGGTGAAGGCGGACAAGATCGTCATCTCCGAGGACGGCGGCCGCAACCGCACCTATGAGCTGCTCAAGTTCAAGCGCTCCAATCAGGGAACATGCATCAATCAGCGTCCGATCGTGAACGCGGGCGACCGCGTGGAAAAGGGCGACGTCATCGCCGACGGCCCCGCGACCTCCGGCGGTGAGATCGCGCTCGGAAAGAACGCGCTCATCGGCTTTATGACCTGGGAGGGCTATAACTACGAGGACGCGGTCCTTCTCAATGAGAATCTTGTGCGCAACGATGTCTATACTTCTATCCATATCGAAGAATATACGCTGGAGGCGAGAGATACTAAGCTCGGTCCGGAGGAGATCACAAGAGAGATCCCGAACTGCGGCGAGGACGCGCTCAAGGACCTCGATGAGGACGTCATCATCCGCAATGGTACGGAGGTGCATGCCGGCGATATCCTTGTCGGCAAGGTGACGCCGAAGGGGGAAACGGAGCTGACGGCTGAGGAACGCCTCTTGCGCGCGATCTTCGGCGAAAAAGCAAGGGAAGTCCGCGATACCTCGATGCGGCTGCCCCACGGCGAATCCGGCATCGTCGTCGATGTCCGGGTATTTTCCCGCGAAAATTCCGACGAGCTGGCGCCCGGCGTCAACAAATCGGTAAGGGTATATATCGCGCAGAAGCGTAAAATCTCCGTCGGAGACAAAATGGCGGGACGCCACGGAAACAAGGGCGTCGTATCCCGCATCCTGCCGCCGGAGGATATGCCGTTCTTGGAGGACGGCACCCCTCTTGACATCGTGCTCAATCCGCTCGGCGTTCCGTCCCGAATGAACATCGGGCAGGTGCTCGAGGTCCATCTCGGCATCGCGGCAAAGCGCCTTGGCATGAAGGTCATGACGCCCGCGTTCGACGGCGCGAAGGAAAGCGACATCACGGAGATGATGACGGAGGCGGGGCTATACCGCGAGGTGCTCCCGAGCGATTCGCTGACGAACAAAAAGTTTTATGAAGAGGTCGTCGACGAAGAGACCGGCGAGCGCCGGTACGAAGAGGTCGGCGAGGATAAGCTTTCCAACAAAGCGTGGGTCGCGGAAAAGATCGCGGCAAAAAAGCTGAAAACCGTCGACGGCAAAAGAATCCTTTACGACGGCCGCACCGGCGAGGCATTCGACAATCCGGTGACCGTCGGCATCATGTATTATTTGAAGCTCCATCATCTGGTCGACGATAAGATCCACGCGAGAAGCGTAGGACCGTATTCGCTCGTCACCCAGCAGCCGCTGGGCGGCAAGGCGCAGTTCGGCGGACAGCGCTTCGGCGAAATGGAGGTCTGGGCGCTGGAGGCCTATGGCGCCGCCTATACGCTTCAGGAGATCCTCACGGTCAAGTCGGACGACGTGACCGGACGTGTCAAAACGTACGAGGCGATCGTCAAGGGTCAGAACATCCCGACTCCGGGCGTTCCGGAATCCTTCAAGGTGCTTGTCAAGGAGCTGCAGTCGCTCGCGCTGGATATCCGCGTTCTCGACGAGAACGGCGAGGAGATCGAGCTTTCCAAGATCGGCGAGGAATATGACGACGAGAGCAAGGGCGCGGGCTTCATGACGGCGGAGGATGTCGGTCCCACTGTGCTTGAGGAGGGCGACGAGGACGCCTATACGATGGTCGACGAGGACGAAATCGAAGAGGACTTCGCCGATACGGAGGATGAATTTGATTTTGACGGCATCGACGCCGAGGATGACGCCGGCTATGACGAAGAATAAGTGGGAAGGAGAGACAAGATGAGTAAAAATGTTTTCGATTCCATTAAAATCGGGCTCGCATCTCCTGAAATGATCAGAAGCTGGTCGCACGGCGAGGTAACGAAGCCGGAAACCATCAACTACCGCACGCTGCGTCCGGAGCGCGACGGACTTTTCTGTGAGCGGATCTTTGGCCCTACCAAGGACTGGGAATGCGCGTGCGGCAAGTATAAAAGAGTGCGCTACAAGGGCAAGACCTGTGAAAAATGCGGCGTCGAGGTGACGACGAAAAAGGTTCGCCGCGAGCGCATGGGCCACATTGAGCTTGCCGCTCCGGTTTCGCACATCTGGTATTTCAAGGCGACTCCTTCCCGCATGGGGCTGCTGCTCGATATTTCTCCCCGTCTGCTCGAGAAGGTCATCTATTTCGGCCAGTATATCGTGCTGGATCCTGGCAACACGCCGCTGGAAAAGAAGCAGATGCTGACCGAATCGGAATATCATATGATGTATGAAAAATATGAAAATGATTTCCGTGTCGGCATGGGGGCAGAGGCGATCAAGGAGCTTTTGCAGGAGATCGATATCGAAAAAACATCCGAGCAGCTCAAGGCGGAGCTTGCTGCCGCAAGCGGACAGAAAAAGCTTCGCATCATCAAGCGTCTTGAGGTTTTCGAGGCGTTTCGCAAGTCCGGCAACAAGCCGGAATGGATGATCCTGGAGGCGATCCCCGTCATCCCGCCGGAGATCCGCCCGATGGTGCAGCTCGACGGCGGCAGGTTTGCCACTTCCGATCTCAACGATCTTTATCGCCGCGTCATCAACCGCAACAACCGTCTGAAAAAGCTTTTGGAGCTGTATGCGCCGGAGATCATCATCAAAAATGAGAAGCGGATGCTCCAGGAGGCCGTGGACGCTCTTATCGACAACGGACGTCACGGCAAGCCTGTCACAGGCTCGTCCAATCGTCCGCTCAAATCGCTTTCCGAAATGCTGCGCGGCAAGCAGGGGCGCTTCCGCCAGAACCTGCTCGGTAAGCGCGTCGACTATTCGGGCCGTTCCGTTATCGTCGTCGGACCGACGCTCAAGATCTATCAGTGCGGACTGCCGAAGGAAATGGCGCTTGAGCTGTTCAAGCCTTTTGTCATGAAGCGTCTTGTGGAGACGCAGAACGCTTCCAATATCAAGGATGCGAAAAAGAAAGTGGACAAAGCGAGCCCGGAGGTCTGGGATGCGCTTGAAAATGTGATCAAGGACCATCCTGTGCTGCTCAACCGCGCGCCGACGCTTCACCGCCTGTCGATCCAGGCGTTCGAGCCGGTGCTGGTGGAGGGAAGAGCGATCAAGCTCCATCCGCTGGTCTGCACGGCATTCAACGCCGACTTCGACGGCGACCAGATGCCGGTCCATGTCCCGCTTTCAAGCGAAGCGCAGGCGGAGGCGCGGTTCCTCATGCTTTCCGCCAACAATTTCTTAAAGCCGGTGGACGGGAAGGCCGTTACGGTCCCGTCGCAGGATATGGTGCTCGGTTCCTATTATCTGACCATCGACCGCGCGGGCGAGCCGGGCGAGGGAAGCGTTTTCCGCGATTTCGACGAAGCGATGATGGCCTATGAAAACGGGCTCCTCGGACTCCATGCGCCGATCAAGGTTCGTGTTTCCCGTGAGATCGACGGCGAGGTGCATACCGGCATCATCGACGCGACGCTGGGGCGGCTGATCTTCAACCAGCCGATCCCGCAGGACCTCGGCTTCGTGGACAGAAGCAAGCCGGAGAACCTCTTAAAGCTTGAGATCGATTTCCCGACTGCCAAAAAGCAGCTCGGACAGATCGTCGACCGCACGATCAAAACGCACGGTCCGACCGTGACGGCACAGGTGCTCGACGATATCAAGGCGAACGGCTATAAATACTCGACAAAGGCATCTATCTCCATTTCCGTCTCCGATATGACGGTCCCTTCGGAAAAGAAGGAGATCGTTGCGAAGGCGGAGCACGACGTGGAAAAGATCACGCGCAATTTCCGCCGCGGTCTTCTTTCCGACGACGAGCGCTACGGCAGCGTCATCAAGGTATGGGAGCAGGCGACCAAGGACGTGACGCAGGCGCTTCAGAACTGCCTTGACCGCTACAATTCCATCAAGATGATGAGCGATTCCGGCGCGCGCGGCTCCATTGCTCAGATGAGACAGCTCGCCGGCATGCGCGGCCTGATGTTCGCGACCAACGGCAAAACGATGGAGATCCCGATCAAGGCGAATTTCCGCGAGGGACTCAACGTGCTGGAATACTTTATCGGCGCGCGTGGCTCGCGTAAGTCGCTTTCGGATACGGCGCTGAAAACGGCAGACTCCGGATATCTGACAAGACGTCTTGTCGACGTTTCGCAGGACGTCATCGTTCGAGAGGAGGACTGCGGGACAAGCGAGGGAATCTGGGTTTCCGACGTCAAGGACGGCAACGAGATCATCGAGCCGCTCATCGACAGACTCCCCGGCCGGTTTGTCATCGGGGACGTCGTATCGAAGGACGGAGAGATCCTTGCGCATGACGGCGATATGCTGACTGCCGCACAGGCAAAGGCGATTGTCGATGCCGGCGTGGAACGTGTGCATGTACGTTCGATCCTCAAGTGCAAATGCAAATACGGTGTGTGCGCGCATTGCTATGGCTCCGACCTTGCCACAGGCAAGAAGGTCAGCGTCGGCGAGGCGGTCGGCATCATCGCGGCGCAGTCCATCGGTGAGCCGGGCACGCAGCTTACCATGAGAACGTTCCACACGGGCGGTATCGCCGGCTCCGATATCACGCAGGGTCTGCCGCGTGTCGAGGAGCTGTTCGAGGCGAGACGCCCGAAGAAGACGGCGACCGTATCGGAGGTTTCCGGCGTGGCGGAGATCCAGGATGCGAAGCGTTCGAGGAATATCATTATCCGCAATGCCGCCGAGACGGGAGCGGACGTGGTATACGCGGTGCCCTATGGAACAAAAATCCTCATCCAGTCCGGCGATTTCGTGACGCGCGGCGATGCGATCACGGAGGGCAACCTTGCGCCGACGGATATCACAAGGATCAAGGGCCTTTCCGAGGTGTATGACTATATCATCCGCGAGGTCCAGAGGGTATACCGGATCCAGGATATCGAGATCAACGACAAGCACATCGAGGTCATCGCAAGACAGATGACGCGCAAGGTGCGCATCGAGGACAGCGGCGACACCGACCTGCTCTTCGGAACGGTCGTGGATGTTTCCGAATTCGATGAAGCGAACGCCGAGATCGAGCGAAAGATCGCCGCAGGGGACCGCACGGTCCGTCCGGCAGCGGCGACGCCGATTCTGCTCGGTATCACCAAGGCTGCGCTGCAAACGGAGTCGTTCCTCTCTGCCGCTTCCTTCCAGGAGACGACAAGGGTCCTCACGGAGGCGGCCATCAAGGGTAAGGTAGACCACCTGATCGGCCTCAAGGAGAACGTCATCATCGGCAAGCTGATCCCTGCGGGGACAGGACTTCAGGTTTACCGTGACATCGAGGTCGTCAAAAACGACGAGCCGGAGGCGGAGAGCGATTTTGCCGAGGAGCCTGCGGCGGGCTGATCCTGCCTGCGGTAAGCACTTTGTAAAAATAAAAAGTCCGCAGGGCAGGGACCTGCGGACTTTTTTGCAGATTGGCGATTCTTTTTAAAATTTCAGCGAAATATAGAGTTTTTGACGCCGTATGCCGCAGCAGGACCAGAAAAATAAAAGGATTTTTCTGAGATTTTTTGCAATTTCCGTTGACAACACGGCAATTTGGTGATATTATATACGATAGCTATATATGCGGAAATCCTATCTTTTCGTGGGTTGTTTTTAAAATGGATGGATTTCTGGAAAGGATGATGGACTGAAAATGTCATCTGACAGTACTGTGCCTGTCATCGTGGCGGGCTTCAATCAATCGAAAAAGCATATTCGGGGCGGAACGGCGAGGACGGCCTATGTGGCATCCGACGCCGAAGGGAAAATCGTTTCCGCTGTCAAGGAGCTCTGTCGGGAATGCGGCGTGGAGCTGGACCTTCAGCGCACAAAATCCGAACTCGGAAAGCTTTGCGGCATTGAGGTGGATTGCGCAGTCTGCGTCCTGCTCAAATAAGGTATACGACCGTTTCCCGCAAGGGTCTCGGTGGTAGATATAAACAAAATTAAAAATTTTGGAAAAAGGAGGTTTAACATGCCAACATTCAATCAGCTCGTTCGCAACGGCCGTGAGAAAAAGGAGTATAAGTCCAAGGCGCCTGTCCTTCAGAAGAGCTTCAACTCGATCACAAAGCTTCAGACAAATCTGAGCTCTCCTCAGAAAAGAGGCGTCTGCACAAAGGTCTATACGACCACGCCGAAAAAGCCGAACTCCGCTCTGCGTAAGGTTGCCAAGGTGAAATTCACCAACGGAATGGAAGCCATCTGCTACATTCCCGGAATCGGACACAACCTTCAGGAGCACTCCGTTGTGCTGATCCGCGGCGGAAGAGTGCGTGACCTGCCTGGTGTGCGTTATCACATCATCCGCGGTACGCTCGATACGCAGGGCGTCGCCAACCGGAAGCAGGGCCGTTCCCTTTATGGGGCAAAACGCGGCAAAAAGGCCGGCAAATAAGGCCGAACGAGGTATTTTAGCATTCTGATCGCATGTGACTCCCATTTGAAAAGATTTGTTTATAGTCCGAAGTGGGCTGGGACCATCTTGGAAAACGGATGCTCGCACGATCGGGAGGAAACTTTCGAGTACCTATGATATCATGAATTTTTAATGAAGGAGGGAATAACAGTGCCAAGAAGAGGTCAAATTTCCAAAAGAGATGTGCTCCCGGATCCGCTTTACAATTCCAAGCTTGTGACAAAGCTTGTCAACAACGTCATGCTCGACGGCAAAAAGGGCGTTGCGCAGAAGATCGTTTACGACGCCTTCGCGACTGTGGAAGCCAAAACGGGCAAGCCCGCGCTGGAGGCTTTTCAGCAGGCGCTTGACAATATCATGCCGGTGCTGGAGGTCAAGGCTCGCCGTCTCGGCGGCTCGACCTATCAGGTCCCGATGGAGGTCCGCGCCGAGAGAAGACAAACGCTCGGACTGCGCTGGCTCGTTCTTTACGCAAGAAAACGCGGAGAAAGAACCATGGCGGAAAAGCTGGCAGCCGAAATCATCGACGCGCTCGGAAATACCGGCGGTGCGGTGAAGAAAAAAGAAGAAACGCACAAGATGGCGGAAGCCAATAGAGCATTCGCTCATTTCAGATATTGATAAAAGTATCGTCTGAATGTGTAAATTTATGGATACAAGGTTGAAGGAGCAAAAATATGGCGAGAGAATACCCACTTGAATCAACACGAAATATCGGTATTATGGCCCATATTGATGCAGGAAAAACAACAACAACGGAAAGGATTCTGTTCTATACCGGAAAGACGCACAAGCTCGGCGAGGTCCATGACGGCGCCGCGACGATGGACTGGATGGAACAGGAACAGGAAAGAGGTATCACCATCACCTCCGCTGCGACGACATGCTACTGGAAGGGCAATCGGATCAATATCATCGACACGCCCGGACACGTCGATTTTACGGTGGAGGTAGAACGGTCTCTGCGTGTGCTGGACGGAGCGGTCACGGTTCTGTGCGCCAAGGGCGGCGTAGAACCGCAGTCGGAAACCGTTTGGCGGCAGGCCGACAAATATCAGGTCCCGAGAATGGCATATGTCAACAAGATGGACATCACGGGTGCGGATTTCTACCGCGTCGTCAAGATGATCAAGGACCGCCTCAAAGCAAATCCTGTGCCGATACAGCTTCCTGTAGGCAAGGAGGATACGTTCCGCGGCATTGTTGACCTGATCAATATGGAGGCCGATATCTATTACGACGACCTCGGCAAGGACATCCGTGTGGAGCCGATCCCGGAGGATATGAAGGAGCTTGCGGAGGAATACCGCCAGCAGATGATCGAATCCATCGCGGAAACGGACGAGGCGCTGTTTGAAAAATACTGTGCAGGAGAGGATATTTCCGCGGAGGAGCTGAAAAAAGCGCTCCGCAAGGCGACCATTGCCAATACCATTGTGCCGGTCGTCTGCGGAACATCTTACCGCAACAAGGGCGTACAGAAGCTGCTCGATGCTATCGTCGATTATATGCCGGCTCCGACGGACATCCCTCATATCAAGGGAATCAATCCGGATACGGATGAGGAAGAGGAAAGACCCTCCTCCGACGATGCGCCGTTTGCAGCGCTGGCCTTTAAGATCATGACGGACCCGTATGTCGGGAAGCTCTGCTTTTTCCGCGTTTACTCCGGCAGCATCGGCGCCGGCGAAACGGCGCTCAATACCGAAAAGGGACAAAGGGAGCGGTTCGGGCGTATCCTTCAGATGCATGCCAATGAGCGCAAGGATATCGACCGCGTTTACGCAGGCGATATCGCCGCTATTGTCGGTACCAAGAATACGACGACAGGCGACACGCTCTGCGATGAGAAGCATCCGATTATCTTGGAGTCGATGGAATTCCCAGAGCCTGTCATTAAGGTCGCCATTGAGCCCAAGACCAAGTCCGGTCAGGAAAAGATGGGCATCGCGCTTGCGAAGCTGGCGGAGGAGGATCCGACGTTCCGTGCCTATACGGACGAGGAAACGGGTCAGACCATCATCGCCGGTATGGGTGAGCTTCACCTCGAGATCATCGTGGACAGACTTCTGCGTGAGTTCAAGGTCGAGGCCAACGTCGGCAAGCCGCAGGTATCCTATAAGGAAACTATCACCAAATCTGCGGACGAGGACTGCAAATATGCGCGTCAGTCCGGCGGTAAAGGCCAATACGGTCATGTCAAGATCACAATCGAGCCCAATGAGCCCGGCAAGGGATATGAATTTATCAACAAGGTCGTCGGCGGTGCGATCCCGAAGGAATACATTCCTGCGGTCGACGCCGGTATCCAAGGCGCAATGCAGTCGGGCGTGCTGGCCGGCTACAACGTAGTCGATGTAAAGGTAACGCTTTACGACGGCTCTTATCACGAGGTCGACTCGTCGGAAATGGCATTCAAGATCGCCGGTTCGATGGCGTTCAAGAACGCGATGAAAAAGGCCGGTCCGATCCTCACAGAGCCTATCATGAAGGTCGTCGTTATCACGCCGGACGATTATATGGGAGACGTCATGGGCGATATCAACTCGCGCCGCGGACAGATCCAGTCCATGGAGCCGATCGCAGGCGCACAGCAGATCACCGCGATGATTCCGCTCTCCAACATGTTCGGCTATGCGACGGACCTGCGTTCTAAGACGCAGGGACGCGGACAGTATTCGATGGAGCCGAGCCACTTTGCGGAGGTCCCGAAGAATATTGCGGCCGACATCATTGCCGGAAAAGCCGGCAAATAATGCTTCGTCCGGCTTGGACGGAGAAAAGCGAAGCGAAAAGAAATTAATTAAAAATACAACGCGAGCATTCGCAAATTTAAGGAGGATTTTTCAATGGCAAAGGCTAAATTCGAAAGAACAAAACCCCATGTTAACATTGGTACCATCGGTCACGTCGACCACGGTAAGACGACGCTTACCGCTGCCATCACCAAGACGCTTTCTCTGAAGAACGGCAACGTTGAATTTCTCGCATACGACCAGATCGACAACGCTCCCGAAGAGAGACTTCGTGGTATCACAATCAACACAAGACACGTTGAGTATGAGACCGACAAACGTCACTATGCGCACGTCGACTGCCCTGGACACGCCGACTACGTAAAGAACATGATTACCGGTGCCGCTCAGATGGACGGCGCGATCCTGGTTGTTGCGGCGTCCGACGGTCCGCTGCAGCAGACCCGCGAACACGTTCTGCTCGCCCGTCAGGTCGGCGTTCCTGCTATCGTTGTATTCCTGAACAAGTGCGACCTCGTAGATGACGAGGAGCTGCTCGAGCTGGTGGAGATGGATGTCCGCGATCTGCTTTCCCAGTACGACTTCCCGGGCGACGACACCCCGATCATCCGCGGCTCTGCAAGAGAGGCGCTGGAATCCACTAGCACAGATGTCAATGCTCCTGAGTACAAGTGCATTCTGGAGCTTATGGATGCTGTCGACAGCTATATTCCGACGCCTGAAAGAAAATCCGATCTGCCGTTCCTGATGCCGGTCGAGGACGTATTCTCCATCACCGGCCGCGGTACGGTTGCGACGGGCAGAGTTGAGAGAGGTACGGTCAAGGTCGGCGATGAGGTCGAAATCATCGGTCTTACCGAGGAGAGAAAGAAGACCACGGTTACCGGCGTCGAGATGTTCAAGAAGCTTCTCGATCAGGCGGAGGCCGGCGACAACATCGGCGCGCTGCTGCGCGGTATCCAGAAGGATGAGATCGAAAGAGGTCAGGTTCTCTGCAAACCCGGCACCATTCATCCTCATACGAAATTCAAGGGACACGTTTACGTTCTGACCGAAAAAGAGGGCGGACGCAAAAAACCGTTCTTTGCCGGCTACAGACCGCAGTTCTATTTCAGAACCACCGACGTTACCGGTGTCATCGAGCTTCCTGACGGGGTTGAGATGTGCCGCCCTGGCGACAACGTCGATATGACCGTTGAGCTGATCACGCCGATCGCGATCGAGGAGGGACTTCGTTTTGCTATCCGTGAGGGCGGCAGAACGGTCGGTTCCGGCGTCGTTTCCGAGATCATCGCATAAAATTTAGAATAGTCTCAAAGGGAAGGGACGGCTGCCGTCCCTTCCCTTAGCGCCGCCATAAAGGGCGGCGGAATATCTTTGGGGGTTGGTGAAATTCCACATCGGCGGTAAAGTCCGCGAACGCCGAAACGGCGCCGAGCAGGTGTGATTCCTGCACCGACGGTATAGTCCGGATGAGAAAAGATAAAAAATGCACACGGATTTTCCGTGAGATCCCCCCTTGTATCAAGGGGGCTTTTTTATCTTTCCGAATCAGAATTTTGGGAGGATAGAATGAAAAAATACGATATCAGACGATATGTCGTGCTTGCCGTATTTGCGGCACTTGCCTATGCGAGCCTTTATGTGTTCCGCATCAGCGGGATCGGCGGATTTTTGACGTTCGATGTGAAGGATGCGATTATCACCGTATGCGCCATGCTGTTCGGCCCCGTATCCGGCGTCGCGATCGCGCTTCTGGTTTCTCTTTTGGAGATGGTGACTGTAAGCGGAACCGGCCCGTGGGGCTTCCTTATGAATTTTGTCTCCAGTGCCGTATTTGCCGCAGTGGGCAGCGCGGTTTACCGTTATGCGCCAAGATTTAAGAAGTCCATTTCCGGCGCCGTGCTCGGCCTTGTCGGCTCCGTTCTGGCTGCGACCTTCTGTATGCTGCTCATGAACCTTTGGGTGACGCCGATCTATTACGGAATCTCTGTGGAGGCGGTGAAAGAAATGATCCTGCCTCTGCTGTTCCCGTTCAATCTCATCAAAACCGCAATGAACGCGGCGATCGTCCTTGTTCTATATAAGCCGCTCTCTACGGCGCTGAAGCGTGCGAGGGTGATCGAGGGCTCGCCGGAGAATTTTCAGTTTGACAAAACTACGCTTATTATGCTGATATCCGGTGCGCTCATCATCATAGCATGTACGGTCCTGTTGATTTTTGGGTTGGACGGCGAATTCCAGCTTTGGTAAAAATTTTAAAATCTGATGCAGATTTTTGCCGAAATACCTTGCAATTGGATTTGTCCTGTGATATAATTGAAAAAAATAAACTTATCAAGAGCGGCTGAGGGACTGGCCCGATGATGCCCGGCAACCTGTCAGAGGATGACAAGGTGCCAATTCCCGACAGATGAGTCCGCATATTTTACTCGCTTTCGGGATAGAACGGAAGCGAGTTTTTCATTGTCTTCCGTGGGATCGGCTTATTCTCAGCATCAAAAAAGGAGTTAGGGTATGGAGAAGAAATTTTTTTCCTCAGAGTCGGTGACGGAGGGACATCCGGATAAGCTGTGCGACCGGATCTCAGATTCGATCCTCGACAAAATCTTAGAGTCAGACCCGATGGCGCGCGTCGCATGTGAGACCTGCGCTACGACCGGACTTGTCATGGTCATGGGAGAAATCACGACCTCTGCTTATGTGGATATCGCGGAAACGGTCAGAGCCGCGATTGCGGATATCGGCTATAACCGTCCGGAATACGGATTTGACGCCGCATCCTGCGCTGTACTCAATTCCATTCACGAGCAGTCGCCCGACATTGCGCTGGGCGTTGACAAATGCCTTGAGGCAAAGCTCGGTGTGCAGAGCGACAAGTATGATGTTGGCGCGGGCGATCAGGGTATGGTTTTCGGCTTTGCCTGCAACGAAACGGAAAGCCGGATGCCGCTCGGATACGTGCTTGCGAACGAGCTTTCCAAAAGGCTCGCGAGGGTACGCAAGGAGGGCGTTCTCTCCTATCTTCGTCCGGACGGGAAGACGCAGGTCACGGTAGAGTATGACGGCGATACGCCGGCAAGACTTGACAATATCGTCGTTTCCACGCAGCATGATCCGGATGTGACGCTGGAAAAGATCCGTGCGGACGTCATCGAGGCTGTCATCGAGCCGGTGATCCCGGTGCACCTGATCGATGCGGGCACGAAGATCTATGTCAATCCGACGGGACGGTTCGTCATCGGCGGTCCGCAGGGCGACAGCGGACTGACGGGACGAAAGATCATCGTCGACACCTACGGCGGCTATGGCAGACACGGCGGCGGCGCATTTTCCGGCAAGGATCCGACGAAGGTAGACCGCAGTGCGAGCTACGCCGCGCGCTACGCCGCGAAAAATATTGTCGCGGCGGGCCTTGCGGGAAAGTGCGAGGTCCAGATCTCTTATGCCATCGGCGTCGCCAATCCGCTGTCGGTGAACGTCAATACGTTCGGTACCGGCAGACTGGCAGACGATCGGATCGCCGCGCTCATCCGCGAAACCATCGACCTGCGTCCGGCGGCTATTATCGACGCCTTTGACCTGCGCCGTCCGATCTATTCCGCGCTTTCCGCCTACGGTCACTTCGGCAGGGAAGAGCTGAACGTCGCATGGGAAAAGACGGATATTGCCGATATCCTGCGGGAAAAAGCAGGCGTGCTTGCTGGATAATCACCAAAACCGCTCCCTTTTCATAAGATACGGTAAGAACGTATGGAGGAAAAGGAGAGCTTATCATGTCGACGGGAGAATATCTGATTGCGGTCCTGCTGGGAATGGCGGCGGTCTATGGGCTTTATATGCTGATCTGTGCGCTTGCCGCGAGGTTTGGCAGACGGGAGCTGATGCGTTCCGGCGTTTCTTCAGAGGACAATGGGGATATCAATATTTATGCCAATGCGGAAAGTCTGGAATACTATATCCGCTGCGCGCTGATGTCGTCGAATCTGGAACGGATCCGGATCGTAGTCAACATCCGGAAAAGCGATGCGGAAAAGGAAGAAATGATCGACATCACACAGCGGCTCGGCAGGACCCATAAGAATCTTACATACCGCCTGATATGAACGTTTGGTCCGGTTTGGAATGGAGCTTGAATATGGATAAGGAACAACGGGATGATCTTGTCTCGGTCGAGGGGATCGTCGAAAAAATCATTTATCAGAACGAGGAGAACGGCTATACGGTCTGTGAGCTTACCGCGCCGTCGGACGAAAGCTTCATCCTTGTCGGCTCGATGCCCTATCTTTGCGAGGGGGAGTCGATTTCCGCGCTTGGAAACTGGACGACGCACCCTTCCTTTGGCAGGCAATTCCGGGTGGAATTCTATGAAAAGCAGCTTCCGGCGACGGCGGCGACGATTTTAAAGTACCTTTCTTCCGGCGCCATTCGGGGCATCGGTCCCGCGACGGCGAAAAAAATCGTGGAACAGTACGCAGACGAAACGCTGGAGGTGCTGGAGCAGCATCCGGAATGGCTTGCGGATATCCCCGGCATTTCCCGCCGCAAGGCGGAGGAGATCGGCGAGCTGTTCCGCACCCAGTTCGGTATGCGCCGCGTGATGCTGTTTCTCAGCTCCTATCTGAGCCCGTCCTGTGCGGTCAAGGTCTATCAGAAGTGGGGTTCCGGTGCGGTCGAGATCGTGCGTCAGAATCCATATGTTTTATGTGACGGGATCGACGGCATCGGGTTTGAAAAGGCCGACCAGATCGCACGCGACCTCGGCGTGAGAGAAAATTCCTCGGAACGGATCGCGGCGGGGCTCGCCTTTGTGCTCTCCTACAACATGAACCAGAACGGACATGCCTATCTTCCGCAGGACAAGCTGATCCCGGCGGCAGCGAGACTTCTTTCCTGCAAGGAAGAGGAGGCGGAGGACGAGCTTGCAAGACAAGTGATGACAGGGAAGCTTCGGGCGGCAAAAATAGAAGGACGCACCTGCATTTATCTTGTCCGCGCATTTGAAGCGGAAAAATACATCTGTGCGAAGATGGACGCGCTGGAGCGCACAGACCATGTGTCGGATGCGGACAACCTTGCCTTTCTGATTGAAAAAGCGGAGCTGGAAAACGGCATTCAGTACGAGAGGCTTCAAAAGAAGGCGATTTCGGATGCGGTAAAAAATTCGGTGCTGATCCTCACGGGCGGCCCCGGCACCGGAAAAACGACGGTGGTGCGGGCGATCATCCGGATCTTTGAGAGCATGGGGCTGGATATCGCGCTGGCAACGCCGACCGGCAGAGCGGCAAAGCGGCTTTCCGAGGTGACGGGAATGGAAACAAAGACCATCCATCGGATGCTGGAGATGGACTTCACCGGAGAGTCGGGACATACGTTCCATCGGGATGAAAACAGCCTGCTCGAGGAGGACGTCATCATCATCGACGAGGCGTCGATGATCGACCTGTTTCTGATGGAAGCGCTGCTGCGCGCGATCCGTCCCGGCGCAAGACTCATCCTTATCGGAGACGCCAACCAGCTCCCGCCGGTCGGGGCGGGATATGTGTTCCGCGATATCCTGGAAAGCGACCGGTTTTCGACTGTGGAGCTGACGCATATTTTCCGCCAGGCGAGCGAGAGCCTTATTGTAACCAACGCGCATCTGATCCACCGCGGCGAGCCGCTCGACCTTTCTCAAAAGGACAGCGATTTTTTCTATCTTGCCGCCGCAGACGAGGAAAAAACCTCGCAAATCATTGCCGGACTCTGCAAAACCCGTCTTCCGCGCGCCTATGGGGCGAGCGTATATGAAGGGATTCAGGTGATCACCCCTTCGAGAAAGGGGCAGAATGGAACGGAATACCTGAACCATATCCTTCAGGAGGCCATCAATCCTGCATCGGAGGGGAAGAAGGAGAGGAAATTTCGGGATCGGGTCTTCCGCGAGGGAGACAAGGTCATGCAGACGAAGAACAATTACGATATCCCGTGGAAAAAAAACGGCGCGGACGGTTTCGGCATATTCAACGGGGATATTGGCGTAATCCGGAGCATCGATATGATCTCTCAGGTCCTGCATATCGATTTTGACGGGCGCATGGCGGAATATGATTTCATGATGACTGAGGAACTGGAGCTTGCGTATGCGATCACCGTTCATAAAAGTCAGGGAAGCGAATATCCGATCGTCATTTTCCCGCTTTACCGGTATACGCCGAAGCTTTTGACGCGGAACCTGTTTTATACGGCCGTCACGCGCGCGCAGCAGATGGTCATTTTGGTCGGAGACGGAGAGGTGGCGAATCGTATGATCGAAAATAACCGGCAAACCAAGCGGTATACCGGACTTGGATATTGGCTCACGCAGTATGACTAATTTTTTGCGCGGACTTTTGTTCGTCCGAAAATGTATCCTTTGCGGCGAGGTGCTGACAGACGGGACGGTATTCTGCGGAAAATGCCGTCTGGAGTATGAAAAGCTGGGGAGGCTCCCATGCCGGCTCTGCGGGAAAAAGCAGACGCTGTGCCGCTGCATACCGGAGAGCTGCCGGGGCGTGGTATCCTCTGCCGTCCATCTTTTTGAATACGACGAGGATATCTCCCGACGGGTGGTTTCCCTGTTCAAGACGAAGAATCTGCGTGTGCTTCAGGATTTTCTCATAAAAGAGCTTGCGGCGGCGCTTTCGGACGCGGTCGGGGACGAGCTTTCCCATTATTCCGTGACATTTGCCCCGCGCTCGGCGAAAAATATTCGGGTGTACGGGTTTGATCAGGCAAGGATCCTTTGCGAGGGACTTTCCGACGCCTTGCATATTCCCATGACGGAGCCTTTTCGTCATGCGCGCCGGTTTGGAGAACAGAAGCTGCTGGATTCGGAAAAACGTGCAGAAAATGCGGAGAAAAGCTATGCGCTCCGGCGCCGGTGGACACGCGAATCAGAACGGCTGATCCTGGTGGATGACGTCGTGACCACGGGAAACACCGCTGCAAGGCTCGCCCGCCTTGCGAGGGAGGCGGGATATTCTGAGATCCTTCTTGCGACAGCCGCACGGACCCCCTATCGAAAGAACGAACAAAAAAGTGAGGATGAAGAATGCCGCTTGCTAAAAAAAGTCTGAAAAACCGGCTGATGAATTATAAATATTATTATACCTATGGGCTTTTTGACGTCATGCGAAAACGGGAAAAGTCCCTGCTTTCTGCCTTTTCTCCGGAGACGCTGCATACGGTCGCGGACTGCGATGCCGAACGGTGTGACTGCCTGATTTTGGTAAGTGAGGCCCATCCCGTGACGCAGGATAAGGAGGCGGGACTGGTTCTTGTCGATGAGAAAAATTTTGCAGCAGAGGAGATGGCAGAGCCGCTGCGCGTGCTGATTTCCGCCTGCGAGGAGACGTGCGCAGAGAAGATCCTGTTTACGAGCATATACAGGACGCTTGCCTTTCAGTCCTCGATTTATGGGGTCAATCCATTTGCCGCAAGGCCGGGAGAGAGCGAGCATCATTCCGGACTTGCGGCGGACATCAAGGTGGACGGCTATGCCCAGCGGCGCTTCATCATGTCCGGTACGGGGAAATGGATGGCGAAAAACGCACACCGCTACGGATTTATCATTCGATATCCGCTATGGGCAGAGAAGCGGACCGGCGTTGATTATGAGCCGTGGCATTTGCGTTATGTCGGGATCCCTCATGCGGAGCTGATTTACCGCCAGAAGATCACGCTTGAGGAGTATTTGGAGACGCTGGAGCCGGGACGCTTTTACCGCTTCGGCGGCTGGGTAATTTCCCGTCAGACGGGAAATCGGCTTGCCATGCCGCAGAATGCGCAGAGCATCCGCTATTCGGCGGATACCCGCGGCGGCTGGATCGTCTGGGGAAAGGAGCGGCCGTCATGCAGCACGTTATCGTAGTGCCGTATTCTCCCGAATGGCCCGCCCTGTATGAGGCGGCGCGTGCGGAGCTTTCCGCCGTGCTTGGCGGAGAGCTTACGGCCATTTACCATATCGGCAGTACGGCGGTGCCGGGACTTGCAGCAAAGCCCGTTATCGATATCATGCCCGTTGTCCGCCGTATCGGCGCCGCGGATGAGGTGCGGGCCGCTCTGGAAGCGCTCGGCTATGAATATATGGGAGAGTTCGGAATCCCGGGACGGCGGTATTTGAGGCGCGGCGGGACAGAACGCACCCATCAGGTGCATATTTTCGGAGAAGAGAGCGAGCGGGATATCCGCCGTCATCTGGCGGTCCGGGACTATCTTCGCGCGCATCCCGACGCGGCGCATGCTTACGGGGAGCTGAAAGGGGCGCTTGCCCGCCGGTTTCCTTACGACATCGACGGATACTGCGACGGTAAGGATGCTTTTGTAAAGGAGCTGGAGAAAAAGGCGCTTCTCTGGTACAGCAGCTCCTCCGTCCGGTAGAAAAGGCAGAAAAGGACGGGCGGGGGAGCCCCGTTGGGAAAAAAGAGCCGCACGCCTGTGCGGACGCGCGGCTCTCACTGCGCCGCACGTCAAGGCTTCGGATGTTTGTTATCGAGAAAAAAGCCGCTTCTTCCTTGTTGAAAGGAAGAAGCGGCTTTTTTCTGCGTAGGAGAGAGCGGCTGGTCCGATCATGACCGTACGCATGGCGGCGCCGTACTGCATCTGATGTCTGCTTTGATACTTCACCGCCTGCATCTTCCCTTGTATGAACCGCTGTACTTCTCGCTGTCCAAGACAATGGAACGACCCGGTGAGAAGAGAGGGCGGGGAGCCGATGCTTCTAACCGGCTTTGGAGTTATGGCGTCTCTGTTCCGATGGTATCGGCCGCGTGATTCTCTGCCTTGTTCCCTCGCGCTTTCTTTGGAAAGTTCCTGCGGGGAGGCAGGCTTGTCCGAGCGTCCTCTGTATTTTGAAGATAGAATCGGAAGGTCATCCGCGTGAAGGATGGCGATGGGAGAGAGGCGGCATACGGGGATACGCTGCGGCGGGGAACCGCTGCATGAAAAAACGAAAAAACTGTACCGGATTTTATCCGGTACGGTTTTTGGTTTTGGAAAATCAATACATTCCGCCCATGCCGCCGGCGCCGCCTGCGGGAGCTGCCGGTTCAGGCTCCTTGATATCCACGACCAGCGCTTCCGTCGTGAGAACGGTGGAAGCCACGGACGCCGCGTTCTGGAGCGCGCATCTCGACACCTTGGTTGGGTCGATGATGCCAGCCTCAAACATATCGACATATTTTTCGTTGTAGGCATCGAAGCCGAAGCCGAATTTGTTCTTCGAGAGGATCTTGTCGATCACGACAGCACCCTCGAATCCGGCGTTTGCTGCGATCTGACGGACCGGCTCCTCCAGTGCCTTGAGCACGATCTTCACACCGGTCTTTTCGTCTCCGTCCACAGTAGAAAGGAGTGCCTTGACATCCTTGATCACGCTGAGGTAAGCGACACCGCCGCCGCATACGATGCCTTCTTCTACAGCGGCTCTTGTTGCATTGAGAGCATCCTCGATGCGCAGCTTCTTTTCCTTCATTTCGATTTCGGTTGCAGCGCCTACCTTGATGACAGCGACGCCGCCTGCGAGCTTGGCAAGACGCTCCTGGAGCTTCTCCTTGTCAAATTCGGACGTGGTGGTCTCGATGGCAGCACGGATCTGAGCGACACGGGACTTGATTTCAGCAGAATCGCCGGCGCCGTCCACGATGATGGTGTTGTCCTTGTTGACCTTGACCTGACGCGCATGTCCGAGCTGCTGCATGGTGACGTCCTTCAGCTCCAGTCCGAGCTCGCTTGTGATGACCTCGCCGCCCGTCAGGATTGCGATGTCACGCAGCATTTCCTTGCGTCTGTCGCCGAATCCCGGCGCTTTCACGCCGACGCAGGCAAAGGTGCCGCGCAGCTTGTTGAGAATGAGCGTCGTGAGCGCCTCGCCCTCGATGTCCTCGGCGATGATGACGAGCTTCTGACCTGTTTTGACGATCTGCTCGAGCAGGGGAAGAAGGTCCTGAATGTTGGAGATCTTTTTGTCGGTGATGAGAATAAGCGCATCGTCGATGACGGCCTCCATTTTGTCCGTATCGGTCACCATGTACGGAGAAATGTAGCCGCGGTCGAACTGCATGCCTTCTACTACCTCGCAGTAGGTGTTGGCGGACTTGGATTCCTCGACCGTAATGACGCCGTCTGCCGTGACCTTTTCCATCGCGTCGGCGATCAGCTTGCCGATGACCTCGTCGCCTGCGGAAATCGTGCCGACGCGCGCGATATCGTCGGAGCCATTGACCTTTTTGGAGTTTTTGACAAGGCTTTCGACCGCTTTGTCGACCGCTTTGGAAATCCCCTTGCGGATGATCATCGGATTGGCGCCCGCCGCGACGTTTTTCATGCCCTCGTGGATGAATGCCTGCGCAAGCAGCGTCGCGGTGGTCGTACCGTCGCCGGCTGCATCGTTGGTTTTTGTCGCAACCTCCTTGACGAGCTGAGCGCCCATATTTTCTGCGGCGTCCTCGAGCTCGATTTCCTTGGCGATGGTAACGCCGTCATTGGTGATCAGCGGCGCGCCGTACTTTTTGTCGAGCACGACGTTTCTACCCTTCGGTCCAAGTGTGATTTTAACGGTATCCGCAAGCTTATCCACGCCGCGGAGAAGCGCGTCTCTGGCCTCTACGCCATATACGATATTTTTTGCCATGATGATGATTCCTCTCTTTCCAACCTTATTCTACTACTGCAAGAATATCATTCTGCGAAACGATGATATATTCCGTCCCGTCGATCTTGATTTCCGTGCCGGAATATTTGCTTGTGATGACACGGTCGCCGACCTTCACGGACATCGGAACGACTTTTCCGTCCTTTTCCGCACCGGGACCTACCGCGATGACTTCCGCAACCTGCGGTTTTTCTTTTGCCGAGGCGGTCAGGATGATCCCGCTTTTGGTCGTTTCCTCTGCTTCGACCATCTTTACCACGACACGGTCTGCCAAGGGTTTCAATTTCATGATGCAATTCCTCCATTTTGATTTATATCATAAATTGGTTAGCGATTTGTTGGCACTCATATGGTCTGAGTGCTAATTGCTACGCATATTCTAATACGTCTGCGCAAAAAAATCAAGTCTTTTTTGAAAAAAATTTTAATTTTAACATTAAATTCATATTTTCAAATCGCAGAGTGCTAAATGGATACGCACGGAGCGGGACATGATCCCGAAGGCCGAGGCGTGAGGCTGGGTTTATGCGCATAGGGAAGCGGCAGCGGGGTCCCTTTCCTCTGCGGGCTTTATCCGTTTTGGAGAAACGGCCGGTCCTGCCGCACCGGGAAAGTGGGGAGCGGGAGGCGGTTTATATCGAAAAAAGCGGGAAGCGGGGAATCCGGAAAGATTCGCTGCTTCCTCTCATATATATTAGGAAAGAAAATGTCTCGAAATGAGGTGCATGCTTTGTCTTTCCTAAAAAGTATCGGGGATGCGGGCGTCGGCATCCTTCTGCCGCTGATTCTCATTGCCTGCGGAATCTATTTTACGGGCTACCTCGGCGGATTTTATCTTCTCCATCCCATCAAAACGCTGAAGCTGATGGTCTCCCGCGAGGGCGCGGGGAAAACCTCGCCGCTGCGCGCGCTGTCCGTCTCGCTTGCGGGGACGCTCGGCGTCGGCAACATCGTCGGCGTTGCAGTCGCCATCGTCATGGGAGGCGCCGGGGCTCTTTTCTGGATGTGGATTTCCGCCTTTCTTTCCATGATACTCAAATATGCGGAGATTGTGCTTGCCATGCGGTATCGGATCCAGAATGGCGCGGAGCCGGCAGGCGGTCCGATGTATTATATGAAAAACGGGATCGGCGGAAAAACGGGCGGGATCCTTGCGGCGGTCTTCGCGGCTCTGGGCCTTCTTTCCTCTTTTACCATGGGGAATATCGTACAGATGAATGCGGCTGCCGATGCGGCATTTTCTACCTTTCACATCTCTAAACCGTTTTTCGGGATCGTCGTTGCCGCCTTCTGCGCTTTCGTTATTTTCAGCGGCTTTCGCGGGATATCCCGTGTGACATCCATCGCGATACCCGCCGTAAGCGCGCTTTACCTGTTCTTATGCGTGCGTGCGGTCCTGATCGACGCGGCGGGCATCCCGCAGGTTATGGGCGAGATCCTGCGGGGCGCATTTTCCGTTTCCGCTGCCGGCGGCGGAATCTTCGGGTTCCTGCTTTCCGGCGCCCTGCGGCATGGGGTTGCCAAGGGCTCCTTTACGCATGAGGCGGGCTGCGGCACAGCGCCGATGGCACATGTGAATTCCGACACGAAAATCCCAGCCAAGCAGGGCCTGCTGGGGATTTTCGAGGTTTTTTTCGATACGATCGTCATGTGTACCTTGACAGGACTTGTCATCCTTCTTGCCTGCGACGGGGAATTCATCACGGACAACGGCATGCTGCTTGTCATTTATGCCTTTTCCAAGTATTATGGGAAAAAGGCGGCATATCTTATCAGCGCTTCCATCCTGCTGTTTGCCTTTGCGACGGTCCTATGCTGGGCATATTATGGAAAGACCTGCCTTTCCTATTTTATAAAAACGAAACGGGCGGAAACCATCTATCTTGCCGCGTACTGCGCGACCACGGCCGCCGGCGCGCTTATGAGTCAGGGGCTTGTCTGGGCGTTTTCGGACATTTCCGTGGCGGTCATGACCATTTTGAATCTTACTGCCGTTTTGTGGCTGAGAAAGGAGGTCCGTGCCGAAACCGAGTCCGCAGGGCTTTGCCTGCCGCGGCAGAGGCGAAAGCGGGAGGCAGGGTCCCGCATGACCTCTTCCGCCCGCTGAGGCGCGGCTTGCAGGAATGCTTTTATGCGCGGACGCCGCCTCGTTTTTCCTGCGGAAATTGCAGTGATTTCCTGAGCTGGAAAATGATTTGCAGGCGATCTTTTTTCGATTGGATAACCTGAACAATCAAGCTCGCATAAATTCGACAAAATAGACAAACTTGCGGAGTAAATGCCGAATTGGATTGACTTTTTTTACGAACCGCGCTATAATATTTCATGTATAGGATAGAAAAACTGCCGGTTTAAAATTGACTTTTTGGGGCTTTGCCCATATCGGGCGGCGTTTGCGGCACGGAAAGTTTTGGGATAAAGGAGAGAAGCTTGTGTCTGGTCAGATCAAAAAACGGTTGGTAAGGATTCTCTGCGGCGTGCTCGCTTTGCTGCTGGTGCTGGGCTGCCTTTCGGCGCTTGTATACTTTTGAGCATTTTCGGCGTTTTTTGGAGAATCCGGCGCGCCGCGCCGGTATATCCTTGGGAGTTTGCTTGTGGGATAAGGGAGTGAGTAGATGAGAATGAAAAAGCTGTCAGCGCTGCTGCTTGCCGTCGTGTTCCTTGTTTGCCTTGTTCCGGCCGCTGTTCAGGCGGAGGACGGATGGGTCCTGGAGGAACTGGAAAAGGAGGACGCCAGTCTCGGGCCGATCCCGCTTCTGGTGATCAAAATCAATTACGATGCGGACGGCGATGGAAAGGATGCGTACATAGAGGGCGTCGATGCGGCGACCGTCAGGGAAACGGGCGAGCAGTGGACGCATACCACGGATTCCTATTGGAGTGAGCTTTGCTTCTCCGATGATGGAAAAACGCTGAAAAATTATTACAAGACGGTTTCAAACGGAAGCTTTTATTTTTATCCTGCGGAAGAGACCTACGAAAATGCCAAGGCCGGAGGAGAGGAAAACGATGGTGTTGTGACCGTGACCATCCCGTATGCACATCCGAACAGCACGACGGGCACTGTCGACACGGAGGATCATCTTTCGAGGATCGCCTCTCTGAAGGCGGCCGATGAATATGTGGATTTTGCAAGCTATGACAAGAATGGCGACGGTTATATCGATTACACCGAGCTTGCGATCCTGTTTGTATGCGGCGGCTATGAATATTCTTCCACCTATAACGGGAGCACGCGGGACCAGTTTTCCGTGCATGCGCACTATACCATAGGCTCCGGCTGCGAGCTCGATGGCGTGATGGTGCAGCAGAGCGGACACTCAGGCTTTGTAAGGGTCGGCGAATACGGAAGCGCGGAAGAGGGACTTTCTCTTGGCACGATCGCGCACGAGCTTGGACATTTTCTCGGCGCCTATGATTTGTATGATACCAATCACAACGGCGACAACCGGGAATGGAACTATGCCAGCGACATGTCGCTGATGTCCAGTGGCAGCCACAACAGCTATTCGGGCGAGAGGAGCGGAACGAGCCCGGCCTATATGGACCCTTACCATTCGATCATGCTTGGCTTTGTGGAGGCGCAGACGGCGCTTGACGGCACCTATACGTTGTATTCGAGGCAGAGCGAAGAAGACGACTACAACATTCTGAAGATCAATACGCCGAATCCGGGCGAGTACTACCTGATCGAGAACCGCAACGGCGGGACAGAAAGCGAAATGTTCGACGCCATATCGAGCGGCGCACGCGGGATCGTGATCTGGCATATCGACGAATCGGCGATCGCGGATGGCTATATCAACAACGAGGGAAGCGGACATGATCCCGGCATCGCTGTGATGGGCACGACCAGCTTCTTTGTGCCTTACGGCTTTTTCTACAATGAAAATGCCGCAGAAAGCTTTTATCATTTTGACAGCAGTATCTATAAATTCCCTGTCAGCGGAACGGCTTATACAAGCCTTACGGAAGAGCAGGCGTCGGAATTCCATTTGGAGATCGAGATTTTGTCGGAGCGTTCCGACGAAATGCAGGTGAAGATCACCGGCGCGTGGGCGCATACCCCATCACTGAGCGTGCTTTCCTCAGGGAAAACCACCTCCTCGCTTACGTTTGACGCGGTCATCGGCGATTTGAACGGCGGCAACGTGACCTCCTGCGGCTTTATCTTCTCCGAAAAGGAGGATTATACGACCGATCCGAATGCCATTGTGATCGAGGCAAAGCCGGACGCGGCGGGAAACTTCAGCTATACCTTTGAAAACCTTGACAGCAACACCAAATATTATTGTACGGCGTTTGCCGAGGGCAGCAACGGACGGACGGAAAAGCGCGCGCAGGGCTTGACGGAGATGCTTCCGACGGACCGCGATTATTACATCGCGCATCTCTATATGAGGAAAAATGAGTCGGACACCTCTTATGACGTCAGACTGGAGCCTGGCGATACCATTCCGGATGCCATTACCAAATCCATGAAAAAGACGGGTTATGTATTCGGCGGCTGGTATCTGGACGAGGAATGCACACAGCGCTTTGATCTGAATTCCACGCAGACGGAGAATATCGATATCAATTTGTACGCAAAATGGATTGAGGAGGATCTTGCGGTAGAACTGCGGATCCACGACGCTACCTCGCGCTATGGAATGACCTTTGCGACCGAGGTCGGCGGGACCTTTGCCGTTCCGGATATTGCGGACAGACCGGGGTACGTGTTCGACGGCTGGTATGCGGACGAGGCGCTTACCGTCAAATTCGATTTCGACACGGTGGCAGAGAATACGGACGGCGTTGATATTTGGGCAAAGTGGGTGGTAGATGAGTCCGTCCCGCCGGAAACGACGGCGGAAACAGAGCCGCCGGAGACGACGGAGACAGAGCCGGAAGCCTCTGATACGACGTCCGGCGAGACGACGGCGTCGTCTGCCGAAACTCCTGCGGAAAACGTAGGGAACGGCGTTTGGTGGATCATAATTGCAGCGGTGATCATCGTAGCTGCTGTTGTGGTAATATATGTTCTTTTGAAGAAAAAGCAAAAAAATTCATGAATGGAGAATAGGAGAGAACTATGAAGAAAAAACTGTCAAGAATCTTTGCCGCATCCCTTGCGGCGATGTTCCTTGTCCTGATGCTTCCTTTCAGTGCGCTGGCGGTCAATCTGCTTGTGACCACCGAGCCCTCGGAAGAAGTCGAAGACTGGGAATATTCCGGCTGGACGGATATCCCCCTGCTTGTGATTAAAATCAACTATGCGCCGGAAAACGGGACACAGACTTTTATCAAAACGACCGACGATACGTACTGGTATGACATGCTGTTCGGCGACGGTGAAAAAAGCATGAAGTCCTATTGGGAAACGATTTCCGACGGACATTTCCGCTTTGTACCGGCCACGGAGAACTATGTAAATGAGGATCATAACAACGTGGCGAATGACGGCATCGTCGAGGTCACGGTCAATGTGGCGCATCCGGGCGGCACCAACCGCGGTGAGGTCGGCGCCGCGATCGCTGCGGCTTCCGAATATGTAGATTTTACGGTATTCGATAAGGACGGCGACCGTACCGTCGACGCGTCTGAGCTTGCCATCGCGTTTATCTGCGCGGGATATGAGGCAACGAGAAATTCTTCCGACAGCCCGAGCAACCATGCGTTTTATATCGGCTCTGCCAATTCGGCAGACGGCGTATCCTTGGCGGGCGGCTATATCAAGGTCGGAGAAATGATGAACGATACGACGCCGCTTACGGTCGGAACCTTCTGCCATGAGCTTTCGCACTTCCTGGGAGCAGTCGACCTTTACACCGACAAGAGCTGGGGCGGCGCAAACTCTCCGGCAGGCAAGGTATCGGTCATGGCAGGCAACGGCTCTGCCGGTAAAAACAGCGACGAGCACACGGGCGAGAGTCCCTCTTATCTGGATGCTTGGCATATCACGGCACTTGGCTTCTATCCCTATACCGTTGTCGGAGATGGCGAATATACGCTGTATTCCCGTCAGAGCACGGAAGGGAAATATAACATTCTGAAGATCGAAACACCGAATCCGAATGAATATTATCTGATCGAGAACCGTTATTATGATGACAGCACGGAGCATTTCGACAGCGAGACCAACTACGACGGCACCCGCGGCATCATCATCTGGCATGTGGATGAGAACTATGCGCAGCCCTACGGCAGCGGCGCGAACAACGGCTCCGATATCGGCGTTGCGGCGCTGTCTCCTAATAGTGAGTGGCCGTATAACTCCGGCGTATTCGGCGTTGCGGGGCAGGTGTTTGACTGCACGAATTATGAATTCCCGGGCAGCGGCTCCTGGAATACGAGCACGGGTGAGAGATGGAACGACTTCTTCCAGCTGAAGATCGAGATCCTTTCCGATGCGGGACATGAAATGAAAATCAAGGTGACGGGGACCAAGACCGGGGATTTCCCGGACGACACCGTATCCATCGTGCCGCTTTCGACGAGCATCACGATGAGAGGCCAGATTCTAGATCTCCACGGACAGACGCTGACCGGTGTTTCGCTTCAGATCGCAAGCGACTGGCAGTATACGAATATCCTCCAGACGATCGATGTCGAGGTAGACGAAAACGGCTGGTACGGCGGAACGATCGAAAATCTGGAATCCTCCAAGGGTTACTATACGAGGATCATCTATCATATGGAGAACGGCGATTACTATTATGAGGATTATGCGACGACAAAGAGAGAGGCCAATCCCGATAAATGCGTGATCTCCTTCTTCCGCGGACTGACGGACAATGACAAGGCATATGAGCTGACAGTGGATGCGGGAGAGCCGATCGTCGTCAAATTCCCGATGAAAAAGACAGGCTATGTATTCGCGGGCTGGTATACGGATCCGGGTTACACCGAGTATTATGAGGTGTCCAATCCTGCGGAGGGCGGCGAGCTGATTCTTTACGCAAGATGGGTTGAAGAGGGCAGCGCTGCCAAGCTTGAGGTGAAGGGCGCGACGCTTGTCAATTCAAACGTGAATCCGGCAGGCTACGGTGTCGTAGGCGAGACATTCCGTGAGCCGGTCGTGGAAGCCAAGGACGGCATGAAGGTCGTCTGGTATGCAGACGAGGCGTGCACGACTCCGTTTGACTTTAGCAAGGTCATCGAATCCACGGATACGGTGACGATCTATGCGCAGTATGTAGAGGATGTTCCGGAGGATACGACGTCAGGGACCGATACGCCTGTCGAGACGACGGCGCCCGGCGAGACGACGACAGGAAGCGAGACTGAGCCTTCTGAGGGCGGCCTTTCGACCGGCGTCATCATCGGGATCGTCGCAGCGGCGGTCGTTGTCATCGTCGTGATCGTCGTTGTTGTCGTCATGAAAAAGAAAAAGAAATAAGAAGAGTACGGCCATAGAAAAAGGTCCGGCGCGGTAAAACCGCGCCGGACCTTTTTGAATGAGTACGTCGGAAGATTTTGACTTTCATGTTGACTTTTGCGGTCCCTTCTGCTATACTGTGCATGATTTTATATAGGGAGGAATCCGGCATGAAAAATTTTGATTCGTTCGGCGTGATGATCGACTGCTCACGCAATGCTGTCCCAAGCGTGGCGGGACTCAAGCGTTTCTTTCAGATGCTTTCCGGAATGGGCTATAACTGTGCGATGCTGTATACGGAGGATACCTACGAGGTGAAGGACGAGCCATATTTCGGATACAAGCGCGGCCGCTATTCGGCGCAGGAGCTGCGGGAGCTTGACGAATATGCCGCTTCCGTCGGCATTGAGCTGATCCCGTGCATCCAAACGCTGGCGCACCTGAATGCAGCCTTCCGCTGGCGGGAATATCAGAAGATCCAGGACTGTGATGACATCCTGTTGCTGGATGACGAGCGTACCTATGAACTGATCGACCGGATGTTCGCTTCCGTTGCCGGATGCCTGCGTTCCCGGAGGATCCATATCGGCATGGACGAAGCGCATCGCGTAGGACTCGGAAAATATTTGGACGCGCACGGCTTCTGCGACCGCTATGCGCTTTTGCTGCGTCATCTGGACCGTGTCCGCGAGATCGCAAAGCGGTATGGCTATGAGCCGATGATGTGGGAGGATATGTTTTTCCGTCTTGCCGTCGGCGGCTATTACCGGAATGAGACCGTGGAATTTCCTGCGGAGGTGCTGCAAAAGGTGCCGCAGGATGTGACAATGGTATATTGGGATTACTATGGGGACAGCGCAGAATATTATGACAATATGATCCGTTCTTCTAAGAACCTTTCCGATAACGTTTGGTTTGCGGGAGGCGCTTGGATATGGGGCGGCTATGCCCCGCACAGCAGACTCAGCATCCGACGCAATGCGCTTGCCATTCCGGCCTGCATCCGCGCGGGGATCCGCAACGCATTCTTTACCATGTGGGGAGACAACGGCGGCGAATGTCCGTATTTCTCGGCGCTTCCGGCGCTCATGCATGCGGCGGCGACGGCAGAGGGTATGACGGAGGAACAGATGCGGGAGACATTCCGCGCCGTCACCGGCGAGGACTACGACGCCTTTTTGGAGCTCGACCTTCCAAACCATATTTTCGGGGAGGGGACGATGGTCGGCTCCGCGAACTACAGCAAAAACCGTCTCTATAACGATCCCTTCCTTGGGATTCTGGACCTCAACGCCGAGGGTGCGGACGGCAGCGTTTATCCGGAGTATGCGGCAAGACTGCACCGGCGCGCGGCGGAAAGCGGAAGCTTCGGATATCTGTTCGAGGCCATGGCGTATCTCTGCGATGCGCTGGAGGTCAAATTTTCCCTTTCCGAAAAGACGCGCGCTCTTTACGCAAGCGGAGACAAAGAGGGACTTCGCACGCTTGCCGAAAACGAGTATTCTGAATTTCTGGCGCGTCTCGATCGCTTCTACAAGGCTTATCGGACGCAATGGTATAAGGTCAATAAGACCTATGGCTTTGAAGTACAGGATGCAAGGCTTGGCGGGCTCATGCAGCGTGTGAAAAGCTGCCGCGAGAGACTGCTCGCGTATTGTGACGGCGCCGTTTCTGTCATCGAGGAGCTTGCGGAACCGGTGCTCCCGAACGACGGCGGCAATGTCCCGTTTTGGAAGGATATGATAACTGCCAACGTGATATAAACGGATGGAAAAAGGCAAAAACGCCGGACCCGTATGGGTCCGGCGTTTTACATTGTTTTTACATTTTTGTGCTTTTGAAATTTACAAAATTGAAATAAAATGGAAAACAGAAAAGCTGTGAGAGGAGGACATATGAAAAGAAAAGCAAAATGGCGGATACCGGCCGTGGTTTTGGGAACGGCTTTGCTGATTCTGTCGGGTTTTGTTCTTGCCAGCCGGATCAGTCAGAACGCAAAAGTAAAAGAACTTCAGAAAACGGCCAGTCTGACGCTTGCGGAATACTACTTCGACGGGGATATGTCAGTAACCGAGTATATTCAGAAAGGGCCGATTGCTGCTTCTGCTGCCGGATACCATTATCGGATACAGGAATTTTACGTTGACCGCTGTACCGGGGTCGGTTATATGAAGTATATTGTTGAAAATCCGGACTTGAAAGAATTTCCGCGTCATACGGAGAGCGACTATTTTTTGCTTTGGGCTCGTCTTGGTGCGGATGGTCCGCCGTATAACGGAACAACCGACCGCATTCTTTTAGAGGATAAAGTCGTTTGTTTTGCGGAATTTTGCCTGCCTGCGTCGGAAATGCGCCGGCTGGAGGGAAGCGACGTTTTGCCGCTTTATACGCTGACGCCGGATAAAGGGATCTTTCTGCCGGTTTGTGGGATTCCCATTTCCAATATAGAACCCGTTGTTCTGCAAGAGGGGGAAGTAGAGGTCCTGCTTGACCCGTTTGGTTTTACGCTGGAGGGTCCATATTCCTATGTCTTTATTCCGGAATCTGTAGAAACAAGCTCTGTTATGACGATCCATTGGACCACAAAAAGCAGGCGAAACGACGTTTACAAGATAACGTGCGGATTCCATTCGATGATAGAGCCAGAGGATGTGAAGAGCATAGAGGAACTGAAAGAATGGGTGATAGAAAGGATAGAAGCTTCGCCTTGAAAACGCCTTCCGATGCCAAAATGTTGTTTGGAACCGATCTTTTTGAAAGCGGAGGCTGAGAGCGGCCTTTTACATAGAATTTACACCGGCGCGCTTACAAATTTCATATCAATGCAGTATCCTGTCATAAAAAGGATAGACGAGGGGGAAATGAAATGAAGCGTGAGAGACGATGGCTCCTTGTGCTGTGCGTATTTGCCGTTTTATGCGCGGCTTTTCTGTATCTTTGGTTCAACCGCGCGTCGATCGGAAGGACGGGGACGGCAAATGCGGCGGCGCATGTATGCCAATGCGAGTCCTGTATCATGTTTGAAAAGGAAGGAAGAGTCTCAGCTCCGAAAACATAAACGGGGGCAGCACACATCCCTCTCTCTCTGTATTGATGGAAAAGCTTCTGTGAAGATGACGATCCTCACAGAAGCTTTTGCTTTATCGCATGGAGAATACTCCTCTGCGGCAGGTGGGAAGCGCGGTCCTAAGCGAAGCGGGACCGGGCCTTGTTCATATTTTTTTAACAAATAAAAGATCGCTTCTTGTCTTTTTTGTGATATAATAAAAAAATGTAAAAGAGGACGCGGTTTCAGCGGGAAGAGAGCGGAAAAATCGCTCTATGACACGGTTTTGGAAGAAAAACGCTGAGGGCGCGTTCGTCGATTGAAAAAATCAGACGATAGGAGGAATGCCAAATGCAAAATCAAAATCCAGTTCCCGGGACCGGCGGCGACCGGTATGTTCCCTATGCAGAGCGCACGGGAGAGCAGTCCGCCGTCTACTTTACAAGAGATCTTTCCGCCGAAGGACTGCGGAAGATTTACGCCCGTGTTTGTTCCAATATCACGGGAAAGGTCGGAATCAAGCTGCATACCGGCGAGCCGCATGGGCCCAATATCATTCCGCGCGCTTGGGTGAAGTCGCTGATCGAGAACGATTTGCCGGATGCCTCGATTGTGGAAACCAATTCCTATTATGACGGTGCGCGCTATACCACGAAGCAGCATCTTGAAACGCTTAAAACCAACGGATGGACGTTCTGTCCGGTCGACATCATGGATGCGGAGGGAACGGCTGCCCTGCCGGTTCTCGGCGGAAAATGGTTTGACAAAATGTATATGGGAAAGAACCTGCTCCATTACGATTCGCTGCTTGTGCTGACGCATTTTAAAGGCCATACCAAGGGCGGCTTCGGCGGTTCGGACAAGAACATCGGGATCGGCTGCGCGGACGGCCGCATCGGCAAGGCGATGATCCATACAACGCCGGGCTCGGACGACCAATGGGACATTTCCGGCGAAGAATTTATGGAGCGCATGACCGAATCTGCAAAGGCGGTGGTCGACCATTTTGCGGGACATATCAGCTTTGTGAACGTTATGCGCAATATGTCGGTTTCCTGCGACTGCGAGGGCGTGGAGGCGGAGCCGGTCGTGACGCCGAATGTCGGGATCTTGGCTTCTCTCGATATTTTGGCGATCGATCAGGCTTCGGTGGATTTGATCTATGCCATGAAGGAAAACGACCGTCATGCTCTGGTGGAACGCATGGAATCCAGACACGGACTGCGCCAGCTCACCTATATGAAAGAGCTTCATATGGGAAATGACCGTTATCGTCTGATAGATATCGACAACGGAGACCGGAGCATTTCCGTCGGGGATGCGGTTCGGGATGTCGTTCCGTTCCGTGCGTGAGGGACCCCTCCTTGAGCGGGCTGCTCTCCGAATATAAAAAGGACAGGCGCTGGGACTCCTGTCCTTCTTTTTTGAGGAATGGAAGCAAAAAGAGGACCGGCGCCCAGGCGTCGGTCCCGGCTATGCGTTTTTTATGATACGCTGTATGGACAGCAGATTTTTTATCCCTTGAGGTGCATATATTTCTGACGGGTCGCTTCTCCGCCGCGCATATGCCGCTCCTGCTTGTTTTGCTCCAGAACACGTCCGACCTCGCGGTAAAGCCATGGATTGATGGTTTTGAGTCTGTCTGTGACATCTTTATGTACGGTTGATTTGCTGATCCCAAATTTTGCCGCCGCTTTCCGGACGGTATATTTGTTTTCGACGATATATTCTCCGAGCTTTATTGCCCTTTCCTCAACGATCCCTTTCAAGTCGAGCCTCCTCTTTTCCAAATATATCAGTACATATATATGGATTTATGAGGACAAATATGCGGACAGAATCGTTTCATTTCCGCTATTGACTTATCAGAACGTCTATGATATAATTTTAACATAGGATAAAAGCACTCCTTGTATAGGGGTTCGATATTCTTCCTGTCTTGCGGAATATTCCCCCTGACGGAGGACAGAAACAAGGTGCTGCATGCGTTTTTTAGGAGAAGCAAAGCGAGGTGCTGCGGATGCTGATGGGTTTGCTCGCTGCATGTTGCGGCGAGGAGGAAAAACGCAAAATCGAATATATTTATTTGCATTATGGGAAAACCATTTTCTACATCATTCACAAGAGGGTGGAGAGCCAGTCCGACGCAGAGGATCTGACGCATGATCTTTTTGTAAAGCTTATCAAGATGTCCGATCGCCTGGACCTTTCCAAACCCGGAAAATTGTATTCGCTTCTGGTGATTTTAGCGAAAAATATGGTCGTTGATTTTATGCGGAAATGCAGAGAGACGGATTTTGACGATTCCGAGGCCGGCGAGATATACAGCTCCGATGCCATATTGAACAGCCGCTCTCCGGTGGATTTTGTTTTAGGACGCGAGAACTATCAGGAACTGCTTTCCTGTATCGGCAAGCTGAAAGAAAGGGACAAGATCATTTTTCAATTGAAATATATACACGGATATGACAATGCCGAAATTGCCGAATTTTTGGAGCTCCCATCAGCAGAGATAATCAGTGACAGGCTTTATAAGGGAAAGAAAATGCTTATGAAAATGATAGGAGGTGACCGGTACTTTGAAGACGGACAAAAGAAGCGAAATGCAATTTGAGGAGCTTTTGCGGCAGGCGATGCAGGAGGATCATGCAAATGAGCTTGAAAGGATCCCCTCCGAAGAAGAGCTGGAGGGGAAGGTCGTCTTCTCGAAGCGCCACTAGCGCCGGATGCAGAGGCTGTTTAACGGCGACAGTGCGGTGCTGGAGGGAAGCGCGAGGGGAACTCTGGGTACGCGCAGACTGATCAAGATCCTGATCGCATCGGCGCTGCTGATCGGCGCGGTCGTTTTAGGTATGATGGTCTACTCCTATTATAATCCGGTATCCGCCTTCTTTCCGATCATGGAGGATTTGAAGAGCATTTCCGGAGGCGCTCCGATCCGAGACGGCTCGCTGGAGCTTTCCTTCACGGAGAATATCAAAGTGTTTTCCAGCATCGAAGAGCTGGAAAACGAGCTTCATACCGGCGCGATGTATCCGAGAGCAGGGGAAGACGAGGCGCTCTCAGCCGTGCAGGTGAGATATGCGGAGTTTCCCGATAAAAAGGTCGCGTTGATTTCTTTGGAGAATGGATGCACCGTGAGTGTATATCTGAAATCGCCCGCCTATTTGACGGAAAACCTTCCGGCGGAAAATTTTCAAAACATTGCTGGGTGGTCTTGCTGTGTTTTGGATGTAAAAGGCGGCGTTCAGGCAACGATGACGCAGGATGGGATTGTCTATGTGATCGTCGCACCGGATCTTGACACGCTGGAGAGAATCGTATCCTCCCTTCAATGACTTGATGTTTTTGTAAAAATGAACTGAATAATTGTTTTTTTCACCGAATTCTGAAATTTTTTCAGAATTCGGTGATTTTTTTTCAAAAAAAGAGCGAGATTTGAGCTTTTTTTACGTATATATATATGGAATGTTTTTTTTCTTCATGGAAAATAAAAAAACAAACCGCAAAAGCGGTTTGTAAAATGTCCATCGACAGGTTGGAAAACCAACAAGGGAAACTCCCATATTCAACATGGAAAATATATAAAAGAAGTTAGGCTGGTAATAGTATATAACATAATTTGAAAGATGTCAATAGAAGGGTAAAAAAATGTCGAATTATTTGATAGGTCTTTTTATCGGTTTGCATGAGGTCGGATATTCTGTGTGCGACGAGGGCGGAAGGCTGCTGCGGTTCAAGGGAGAAAACATGTGGGGCGTTTCCAGAATACGCTCTGCGCTGACGGGAGAGGAATCTGCGTTTCAGACGGACTGGATCCGGCCTTTGCAGGCGTATTTTTCTCCTGCGGTCATGGGTTCCGATCCGGCGTTTTTTGAGCGTGTCCAGCAGGGCGGCTATGACAAAAGAAACGCTTGGCCTTTGCTGTCCGGCTCGGCCTCTAAGATAAAAGAATGGAAAAAGCAATATCCTACCGTGTATCATTTGCGGGAAAGGCTGGCGCATGAGAAAAACGGAGAGGATGCAAGGCTTGTATACCTTGCGCTGCATCATATCCTCAAGCGCGGCGGCTCTCCCGGCCAAGGAATTCGCACTTATGAAAAACATAAGGAAGATCTTGCTTTTTTAAAGAAAGTTTATCGAAAGTATGCACCGAAGCGATATTCGCCGATGTTTCATCATGCCAATCCGTGCGCCAATTATGTTGGATACAGAGCCATGCCGCCGGTGTGTACGAAGCAGGCGTTTTATGACCGGATCCGCGCGGAGCTTGCCGGACCGCGCCGGTTTGCGCCGGAGCTTCTGCGATGCTTCTCAGAAATCGAGAACGCGACTTTCCTGCCGCGTGCCGGGGACTTTTCTTCCTATGAACCGCCGGCGGCATGGGAGGTATCGCAGATCCTTGAAAATCAGGGCCGGACAAATCCCTTTTTCAGACGGGAGCGGCGGGATATCGAATCCTTGTGCGGCGGCCGGCGCATGAATTGGATTTCAGAGCGGCGGAAGGAGGCGCGCGACTGTGTACGCGGAATGGTCAAAGAGATCGTAAAAATACAGGGCGCAGAACCGAAGCGCATTTTTATCGCTTATCATGCCGAATATGAAGAAAAAACGGCGGCGGCTGTTTCGCCGTTTCCCGTGAACGAAATCTGCCGGTGTCCGATATTTCTTGTCGGTACGGATTTTTTGGAAAAAGCCAAAGCGATATTCGGTCTGACGGACAGCCGGGCGGTCAATGACTATTTTTTTGCTCAGAACGCTTTTGCCGTTTCGATGCTCGGCGATTGTGTGGTTTCCGATATGGCAGGAACCAAGCCTCGTGGAGGGATGCAGCCGCTGGGGAGGGAAAAATGTGCGGTCCCAGATCCCGCGGTGATTCTGCGTCATCCTGAACTGGCAGAGAAAATCAGGCGTACCTTTGCTTATAAGAGCTTTTTTGAGTCGGGGCTCCCGCAGACGTCCCTGCGATATGAGCAAGGGATGCGGGCACGGCATGCCGGCGCAGATGTATGGGAAAAGGAAAACGGCAGATTGGAGAGGATCCTTTATGATGGAACGGAATATGGCGTGTTGGCGTCTGGAGAACTGGTTTGTCTTACGCAGATCATGCTGCCGGCACGTTTGATAGATTTGTTAAATCTGGTCCTTGAAAAGAAAGAAATCCCCACAGAGGCGGAGCTTGTCGCTTTATACGAAGAGCTGCTGGACAAAGCGGAAAGATTCATCCCGTTTTACAAGCATACCAAAGCTTTTTCGGATGCTTTGCGGACATGGTTTTCCGCTTTGCCTGCTGAGGATAAACGAAGGTCGATCATTTCTCTGCTTCAGGGAGTGCAGGCGGGACGACCGTGCGGCATTTTTATCGAACATCTGCCTTTGGACCGTGTGATGCGTATCGATCGCTCCATTACGGGGATGTTTGAACAAAAAAGAAAGCTGGCGTCTACATAGCGAAAGTGCGCCGCCGACATTGGATAAGGAGGTTTTGTCCTCCCGCCTGCTTTTTAGCGCTTGGATTTATATCGTTCCGGAAAGCGGCGGCCGGGGCATGATGGAAGCTTTTCTTTTTCCTCCGCTGCCAACCGAATGAAAATGTTTTTGGCTCATTCTGTATAAATCGCCGAAAATTGCGGAAAATATCATTGAAAATATTTCAAATATTTGACTCGGTAAATGCCGATGACTTTGATGATACGGAGGATTATATAGAATGAAAGCCACTGGAATTGTAAGAAGAATTGACGATCTCGGCAGAGTCGTAATTCCAAAAGAGATAAGGCGCACGATGCGCATCCGTGAAGGGGATCCGCTTGAGATCTATACGGACAGGGAAGGAGAGGTCATTTTTAAAAAGTATTCTCCGATCGGCGAGCTGATGGATTTTGCGGCAGGATATGCGGAGACGCTCTATAAGACCTGCAATATTCCGGTCGCTGTTTGCGACAAGGACTGCATCATCGCCTGTGCCGGTATTTCCAAAAAGGAATTTTTGGAAAAGAAAAATTCTGCCGAGCTGGACGCGATCATTGAGGGCCGCAGCCTTTATACGGCAAACCATGCGGAGGAGAAGATCTTTTTAACGGATGATACGAAAAATCATTATGTCTCCTGTGCGATGCCGATCTTTGCCGAAGGGGATGTGATCGGCTGCGTCGCGTCGGTCGGAAGCACTGACGGAAAATCCGAAATGCTGGGGACCGATACGGAGGTCAAGCTGATCCAGACGGCAGCCGGCTTCCTCGGACGCCAGCTGGAATCGTAAGAAGATTCCTGCCGCCGGAATACAGCAAGGGCCGGAAAGCATTCTGCTTTCCGGCCCTTGCCTGGTATCGAAGAGAAAATTTTTTCTGTGCTGAAAGGAAAAAACAACAAATTATATGGGAATATCCATACAATTTTTGTTGATTTTGGGCAAATGCAAATTTTTTGTATTTTCCTCATAATTTTGTCATCCGTCGGGAACGCTAAGGGCAAAGGAGGTTATATGATGAAAAAATCTTTCATTCGCGCAGGCGTTTTTCTTCTTGCCTGCATTCTTTGCTTTGGAGCTATGACATCGGTGTCCGCCGCTTATGACGATGCCGACACGGTTACGCTTTCCGGCTCCGGGTCTGTGTCCGTACCCGCTGATACAGCGGTGATCCGGTTTTGCATTGAGACTCACGGAAAAAGGGAATCGTCCGCCAAAACACAGAACGATGAGATCCTGGAAGAGGTGAAATCATACGGCGATAACCTCGGCCGAATTTCGGAAGAGTCCTATTGTTCCTTTGAAGACCCCGTCAGCGGCAGGGTGACGGTTTCCCGCTGTCTGTCGCTGACGACGGAGGACTTGGATTCGGTGACGTCACTTTCCGAACGGCTGATTGAGAGCGGCGTCACTTCCGTTCAGGGCGTTTGGTATTCTGTGAAGAATATGAAGGCCTTTGAACAGGAGGCGCTTCGGCTTGCCATTCAGAATGCGGAAAGCAAGGCCCAGTCGCTGGGACTCGGTCTCAGAGTATCGGAGATCAGCGATTATGGCTGTTACCAGCGCTGCGGATGCTTCGGATGTCAGGAGAACGACGGTATGATCACCACCATTGAATGCAATGTTTCCGTCGTTTATAAGCGCCGGTAAGCGCATAGAGCCTGAAGCATGGGAAAAAGGCGTCCCCCGCTCCTGCAAGGAGCGGGGGACGCCTTTTTATTCCGATAAATTATACGCCTGTATGCGGCTCGTAAAGGAGTTCTCCATATCGGTTATAGAGATGCGGTGTCCCATCTTCGATCTCCACATAGAAATTCTCGTTGTCGGGGGATACGGAAAGCTCCGTGAGGTTCGGCGGCAGGGCTCCCTTGTCGATCCGGACAACAGAGGCGGGGATGTGGAGCTTTCTTACGCCGCTGCATCCGCTGAGAGCGGCTTCCTTGACGGCGAGCAGCCCTTCCGGAAGAGTAAGGTTTTGGACATTGGAGCCGTCGAACGCATGAGAGGCGATCATTTGAGTCCCCTGCGGGACAGCGTAGTCCAGAGAATCCCGCGCGGTCGGATATCTCAGCAGCATGGCGCCATCCTTGGTAAAGAGCACACCGTCCATATCACAGTACCATGGATTGTCCTCCGCCACGTAAATCCCCTTTTTTACGGATAGCAGATACCCTTGGAAATCCTCGGCATTTTCATATCCGGTGCCGAGAATTTGCAGGGAGGCCGGCAGATACAGCTCCTCTAAGGTCGTTTTCAGCCCGATCGGGAAATTGGGATCCAGACCTTCGATCCCTTCGCTTAATACGAGCTTTTTGACGCCGGAAAGATAGTAGAGCGCCTTTGAGGAAATTTTGGAGATCCGCCATATTTTCCCGTCGGAGTCTTCGATGGCGGCCGGAATGACAAGCTCCTCTTTTTCGGTGGAAATATCGACAAGCGATATTCCGCTGGTCAGGGAATATTCAAACGTATATTCGGCGCCGTCATACGTAAGCGTTTTGGTGAAAAAATGCTGAGGCTCCGAGGTTTCGATCGGTTCGGAGGAGGCCTCCGGCGTCTGCGAGGTATCCGCCGTGGATGCGGCAGGCTCCGTGCCGGCGGTCTCGAGCGGGCGGGAGGCCGATGTGGTCTGCGTTTGCTCGGCGCATCCGGCGGACAGGCAGCATACGGCGGCCAGCGTACAGCATAAAACGAAGGAAACGATGCGTTTTAACATAAAGGATACCTCTCTTTCTTTTCATTCAGGAATAGGAAACGGATGCTGCTATGGTATAACGGATATAAGAGGAATAGGGCTCGCCAAGCTGCGTGTTCATGGGGACCAGCGTGACGGATTCGGCAAGCGCTCCTCCAAATCTTTCCTGCTGTATCGTGATTCTCCCCGACTGGAGGGGCAAATCCTGTACGTCGTAATGCCCGTATGACTCTCTTATCATTTTACATACAAAATAGGCATTGTTTGTGGAGGTAAGGTCTATGGTGACCGTTAGGGTCTGAGGTGTGCTTATGTCCGCCGTGAACCTCTCTGGTAGTGTACAGAGGCTGTCGTCAAACTTTTTGTTCCGTTTCAATTGGCGCCGGGCATCGAAAAATCGTTGATTCCGATGGTCGAACCATTCTCGATGCTTCTATCCCAATCGGCCGGGAGGTCCGAATAGAAGTAAGCGGGCTTATAATTATTGACGACAAATTCGGCGAATCGCTCCTCAAAGGTTTCATTCTCGCCCATTTGTTGAAGAGCAGCTTCTACCACCTCAGAATCGTTAAGCGTGGTGCTTGTTAAGGAATCCGATAACATGGCTCTTTTATTCCTTGCCGGCTATGATGCGGGTGAAAACGCGCCATCTCCCTTTTGGCTATATGTGGCGTCGGGGAAAAAACAGGCAGGGGACAGATATATAAAATATAGTTTTTGTATCTGTTTTTGTGGGATTCTGTATCCTATTATAAACCATTGGTTTTGCGAAAAAACGCGAATCCTGTCGAATAAGCTAAATCGATCACATGCAAAATTATGGTTTGCTCTCTGATTGAGGAAGACATTTCTATGTCGGTCCAATGTGCGAGGCCAAAGGGTTTGCTGGAAACTGTGATGACAGCCGCCGAGAATGAAATGGCAGAGCCATCCAGTATATTTTGACTGGTTAAATTTATATTGGTATGTTTGTATGGGGAAAAGGAGAATATTGTGAGCCCTTGGCAGGTATGGATACCTTTAACGCTAACGCTATTCAGAAGCCATTTTAATCAAAAGTATTTGAACTGTTGCCGTCTAATGGACGATTGACTTCCGATTCTTAAATAATGATAAATAAAATTCAATGAATTCCCATATTTACGTAATTTTTCAAAATATACATTTTGATGTCTAAAAAGTCATTGAAAAAATATCACGAATTATGTATAATATTCGTGACATATGATGGGAGATGCTTCTTTGGGTAGTAGATAGATGGAACAAATACACACATAGGCGCTATCGATGTAAAAATAAAACCTATTTTCTTTATTTTATGGATAATAACATCATGTAGAAGCAATGCTCTGCGCGTAAGGGAGTTATCTAATCCAAGTTCTGTAATTTAGTTCCATATTGGCAACGGGCCATAGAGAACGTATGAATGAAATCCAATTGGGCTTGCGTTTCAGCTGGAATGAATAAGCGTTTCATTTGGCAATATCTTAGCTAGGGAAAATATAGTTTGAATTTGAGTAAAGGAAATAAAAGGAGGATGCTTATGAATAACGAACGACGGCTGATGGTAAATATATTGAGCCTTACCTCTGGTATAGATCCGGACATACTAAAATGTCTGTTATTGATTCGGTATATCGCAGCATCAGATGAGGAGCGGTGTTCGAGCAAAGCGATAAAATGCAATAACGGAGAAACGATGTGGAACATGATAGTGCAAGAGGCACACAAGACGGATGGACACATTCTTTCTGCAATAAGATTTGCCATCGATCAAATACAATCCGATTTGTTGTTTGCCGAAAAGATGGCTAAACGTTTGTGCACGGTTGCAGTAGATGAGTATACACTGAAAGACATCATACATCTGCTCTCAAATATGCCAGCAGATTACGACACCCTGTCTGCTATTTTCGAGTATCATCTGGCTCGGGAAGTGCGGACCGGTTCGCCCAGCTCCGGTGATTTTTATACACCTAAACAAGTTGTTCAGTTCATGACAGAGCTGCTGGAAATTGAACATGATGGAAAAGTATACGATCCTTGTTGTGGGAGCGGTGCAATGCTGTGCGGCGCAGCCCTTGCTCATCCCGACAAAAAACTACTGTTATATGGACAAACACTCGATTGGGAAGCTTTTTTGAATTGTCAAATGAACCTTATGCTGCATGGTCTTTCTGCGGATTTAGGGAGAGATCCAGCCAATACACTTCTGAAGGATATTCATACAGAACAATGCTTTGATTATATTCTCACAAATCCGCCGTTTAACTCTTCCGATTGGTGCAAAAACGATAATGTGGACGGGAATGTGCATTGGCGGTATGGATGTCCTCCGCAAAAAAACGCTAATTATGCGTGGCTCCAGCACATCATTGGTCACTTGTCCCCCAATGGACGCGCGGTTATACTGTTGCCGAATGGAACGTTAACAACTCAGAATCTTACAGAAAGCAAGATCCGGAAGCAAATTCTTCTTGATGGACGGATTGAAGCGATCCTTGCACTTCCGGCTGGCCTTTTTTACGGGACAAAGATTCCCTGCTGTGCATGGATTATACGCGGTGCCTGCGCACACAAAACGGTTCTTTTTGTTGATGCAAGGCAGCGAAATCTTCTTGGGCAGCAGGACGGCAAAAAAATTTCTGACCTTTTATGCCAATACCGGCATGGCAAGCGACTTGAAGCAACAGAATGGTATGCCGCTGCATCCATAGAGGAAATTGCTCAAAAAAATTATGTTTTGAGTCCCAATTTTTACACACTACAAAGAAAAATCTCGTTACCTTCATTTGAGCAAATATCAGAAGAATTCAATACATCGATAGATAGATTGTGCAGCCGAATTCCGGCATCTCCGCTCTGTGAGAGCATCAAAAATTGGAAAACAAAAAACCTCCCTGAAGATTGGAGCGAAGTGTATTTATCCGAGTTATATAATATTTTTGGAGGTGTATGCGCGAATAAAGATGCCTTGGGGAGGGGCACTCCTATGGTCGACGTAAAAACTGTTATTCACCATGTATTCCTGCCGGACGCTCTTCCTGCCTGCGTTGAGCTGCCGGCTGGAGATGCTCCTAAATATTACATCAAACGCGGAGATGTATTGTTGAATCGAACCAGCGAGACCATAGATGAGTTGGCCTGCTGTAGTATAGCGTTAGAAGACCGAGCTGCAGTATATGGAGCTTATCTAAAACGTTTACGACCAAGACAAGACGATCAGGTCGATCCTCGATATATGGCGGCATACTTTCGCAGCAAGATATATCGGAAAGAAATTGAGCGAGTTTCTTTTGTTTATACAACGCGGGCGAATATCAACCTTCATCAACTTTCGATGATACGTTTATATTATCCTGATATAAGGTGGCAGCATGCAATTGGAAAAACGCTGTTTTCTGTAATCCATTTGAATCAAGAACACCCGGATATGAAATTAGAGGGATTAATAAATCATTTTATCGAGACTTTTATTGAGAAGTTTATTACATATCCTGTTTTAATTTTCCAGGAGGGGAGTGACAAAGGATGACGCAATCGGAACAAATGAAATTGGTTCTCCTTTATGCTATGAATGAAATAGGCGGCGGTGGAAAGCGGCATACGGTGTTGCAGTATATTAATGACAATAGATATTGGTATAAAAATGATACAAATGATATATTGGGTACAACACGTCCATCTGAGTTAAAATGGCGAAATAATTTTTCATATGAGCGGCAGCATTTGGTCACTGCAGGATATATGAAAGCGGGGGGAGATGGCAATTGGATTATTACGGAGAAAGGGAAGGAATATCTGAACAAACTGATAGAGCGAGCCAGAAATATGCCGTCGGGGGAAGACCATTTGTTTACCCTGGAATTCTATCAAAAACTTTTTTCTACCACAGATAGCATAATCCCCAACGAAGAGGATGAAGAAGCGCATTATATTGCGCAGATAGCGGCAGAAGATATGGACTCTGCATCTGTGCTGGATACTTTTTCGAACGAACCCGAGAGAAAACGCGCTTCTCGTATTTCAGGAAACCGCATTGTCTATCCGCGCGATCCATCTGTGGCTATGCGCGCACTTGGCCGGGCAAACCATTTGTGTGAAGTAGATTCTTCTCATATATCATTTCTACGCAGAAATGGGCATGTGTTGTATATGGAGCCTCATCATTTAATTCCGGTATCTTTTACTGACTATTTTGGAGTAAATTTAGATCGAGAGCAAAATATTTTTTCACTCTGTAGCAATTGTCATAATCAAATTCATTATGGGAGAAAGGAGGATATAAGAAATTTAATCGCAAAACTGTTTTTTTCAAGAGCGCAAGAGATATGTTCGATACTGGGCAGAGAGATCAGCATTGAAGATATGTATCGCATTTATGGCGTTTTGTAATGATGAATTGAATTCATGTTACAAATAGCATCTGCTTTTATGCATATTTGGAAAATTACGTATATTGACGATCAAGAACCGTCAGTGAATAAATAAATTTATTTTGGAATTTATAGGAAGTTATATCATGTATCTGGTCTTTGGGTATCGTACCGCAGGTGCTGGGCCACGAGTTCACGCACCGGTTAAAGCAGCTTTCCGCGGACGATTATGCGCGGCTGGAGGCGTTTGCGCTCTCGCATTCGCAGACGGCGGATGAGGTGCGGGCGCGGTATGCCTCTCTGAATCTTTCGGAGCAGGATATGGCAGAGGAGATCACGGCGGCGTATGCCGAGATGCTGTTTTCCGACGAGCAGACCGCACGGCGCATTGCGAATGAGGACCGCGGACTTGCCAGGCGCATTTTGGATTTTATCAAGGACCTCATCGGCCGGATTCGGGGCAAGGTCCCGTCGGAGCTGACACAGGCGGAGAGACTGTGGCGGAACGCGCTGCATTCCGCCGAGGGTCGGGTGCAGCAGCTTTCCCGGAATGCGGGGAAAGAGAGCGGGGCGGCGACAAAAAATACCGCCGGAGAGGACGGCGGCAAATTCAGTATTGCGTATACGACGGAAAATGAACCCGTTGTTGTCATTGAGGAAGATATTCTTGCGGGCGTTTCTAAAAGTAATTATGCAAAAGTAGTCCGTCAGGCAATGCGTAAGTTCGATAGAGGCATTCCTGTCGGGGGCCGGCTTATTAAGGTAAACGCTATAACGCGTAATGAGTTTACACGATCGAGAAACACGCAGTTCTATAAGGGTGATAATGAAGTAATTTATCGAGACAAAATGAAAGCGGGCGGATACTTAGATGAAATTGTGCTTGCTTCAACAAACTATATCAACGAGGGATTAAACCATGCGAGGAAGGATAGCTTTAAGGAGTTTGCTCGTGGGAACGTTTATATGAAAATAGGCGAAAATTCGTATTCTGCCAAAGTAATTATAGGTTTTACGGGCAATGAAATGGTTTTATACGATATTGTCGACATACAGCCAG
>CALWJT010000046.1 GCA_944381075.1 uncultured Clostridia bacterium
AGTGCGGCCCCTTTTTTTGCACGGGGAGCAGAATAAGCTGCATCGACTAAGGCGGGGCTTGCGTCAAATGAACTCCCGCACGCGAAGCTCGACACCGATCTCTTCGGCAATGGCGCGGCATTTTTCGATATCCTCCGGCAGGATGGTCGTATCGACGACGGAAAGAACGACATGTCCGACATACGGCTTCACATTTTTGGCAAATTCAAGGATCGCAGGATAGGCGTCCTTTCCGTAGCGGGAATGGCACACATGATCGTATGTATCCGCGTCTGCGGCGTTGAGACTGATCGAGACAAGATCGAAAAGTCCGTTCCAGCGGGGGGTGCTGTCTTTTCCGTTGATAAGCTCTGACTGTCCGTTGGTATTGATGCGGATTCGGATATCGGAAAGCCTGCGGATTTGACTGCAAATTTCCAGCATATCCGAAAGCCGCTCCGTCGGCTCGCCGTAGCCGCAGAAAACGAGCTCGGAGAAGCGGGAGAGATCCCGCTTCTTGATATCGGCGAGGATCTCCTCCGTCGAAGGCTCTCTTTCCAGCCATAGATTACCATATAAAGTATCACCGTAGCTGCGTACGCAGAAATCGCAGTGATTGGGGCAGCGATTGGTCATGTTGACGTAAAGTCCGTCGCGGTGAGTATAGGTGATGATCATAATAGACTTCCTTTGGGATAAATTGTTATTTTCCTTCTTCTCTGGCAGCGGCGACCGACGCTTTTGCAAGCAAGATCCGATGCAAATACGAAGGCGTTCCAAGCGCGGTTTTCGGTTTCACTTTTCCTCCGAGCTTGAACGCAGGCTCACAGACGGCAAAAAGCGGCATCCGTGTATGAGAAAAATCGGATTCCTGCTGACAGGCCGGAGACTTGGAAAACGGGTGTAAACGGTGGCTTTTCCGCGAAAAGGGGAGGGAAGGCACGTTTGTTCGGGCGGCGTTAGGAGATAAGCCCGAAAATTTTTTTTGCGTTTTCGACTTCCGTCAAGCAGAACGCTTCATATTCCATCTGGAGAAGCTCTGCCGCCTTTTCCGCGGTATAATGCAGATAACCGCTGTGATTGAGCTTTCCGCGCATCGGAACGGGCGCAAGATACGGGCAGTCTGTTTCGACAAGGATCCGGTCCTGCGGCACGGCCCGCACGGCGTCAAGGATACCGGCGGCGTTCTTGAAGGTGATGGTTCCGGAAAAGGAGATATACCATCCCATTTTCACATATTCCCGTACCAGCTCGGCGGAGACGCTGCAGCTGTGGAGGATGCCGCGCACACGTCCGCGGTATGCACGGACGACGTCAAATACGTCGCCGTGCGCCTCTCTGTCGTGGATAATGACGGGAAATCCCGTTTCGGCCGCCACGTCCATCTGTGAGCGGAAAAAGCGCATCTGCGTTTCGCGGTCGGAAAAATCGTAATGGTAGTCGAGTCCGATCTCTCCGATGGCAACGGCTTTGTTTTTCTTTAAAAGCATGCGGAGCCTTTCCATGGCGTCATCGAGCGCGCCTGCTTTTCCGCATTCATGCGGATGGATGCCGGCGGATGCCCACACGCTCTCATGCGCCGCCGCAAGAGCGATGCACGCTTCGGAATCGGCAAGGTCCGAGGCGACGGTGACAAGACCGGCGATATCGCCCGCAAGCGCCTGTGAGAGAAGCTCTGTATCGCGCAGGCGCGCGTCGGTATAGTGCGCGTGTGTGTCAAACAGCCTTGCCATCAGAGATTTGCCGCCTTTTCCGCTTCCAGCTCGGTGAGCGTCTTTGCTTCGTCCAGCCGCGCGAAGAGCACGCACTGCTCGCCGACCGTTCCACCGGAGCGGGTCGCACCGAACACGGCGGCGGAGTCAAAATCCTGTTCGGGCGCGCCGATGGAGGCAAGGATCTTTTCCGCTGCGCCGGGAATGGCAGGATGCAGCAGGATGGCGGAAATCCGCAGGACCTCAAGCAGATTGTAGAGCACGGTGCCGAGACGTTCTTTCTGGAATGGCTCTTTTGCGAGCGCCCACGGAGCGGTTTCGTCGATATATTTGTTGGCGCGGCGCAGGAGCGTGAACACCGCTTCCAGCGCATCCGCCGCATGGAAGCTGTCCATCGCTGCCGTAAATCCGGCGTACGCCTGCTTTGCGGCGGCCTTTAATTCCGCGTCCGTGCCCTCCTCTGCCGCAGGAGAGGGAATGACGCCGCCGAAGTATTTTTTCGTCATCGCCACGGTCCGGGAGACGAGATTGCCGAGCGTATTGGCAAGGTCGGTGTTGTAGCGCGCGATGAAATTCTCATACGTGATGGAGCCGTCGTTTTGATAGGACATTTCGGAAAGCAGATAATAGCGCACGCCGTCAAGTCCGAAGCGCTTTATCATATCGTCCGCATAGATGACGTTCCCCTTGGATTTTGACATTTTGTCCGAGCCGAAAAGCAGCCACGGATGCCCGAAGATCTGCTTCGGGAGCGGCTCTCCCAGCGCCATGAGGAAGATCGGCCAATAGATCGTATGGAAGCGAATGATATCCTTTCCGATGACGTGAACGTCCGCCGGCCAGTACTTGTGATATCTCTCTCCGCCGCGCTCGCCGTCGAAGCCAAGCGCTGTGATGTAGTTTGTCAGCGCGTCGAGCCAGACGTAAACGACATGGTCGGGATCAAAGTCCACGGGGATCCCCCATTTAAACGAGGAACGGGAGACACAGAGATCCTGAAGTCCCGGCACAAGGAAGTTGTTAACCATCTCCTTCTTGCGCGCTTCCGGCACGATGAAATCCGGATGGGACCCAATATATTCCATGAGCCTGTCCGCATATTTGCTCATCCTGAAAAAGTAGGCTTCCTCATGCTCGCGTGTCAGCGGGCGTCCGCAGTCGGGACAAACGCCGCCCTCCGCCTGCGTATCCGTAAAAAACGACTCGCAGGGAACGCAGTACCAGCCTTCGTAAGCACTTTTGTAGATGTCGCCCTGCTCATAAAGGCGCCTGAAAATTTTCTGCACGGCTTTGATGTGATATTCATCCGTGGTTCGGATAAAGTGGTCGTAGCGGCAGTCCAGCATATCCCAGATTTTCCGGATCTCGCCGGAGATGCCGTCCACATACGCTTGAGGCGTGACGCCGGCCTGCTCGGCAAGCGCCTCGATCTTCTGTCCGTGCTCGTCGGTCCCGGTGCAGAAAAAGACGTCATAGCCCCGTGCGCGCTTGTAGCGGGCGATCGCATCGGACAGCACGATTTCATAGGTATTGCCGATGTGCGGCTTGCGCGACGCATAAGCGATCGCCGTGGTGATATAAAATTTTCCCTTGTTTTCCATAGTCTTTCTATCCTTTCCTGTGCGGCTGCATGCGCCGCGCGGTAGTTTTCATATAGCAATTCTGCCTATGCCGGCGGACGGCGACAGAAGAAAGCGCTTCCGCTGTACAGGATCTATCCCGTACAGCGCCGGCACGGCGAAGGAGTTCCGCACCGCCGCCTTTTTGCCGCTTCGTCTCTTATTCGCCCCCGGGATTGCTTTCCGAAGGCTGCGGTGCCAAGTCCCGCTCTTCCTTGGGGTGGTAGAGGCCGTGCCTTCCATGTGTCGGATGTCGGACAGCGCGCCAAAGAGGACACGCAGTCTCATGGCATCCCTCTCTGCTTCTTTTGTTATCCGGCAGGGAATATACGACGCGCTGTGCTCTTGCTTGGCGGGATGGAGCAGGCTCGCGGATGGGCCCCTTACCGCCATCAAAGGGGCGCTCGGGAAGGGCTTACGACGCCCTCGAACGGCGCAGGTCAAGCTTCTTTCCCGCACAGAATACGGTATGCAGATTCATCTCCCTGTCGCATAACAGGATGTCCGCGCGCTTGCCGGCCTCGAGCGAGCCGCGGGACTCGTAAATCCCGACCATCTGTGCCGGCGCCTTGGTCGCGCAGATGAGCGCGTCCTCAAAGCGGATATCCGCGAATTTTGCAAGGTTTTTCACGGCGGTAAAAAGATCGAGCGCAGAGCCGACGATGGTACCGTCCTCGCGCGCGGCCTTCCCCGCCCTCAGCGTGAACGGAATGCCGTTCATCTCATAATCCCCGTCCGCAAGTCCCGCCGCAGGAATCGAATCGGTGATGAGGACGAATTTATCTCCCTGTGTCCCCTTTGCTTTATAAGCGATGCGGATGACCGCCGGATGGACATGAATGCCGTCGCAGATGAATTCCGCGTAGGCGTCGGAATACAGCGCGGCGCCCGCCGCGCCGGGCGCGCGGTGGAGAAGAGGCGTCATGGCATTGAAGGTATGGGTAAAGGCGCTTGCGCCGTCCGACAGCGCCCGCATCGCGGTATCGAAATCCGCGTCGGTGTGCCCGACGGCAACCGTTCCTCCGCGCCCCCCAAAGCAGGTGCGAAAATCGCGGATCACGCCGTTCGTGTCTTCCTCCGGCGCAATGGTAAGATGAGGAAAAAGCGGCAGGATGCGCTCGCAGAGGAGAAAAATTTCGTCCTTATCCGGATGCCGGATGGCGCGAATGTCGTGGCAGCCCGGCTTTTTTTTGCTGATGTACGGTCCTTCTATATGGATTCCCGCAAAGTCCGCCGTATATTCTGCCGCTTTGATCTTTTGTATGGCGTTCTCAAGCTTGGACAAAGGCGCCGTCATGACGGTCGGGAAGACCGTCGTGACGCCGGATTCGGCGTAGGCGAGCGAAAGCGCGGAAAGTGCTGTCTCATCTGCCTCCATGATGTCGATGCCGCATCTGCCGTGGGTGTGGACGTCAATCAGTCCCGGCAGGGCATAGCCGCCCTCGGCATCGATAACAGTGTTTGGAAGAGCGGGTGCCTCTAAAATCTTTCCTTCCCGAAACCAAAGGGAGCCCGGCTCGAAGCAGCGCTTCTCCGTATTGAAAATTTGAACATTTCTAATTTGCGTCGTCATCGTTCCCTCCATTTGAAGAAGCTTCTTCTTTTTTCATGACGATATTGTAGATCTTGCTTTTGGATACGCCGCGGTCGCGGGCCGCCTGCTTGACGGCGTCTGCTTTTGTCATACCGCGGCGGATATAGGCTTCCACATGCTCCGCTTCCGTCATCTGGGACCAAAAAGCGTCCTCTTGGAGCGCGGCGTTTTCCGCTCCTGCAAGAACAAGCACGAATTCGCCGCGGGGCGTTTCCGTTTCGTACCGCTTTGCCGCTTCGGAAAGGGTCGTGCGCAGGATCTGCTCATTGAGCTTGGTCAGCTCCCGGCAAAGAGAGACCGGTCTGTCTCCGAGGACGCGCAGAAGGTCCGCAAGCGTTGCTCTCAGCTTGTGAGGCGCCTCATAGAGCAGAATCGTCCGCGTTTCTCTTTTCAGCCGTTCGAGCGTTTCCCTGCGCTCGCCCGTCGCAGTGGAAAGGAAGCCCTCGAATACAAATTTCGCGGTGAAAAGTCCCGAGACGGCGAGCGCTGCGATGGCGGCACAGGGGCCCGGCACCACGGAAACGGGGATCCCGCGCTCGGCGCAGAGCCGGACGATATCCTCGCCCGGATCGCTGATAGCAGGCATACCGGCATCCGTGATAAGCGCACATGCCTCGCCCGCTTCGATGCGGCGGACGATGAGCTCTCCGCGTTCGCGCTTGTTGTGTTCAAAATAGCTCACCATCGGCTTTTGAATGCCGTAGAACGCAAGCAGCCTGCCGGAATTGCGCGTATCCTCCGCCGCGATGAAATCCACCTCCGAGAGAACTTTTTTTGCACGTTCTGAGAGATCGGCAAGGTTGCCGATCGGCGTGCCGACAAGATACAGCGTACCTTTTTCCGTTCGATTCTTCTGCCGGTCCTCCGGATAGTACTTTTCAGGGCTTTTGATACTGCTCATGAAACGCTCCGTTTTCGTAAATATAGTTCATATCGTCGGTATAATTCTCGTTTTTCTGTTCCATACCCGCGCGGTAGATGATAAGCGGCTTCGTCAGAAAAAGTCCCGGCGCGCCGTGCTTTTTGGCTTCCAGAAGCACGAGCGAGGGCGTATGATGGATCGTTGGAAAGACGAGCGTCATGCGTTTGGGTTCCAGACGGTGCTGCCTGCATGCAAGCAGGAGCGCCGGCAGCCTGTCCGGCCGGTAAACGGTGTAGAATAGCCCGCCGTACCGGAGATACGCCGCGGCGGTCATGGCAAAGTCTGCGATTCCGCCGCAGACCTCATGACGAGATATCGCATTCGACTCATTTTCATTTTCCCTGCCGCATCCGCAGGGCAGATAGGGAGGATTGGAGAATACTGCGCCGAAGCGTTCGCGAAGGTCCGGCGCGATTTGCCGAATGTCTGCGCAAATCACGTCAATTTTATCGGAAAAACCGTTTTTTTCGACATTGCGCACCGCAAGGGACGCGAGCGGCTGCTGGAGCTCCACCGCTGTGATATGAGCGAACTTCCCGCGCGCGGCGGCGAGCAGGGAAATGACGCCGGAGCCCGCACCGAGCTCGCAGGCCGTCTGCTTCGGCGCGGACCGCAGATAAGCGGACAGCAGGTAGGCGTCCGTACCGAACGCGAGCGAGCCGGCGTTTTGGAGGAGCATGATATCATCGTTGATTTTTTCAGGCTTTTCCGTCATGACGCGCCCCTTTGTTTTGCCGGAAAATTTCAAAGGCGAGTATAGTCGCCGCCGACGCGGCGGAAAGGGCGGCGCCGAACGGCCTGCCATAGGGAAGGGAGACGACCTTGTCGCAGCGGTCGAGCACAGCACGGCGGATCCCGCGCTTCTCGCCGCCTACCACAAGCAGAACAGGACGCCGGATTTCTGTGTCGAAAACGGGTACTGCCTCACGGGAAAGGTCCGCTGCGACAACCGTATATCCTTTTTTATGGAATAGGTCTGCCGCGTCGGCAGGCTCTCCTGTGGCGATCTCAAAAAGCTCGGAGGCGCCTGCCGACGATCTGCAGACAACGCCTGCCGCCGAAAGCCAGCTGCGCGGACCGACAAGGACGCCGTCCGCGCCCGCGGCATAGAGCGAACGCAGGCAATACCCGAAGTTGTAAGGGTCCTCGATACCGTCGAGCATGACATAAAAGCCGCTTTCCTTGATGGGAAAGGCGGAGACGGGCGGGATCGTTCGCTCCGTACAGAGAGCGATGATCCCGCCGTGCGAAGAGCCGACGGTCATCTCATCGATGATGGCGGCATCGGAACGCTCTATCAAAAAGCCGTGCTTCTCCGCCTTGGCGGAGAGAAAGGCAAGCTCGCGCGCCTTGTCCTTTGCTTTTTCCCTATCGAAAAGGATTTTAATGATCTTTCTGTCGTTTATGCCGGCCTCGCGCGCCCTTATGACGGCGCGGATGGAGACCATCCCCTCCATTATGGCGGAATCGGCAAACCGTTCGGCTTCCTTGCGCATGCTCTTCTGTCCGTGTGTCCGCGGCTGTCTTTTTGCCGCGGACTTATCCTTTTGTGAAATTTTCCGCAGAGAGCAGGCGATAGAGAATCAGCGCCAGCTCCTCGCGTGTGAGTACCTGCTTCGGACGGAATGTGCCGTCCGTGTATCCGATCATGATATCGAAATCGACGACCTTGTCTGCGTTGGCCTCATAATAGGGGTTGATTTCGTCGAAATCCGAAAAATTGTCGCTTTTGCCGGCGGAAATCTCCGCCGTGCAGAGCGAGCCGAAAATGTAGGCGGTCTCCTCTCGGGTGATATAGTCATACGGGTGAAATACATATCCGGCCTGAAGCTGCATCAGTCCGTTTGCCAGCGCTGCCCGGACGTAGGGGAGCAGAGAATCCGGAATCTCCGATTCGTCGGCGAAGCCGAGCGCCTTTTTTTCGTATTGTGCGGGGTCGATTTCAAAATAAGTGACGAGCACGCGGGCAAGCTCTCCACGCGTGACCTCCATCTCCGGATAGAAATAGACCTCCTCGTTGATGGTATAAGTATTCATCAGTCCCAGCTCACAAATCTTGAGAATGGCCTCTTCGGCGTAGCTCTCCGAAACGTCGGAGGGCGGGACATGATCCGCCGATACAAAAACGCCGGAGATAGCGGCATAAACGATTGTCAGAAGGACCGTCAGCGTAAGCAGAGCGATGCCTGCGGCGAGCGTGATTTTTTTATTCATATTTCGTCATCCTTTCGCATATTATGTTTGGTTCTACTATAACATAGAGGATGCGAAAAAACGCTCGAAGCAGGACGGCGAAAAAAAGAATCTTTCTGTTATCTGCGTCGCTTTTTGTGAACGGCTGCCATTGCCTGTCGTTTGGACTTTGCACTTTTTTGAATGACGTGATGGATTTTGATTCGGTCGCGCAGGCGGAAGCGGCGCCCCTTGTTCATCGCCTTGAGTTTTTTGACGGCTTCCGGCAGCGTATAGATCTCTTTTTGCCGCTCGTAGGTAAAAACGGCGCGGGCGGAGGTAAAAATGACAAGGCTCTCGATTTTTGGCCTCGATGAAAGGCCGGCTTTTTCGAGGATGCCGGAAAGCGCCGCGGCATGGCGCGCATTCTGCAGGATGGGATTGACGAAATCCAGCTCCTTATGTTCGCCGTTTTTCATGACGGCGCTCTGGTGCCACGTTTCAGAGGGAGGATTGTAGATGGAGCCGACAAGGGATTTTACTTCGACGACGGCGATCCTGCCCCTTAGGATCACGATGCAGTCGATCTCCGTAAAGGCCGTTCCGGTCGGGGTCCGGTAGGGAAGATAGCGGTTGCATATCACGTTCGATGCGCCGAAATGGGAGATGAGAAGCGCCGAAACGGCCTCCTCCGACGCCTTCCCGTAGGAGAGGATCTTCCGCCTTGCCGCCGTACTGCTGATGAAAAGTGCGAGGCGCATCAGTCCGTATGCGATGAGAACGAATACGGCGCATATGAAAATCGGCGTCAGAAATTCCATGCGGCGCCCTCCTTTTTTCGTGATAAGGCCGGCGGAAGGATTGTTCCGAAGGCGGCATCCCCCTTGGCTTTTTACAGGATTTTATGGTCGCTTCGGCCGGATACGAATATTATAGCATAGAAATCGGAACGGCGCAAGACGCGGGGGAAAATTTACCGGATTTTCTTGTAATCCGGCGGAAAGGGTGATATACTGATGAAAACCGGGAATTTTTCCTTTTTGGAGAATCCCCAGACCATACGGGAATGTGATATTATGATTTCATTGCTTTCAAGGCTGTTCATCAAAAACCGCGGGAACCTTTCGAGAAACGAGCTCCGATTGAAATACGGCGTTCTCTGCGGCGCGGTGGGGATCTTTCTCAATGTGCTGCTCTTTGCCGGCAAATTGATGGCGGGAATTCTTTCCGGCGCTATTTCCGTGACGGCGGATGCCTTCAACAATCTGTCGGACGCGGGGTCCTCGCTTATTACGCTCGTCGGCTTTCGGATCGCCGGCCATAAGGCGGACTCCGACCATCCCTTCGGCCATGGGCGGATCGAATATATCTGCGGACTGCTGGTTTCCGTATTCATTCTTCTGGTCGGCTTCGAGCTCGGAAAAAGCTCGGTCGAGAAGATCTTCCGGCCGGAGTCTGTGGAATTCTCCCTTTTGACGATCGGGATCCTCGGCGCTTCCGTCTTGATAAAGCTGTATATGGCATTCTATAACAAGCGCATCGGGAAGCGCATCGGTTCTCCCGCGATGGAGGCGACGGCGCTCGACAGCCTGTCGGACTGTATTTCGACGCTTGCCGTACTTATCTGTATGCTGCTCTCCCACTTCTTCTCGCTGGAGATCGACGCATGGTGCGGACTTGCGGTGTCGGTTTTCATCCTGACCTCCGGTATCCGTTCGGCGAAGGAAACCATAGGACCTCTGCTCGGGCAGCCTCCTTCTGCGGAGCTCGTGGAACGGATCGAGACGATCGTAAAAAGCCATCCGTATGTCTGCGGCATCCATGATCTTGTCGTCCATGATTACGGACCGGGCAGGCTGATGATCTCTCTGCACGCGGAGGTGCCGGCGGACGGCGATCTTATGGCGCTCCACGATTCCATCGACAACGCGGAAAAGCAGCTGAACCGGGAGCTTTGCTGTGAAGCGGTCATCCATATGGATCCGATCGAGACCAACGACAAGCTGACCAACGAAACAAGAGAAAAGGTGGCGGCGCTTGTGAGGACGCTCGACCCGCGCATCACGATCCATGATTTCCGCATGGTTCGGGGGCAGACGCATACGAACGTGATTTTTGACGCGGTAGTGCCGTTCGATGTGGATTTGGACGAAAAAGAGGCGGCGGCCCGCATTTCATCACTTGTGAGCACGCTCGACGGAAATTATTATGCGGTAGTGAGCATTGACAAGGCCGCGGTCAAATAAAAACTTGGAGGAACGAAGAATGAATGTCAGGCAGAATACGATGGCGATTCTCCATTACGAGCCGCATGACGGCTTTCCCGTCGTCCATTTCGGCTTCTGGGGAGAGCTCTTGCAGCAGTGGAAGGCAGAGGGAAGGATTGAGGGCGACCTGCGTCACTATTCGGACGAGGTGCGTCCGGAGCTGGAAAAAAAGCTCGGCTTTGATTTTGAATGGATGAGCCAGTACGGCCCCAACCGTTCTTTGATGCCCGGCTTTGCGCGCGAGGTGCTGGAGACCTATCCGGACGGGAAGAAAAAGATCCGGAACAGCGCGGGACTCATCGAGATCATCCGCGACGGGGTCGTCAGCATCCCGGAGACGGTGGGTACGACGTTTTCCGGCAGGGAATCCTGGGAGAGGGAATATAAGCCGCGCCTGCAGCCGTCCGCGCAGCGCCAGAATTTCGAGGCGCTTGACCGGCTGATCGCAAAGCAGGATGCACAGACGCATCGGCCCGTCATGTTCGAGGCAGGGAGCCTGATGGGGATTATCCGCGATATGCTGGGCGTGGAGGAGCTCTCCTACCTGTATGCCGACGACGAGGACCTGTACCGCGAGATCATCGATACGGTGGCCGCCGTCCAGTATGACAATGTCAAGACCGCGCTTGAGAGAGGACTTCGTCCGGATGTCGCGCATTTCTGGGAGGACATCTGCTATAAAAACGGTCCTCTTGTCACACCGTCCGTCTTTGCGGAATTCGTCGGACCGCATTACAGGAGGATCACGTCGCTGCTCCGGGAATACGGCTGCGATATCGTATCGCTCGACTGCGACGGCTGCATCGATTCGCTGCTTCCGATATGGCTGGAGAACGGCGTCAATACGATGTTCCCGATCGAGGTCGGGACATGGCAGGCGAGCATCGCTCCTTGGCGCGAGAAATACGGAAAAGCGCTGCGCGGCGTCGGCGGCATGAACAAAAACGTATTCGCCATGGACTATGCCGCGGTGGATCGGGAGATCGAACGGCTGCGTCCGCTTGTCGAGCTGGGCGGCTATATCCCCTGTCCTGACCACCGGATCCCGCTCGGCGCGAAATGGGAAAATATCCAGTATTACTGCGAAAGATTCCGAAAGGTTTTTCTCTCGTAGGATGCTGCGGCGCTGGGGCGGCCTTGCCGGGAGCGCTGTCTTTGCGGACTCGGAAGGACCGGTGTCCCGATGCGCGCCGCTCTTCTCTTTGCAAAATGAGCAGAAGGGCCCATTCCGTCGGAATGGGCCCTTCTGCTCATATGGGATCTCTACATCCCCTTGCGGATGCGTTCGAGTGCGCTTTTTTCGATGCGGGAGACCTGCGCTTGGGAAATCCCGATCTCGTCGGCGATCTCCATCTGGGTCTTCCCCTTGTAAAACCGCATGGTGATGATGGATTTTTCACGGTCGGAAAGCTTTTTCATGGCTTCTGCAATGGCGATGTTTTCCAGCCACCCTTCGTCGTTGCATTCCTCGTCGCGGATCTGATCCATGATATAAATGGAATCTCCTCCCTCGCTGTAGACGGGATCGTAGAGAGAGACCGGCTCCATGATCGCCTCCAGCGCCTCCGTGACGGCACGGGGCTCCTCGCCGAGTTCTTTTGCAATGTCCTCCACGGTCGGTTCACGGAGCATGGTCTTGGAAAGGGATTCCTTTGCGTTCAGCGCGCGGTATGCGAGGTCTCTGGTACCGCGGCTGACGCGGAGCATATTGTTGTCGCGCAGATAGCGCCGGATTTCGCCGATGATCATCGGGACCGCATAGGTGCTGAATTTAACGCCGATGTCCATATCAAAATTATCGATTGCTTTGATCAGACCGATGCAGCCCACCTGAAAGAGATCGTCCGCATCGCTGCTTCGCCCTGCAAAGCGCTGGATGATGCTGAGCACGAGTCTGAGATTCCCGTCGATCAGCTTGGTCCGGGCTTCCTTATCCCCTTTTTTCACTTTGCTTAAAAGGTCGTTTTTTTCTTCGCTCGTCAGCGTTTTCAGCTTTGAAGTATTGACGCCGCATAACTCTACTTTATTATAATACATAAGCAAAACCACCTTTGGAAACAAAATCGTCGTTACGTTCAGTATTGCCGAATCCTGTCGTTTCTTATGCAGGAGGCAAACTGCAACATATTTCCAGCAAGCTGCGAAAAATATCAAAAAACTTGTCGGAATCTATTGAAATGACGGTGGGATTTTGCTATAATAAATCGAATGAAAAAGAATGCGGACGAAAAGGGAAAGAGCGTATGGAAAAGGGGATGCGGCGGCTGCTCAGCTATGCGAGACGCGCCGTCGACGATTACGGCATGATCGAGGAGGGCGACAGGATCGCCGTCGGCGTATCCGGCGGCAAGGATTCGCTGTCGCTGCTGTGTGCGCTTGCCGAGCTTCGCCGCTTTTATCCGCGGCGTTTTGAGGTCGTCGCGCTGACGGTCGACATGCGTTTTGACGAGCTTGAGGGGGGAAAGCGCGCAGATTATTCGGACATCGAGTCGCTGTGCTGCGCGCTCGATGTCGAATATCATGTGGAGCCGTCGAATATCGCCAAAATCGTATTCGATATCCGAAAGGAGAACCGTCCCTGTTCGCTGTGCGCCAAGCTGCGCCGCGGCATGGTGAATGATACTGCGAAAAGGCTGGGCTGCCGGAAGGTGGCGCTCGGACATCATTTTGACGACGTTGTAGAAACCTTCATGCTGAATTTGTTTTATGAGGGACGGCTCGGCTGTTTTTCTCCTGTTACCTATCTCGACCGGACGGATATCACGGTCATCCGCCCCTTTGTCTACGCGCCGGAAAAGGATATCCGGTATTTTGCCGCCCATGCGGCGCTTCCGGTCCTGGAGAGCGGCTGCCCCGCCAATGGAAACACGGAGCGGGAGAGCATGAAGACGCTTTTGTCGCAGCTGGAGCGCGGCAATAAGGGGCTTCGGCATCGGATTTTCGGGGCGATGCAGAAGGCGGGACTGGACGGCTATGTCCCATCCCGCGTCAGACGGTACGACGGCGGCGAATCCGAAGAAAAATGACAAAATTTTGAATAAAAAATGAAATTTCTCGAAAAATATAAGTAAAACAAAATTCGGGAGATGATTTTTTGTCCAAAAAGAACGAGGTCCGTCAGATGACCTCCCGGTATTGTCCGAAGCTCGACGACAACGTGATTGTCATGACGTCGAGCGATGAAAACGGCTTTGAAAGGCGTATGTGCCTTTCCTCGCATCTTTGCCATTCGGAGGACAGTGCGACCTGCGGCCAGAACAGCGGCAGCGCCGGCGGGGCGCAGGGCACGCAGCAGTTTCATATGTAGCAAAAGTATTTATGCCGCGCACGCGGCGGAATTGAGGTAGATATGTCTTTTGTTTTTTCTGACAAATATGTGCATGGCTTCGTCTCCAAGACGGAAATCGATGCGGTAAACGGCGAGGTCCTCGCAGCGCACCGGATGCTGGTCTCTCGGAGCGGGGCGGGAAACGACTTCCTCGGCTGGCTGGACCTGCCGAAGAACTACGACCGGGATGAGGTTGCGGCTGTGAAGCGGGCGGCGGCGCGGATCCGCGGCCTGTGCGACGTGCTTGTCGTCATCGGGATCGGCGGCTCTTATCTTGGGGCGCGCGCCGCCATTGAATTCGTACACGGCAATTATTACAACAACAAAAAGAAAGATACGCCCGATATTTATTTTGTCGGCAATGATATCAGCTCCGCGCACCTGCGGGACATTTTGGCGCTTTGCGAGGGACGCGATCTTTGCGTGAACGTGATCTCCAAATCCGGCACGACCACGGAGCCCGCCATCGCGTTCCGTATTTTCCGCGACCTGCTCATCGAAAAATATGGGAAAGAGGGCGCGGCACAGCGGATCTTCGCAACGACGGACAAAGCGCGCGGCGCGCTTCGCTCGCAGGCGGATACATACGGCTACGAGAGCTTTGTCATCGCGGACGACGTAGGCGGAAGATATTCCGTGCTGACGCCGGTCGGCCTTCTGCCGATCGCCGTCTCCGGCATCGACATCGAGCAAATGCTGGCAGGCGCCGCCGCGGCATATGAGGATTTCCTTGAGGGGGATGTACGCACGAACGGCTGCCTGCGCTATGCCGCACTGCGGAACCTTCTTTACCGAAAGGGGAAGAGTATTGAGATCCTTGCCGTGAACGATCCGGCGCTTTCGATGACCTGTGAGTGGTGGAAGCAGCTCTTCGGCGAATCCGAGGGGAAGGACGGAAAGGGACTCTATCCGTCGAGCGCCGTCTATTCGACGGACCTGCATTCCATCGGACAATTCATCCAAGAGGGGACAAGAACCATGTTCGAGACAGTCGTCAACGTCGACGCGGAGGACGGCTTTGCCGTTCCTGCCGACGCGGAAAATGCCGACGGCTTAAATTTCCTTGCCGGAAAAACCATAAATTATGTCAATCAGAAGGCGCACGATGGCACGGTCCTCGCTCATACGGACGGCGGCGTCCCGAACCTTTCGATCACGCTTACCTCGCGCGGCGCCTATGATTTCGGCTATCTTGTCTATTTCTTTGAGAAGGCATGCGCCGTATCCGGTTATCTGCTGGGGGTCAATCCGTTCAATCAGCCCGGCGTCGAGGCGTATAAAAAGAATATGTTCGCGCTTCTCGACAAGCCCGGCTATGCCGACCGCCGTGCGGAGCTGGAAAGCCGTCTTGCCGACATTCGCTGAGCTTCGGACAGCGGCGGACGTGTCCCTCTTTTGCATGCCGGACAAAGACTGCTGATCCTTTGCATGTGTGTCTCCGACGGCGAAGCCGCAAAATGGCCGAGCGCAAGCGGAACGATTTCCAAAGCCTGCAATTCCGATTGCAGGCTTTTGTCAAAATGAAGCGAAAAAGGAGGGAAGCGGATGAATGTAATAAAGGAAAAGCGGCTCGCCGCTATCCTTTTGATAGCAATCGCTTTGTTTGGCGCCGTTTTTCTGATGCCCGGGATCCCTCGTGTTTTCTTCTGGCTTTCCGCTGTTCTCACGGCAGGGCTTTTGGCTTTTGTTCTGCTTTTTCGCGCCCATGGGCGGGAACGCAGGATGGCGCTTGTGATATCCCTCCTTGCCGCCGCCGTTTTCACCGCCTCCGTTGGATATGGACTCTGGTTCCGGACAGAAAAAATCGAATCCTATACCGCGCTTGCCGACGGGGAAACCCACACGGCGCAGGGATACATAAGCGAGGTCCTTTATGAAAAGCCGTATGGCTCTGCCTATTATGTCGAGCTGATGTCCGTCGACGGGATATCGGCAGGCGGAAAGGTCTCCCTGTCTATCCCCTTTGCCGGCGAGCTTGTTCCTTATGACGAGATTTCCTTTACCGGCGTATTTACCGAAAACGAAGCCGAATACGACTCCTATTCCAAGTCTCGGGGCGTCGTCATCTGTGCGGAGTCGGAAGAATTCCAGATTACCGGTGTACACAAGCGGGATCTTTCTGATTTGACCGACCGTATCGTCGGCTGGATTTCCGACCGGTTCAACGCCGATATCGGCGGAGAAGAAGCCGGCTTTGCGACCGCGCTTCTGACCGGGAACCGGGAGAATCTGAACGGCCAGACGCGGCTCGCCTATAACCGGCTTGGGATCTCCCATATCCTTGCGGTTTCCGGTCTCCATCTTTCCGTGATTGTGGGCGGCGCGGACTTCCTTTTGCGCAAACTTACTTTCCCCAAAAGGAAAAAGAATCTTCTGCTGATAGCGCTCACCTTTTTCTTCGCACTGATTTGCGGATTCACGGCGTCTGTCATGCGCGCCGCCGTGATGCTTTCCATTTATTATGCTGCGGATCTTTTCGGAGAACGCAGCGATACGCTGACCTCTCTTTGCCTTGCCGTGGCGCTGATTCTGTTTGTAAGGCCCTTTTCCGTGTATGACGCAGGACTTTGGCTTTCCTTTCTGTCAACCCTTGGCATCGTGACCGTGGGACCCTTTCTCGACGGCCTTTTCCCGCAGCGTCGGAAAAGCAGGGGCGTCCTTTCCGTTTTTCTCCGGATTCTGCATTCATTTGTGGGATTGCTTGTCATGACCTTTACGGCGACCTTTTTCACGCTGCCGGTCACCTATCTCCTATATGGGGGCGTCTCTCTCATTTCACCGCTTGCCAATTTGGTTTTTGTGCCGCTGACGGAGCTTATTCTGTATCTGCTCGTTTTGATGACGGTTCTTTGCTTCCTTCCGTTTTTGCCGGCGTTTCTCGGCGGCATTTGCAGGGGACTTATCGCATTTGCCGACGATGCGGCGCTTGCCTTCTCGGATATCGAGGGGATTTATATTTCCATCCGGTATCCGTTCGCCATATATATCATCGCGGCGCTTGTGATCGGGACCACGGCGATTCTTTTTATCAAAAGGTTGAATCCGGGTTGGGTATTGGCGGTATTCTTGGTGTGTACCGCGGCGTTCGGCATCTCCTATGCGGTCTTTGAGGGAATGACGGGCGAAAACGTCAAGGTGTTCGTCCAGAGCGACGGGAAGAACGATATGGTCGGCTTTGTCAGCGGCGGGAAATCAATCCTTGTCGATATTGGAAACGGCGGCTATGCGCTCCCGTCTGAGGCGGCGGAAGCGCTTGCCGATTATTACGAATGCGAGATCGACCTGCTCGTGCTCACGCATCTGCATTCCTATCATGCGGGGACGCTCAAAAAGCTGGCGGATAAAATCAAGATCCATCAGATTCTCCTGCCGGAGGCGGAAAGCGACAGGGAGGTACAGACGGTATCGTCGATCCTTTCTGTGCTGGACGGTGTCTGTGACGTTTCGTTCTATCCGCGGGACGGCTGCTCGTTTGTCGAATGCGGAAAGCTCCAGATTTTCCTGTCGGACAATCAGATGCTTTCGCGCTCCGAGCATCCGGTGATCGCTTTCTCTGCAAAGATCGCGGGATATGAGCGGACGGCTTTTGTATATGCCGGCTCTTCCTCCTATGAGCGGGAGGGGACGGAAGCGATGTCCGAGGGCGCTGCTGTCGTTTTCTGCGGCGCGCATGGTCCGGTCATGAAAAACATCTTCGATCCTTCCTGCCTTGCAGACTCGGACTATGTCATTTTTGGCAGCGAAGATCTTGTATTTTATACCGAAACGGATTCGATCTCCGCAGAGATCCTGTTTTTCGGAGAGGAGAACAAAAGAATCAGCTTTTCTTATGAGGAATAAAGCAGGATGTGCAAGGGGCCGGCAGTTTCTGCCGGCCCCTTGTTCCCGTCAAACGCGGGTTTCATACGTCCTTTGCATATTTTTTTCCACATACGGCAAATACTAATAGGACAAAAAGGATGCCTTGCGTAAAGGTCATGCCAGAATCTTGGGAATGATTTGATTTGCCGCGTGTTGTCGCGGAGGAACGGAGCGTTTATGTCGGAATATCATACGGCGGCGAAAAAGAATCCGGAGGGCCCGGAAAAGCCGGAGTGGGGGGAGTCCTTCCGCTATATCCGCTATGCCGGGAGGCTTCACAGAGAATTCCGGCGGCTTTTGCACGGCGCACAGGGAATGGCGTCTGAAATGCTCGCGGACAGCGGGTATCGCATGGAAGCGGAGCTCGCCGCTGCCGTGAAAATGCTTCGGGAATACCGGCGGCTTCCGCTGAATTCGGACGGGATGCCGTATCTGTATTCCCGTATGCTGGAATATTTGAAGGAATGCGGCGGCGCGCCCAGCCAGCGGTCCCTTTGTGAATTTTTATCCCGGTGCCAATCCGGAAAGGCGTTTTATAATGGTGAGCTGATTCTGCTGCGCTCCTTTCTTGCGGTCGCGTCGGTTTCCCTTTATCGGTCGGAGGAGAACGAAGCTTACCTTGGGGCGATGACAAAGCTTTCGGACGTGGATTTTGAATCCGTTTATTTTATGTTTTCCGGCGTGGAAACTATTTTTCTAACGGAGACGGCCGGCGTATATCTGAACTGCGATGTAAAAACGCGTCGTCTGTATCATGAGAGGCTTCGCCTGTTTGCCAAACGCAGAGGAATGGACGAGCTTGCCGCGGCAAGGGAGATTGTCGCCGCAGCGAACCAAAAGAGCACGCATATCGGAGCGGTGCTGAAGCCGTACCGCGGCGCCGCGCCGAAGCTGTATTTTTATTTTCTGTCGGTTTTGACCATTTCCGTTGCCGCGCTTTATGTGATTTTATGCGGCGTGGGATTTTTGTCCTTGATCCTGCTCCCGTTTGTGATCGTTCCGATCTATACGTTTTCCAAGGAATTCCTGCCGCCGTTTTTTGCAAAGACCGGTGAGAAGATCCTGCCGAAGATCGCCTCCGGCGAAGAACTGGAGGCGGCAAAAACGCTGGTTTCTGTCGCGACGCTGCTTTTCGGCGAGGAGAAGGATGCGGCGATCTTTGATAAGATCGAGGATTTCTATCTGACAAATCCGGAGGAAAACGTCCGCTTTGCCGTTCTCGGTGATCTTGGAGAATGCGAAAAGCGGACCTCCGACAAGGACGCGGGCATCATCGCCTATGCCAAGGACCGGATCACGGCGCTCAATGCGAAATATGGCGATCACTTCGCGCTTTTCATCCGAGAACGCCGCCGTTCCCTAAGCGAGGACAAATACATCGGCTGGGAACGCAAGCGCGGCGGCGTGCTGGAGCTTTGCCGCTTCCTGCGCGGCAGGAAGACCAGCATCCGCGTTTTTTGCGGAAATCGGGAATTCCTTTCCGGCGTCCGCTATCTCATCACGCTTGACGCCGATACCAATCTCTATATCGGGGCGGTAAAAGAGCTTGTCGGCGCGATGCTTCATCCGGAAAATCGTCCGGTGGTCGACGAAAAACGCGGGCTCGTCGTTTCCGGACATGCTGTAATCCAGCCTCGCATGATCACGTCCTTGGAGTCTGCGTCCAGGTCCTCGTTCGCAAGGCTGACGGGAGGCGCGGGCGGACTCGATATATATGCCGGAACCTCCTCGGACGTCTATCAGCAGGTGTTCGGCGAGGGGATTTTCTGCGGAAAGGGGATCCTCGACGTCGACGTGTTTCTGAAGGTCTGCGACGGCTTTTTCCCCAATGAGCGGATTCTCAGCCATGACCTTGTCGAGGGGAACCTGCTTCGTTCGGCGCTGGGCTCGGATATCGTGCTTTCCGACAGCACTCCGAAAAACGCGCTTTCCTATTACACAAGGATGCACAGATGGTTCCGCGGCGACCTTCAGGTCATGCCGTATCTTGCGAAAACCGTGTGCAATACCGAAGGAAAGCGGATCCGCAATCCGATGTCACGGCTTTCCAAATTCAAGATCTTTGACAATTTTTTAAGAGGGCTGACGCCGCTTTTCGCCCTGCTTTCGGTGCTGCTTGCATTTGCCTTCGGCATCCGAACAGCGGCGTTGACCGCACTTTTTGCTTTTCTTTATATCCTTTCTCCGATCGTCATGCAGTTTTTCACCGGCCTTTATTACCGCAATCTCGGAACGGCGGCAAGGCGCTTTTATTCCGTTACGCTGCCGCACTTCCTTGATACGGTGGCATATGCGTTTTTCCGTGCGAGCGCACTTGTTTATGAAGGCTATCTGTTTGCCGATGCCGCTGTGCGCACGCTGTACCGCTTTTTTGTCAGCCACCGTCATTTCCTGAGCTGGACGACGGCCTCCGAGGGCGACAGCAGGAGCCGCGGCGAGATCGATGACTATGTTGCGACAATGTGGCTTTCTGCTGTCACGGGACTTGCTTTTCTCTGCATACCGGCCGCTTTCACGCATGTGATGGGCCTTTTGTGGCTGATTTTTCCGTTTTTCATGTGGGGGATTTCGCGGGAGAAGAGAAGTGCGGTCTATGTTCCGGAGAAGGCAAAGGAGGAACTCGGCGAATATGCCCATGCCGCTTGGCTGTATTTCCATGACTTGGTCGGCGAGGAAACGAACTTCCTGCCGCCCGACAATTATCAGATTTCTCCGGCGGAGCGGGTCGCGATGCGGACCTCGCCGACGAATATCGGCCTGTATCTTCTGTCCGTTTTGGCGGCTCGGGACTGCGATTTCATCACGAGCGGCGAGCTTTGCCGGTACGCGCAGGGAACGCTGCGCTCGCTTTCCCGCATGCTGACATGGAACGGGCATTTCTATAATTGGTATGATATCCGGACCTTGGAGGTCATCGGAGAGCCGTTTATCTCGACGGTGGACAGCGGAAATTTTGTGACCTCGCTCGTCGCCTTCTGTGAAGGGATGAAAGAATACGTCGGAGAATGTCCGGCGCTGCTCGACTGCGTTTATGCTTATGAAAAGCTCGCGTTTCGTGCGGACTTCCGCGTGCTGTACGATCCGTACCGCCGTCTTTTCAAGATCGGCTACGATGTGAAAACGGCAAGGTTCAGCGATTCCTGCTACGATACGTTCATGAGCGAGGCGAGGACCGCGAGCTATTTTGCGACGGCGACGCTCGCCGTCCCGCGTGAGCATTATTTTACCATGTCAAGGCGTGTGATCTCATCGGGAGGGGAGATCGGCATCGCGTCTTGGAGCGGAACGGCGTTTGAATATTTCATGCCGGCGCTGCTGCTTCCGACCGCGAAGAATTCTCTTTCGGACGAGGCGCTCGCTTTTGCCTACAAAATGCAGCGCCGCGCCGGTATCTCAAGGGAGGCGCGCGGGCACAGGCAGACGGTATTCGGTATTTCGGAGAGCGGGTATTTCGGATTCGATTATGAAATGAATTACCAGTACCGTGCATTCGGCGTCGGAAAGCTCGCTCTTGACCCGCGAATCGCGGGGAGCTCCGTGATTTCGCCTTATTCCAGCTTTCTCATGCTGGAGCGGGACCTTTCCCGGATTACGGCGAATCTGAGACGGCTGCGTGCGCTCGGCGCCTACGGCAAATACGGCTTCTTTGAGGCGATCGATTTTGACGCCTCGCGCGTCGGGGACGGCTATGCCATCATCCGCAGCTATATGGCGCATCATCTGGGAATGAGCATCGTCGCCAGCGTCAATGCCGTGCGGGGCGGCATCTTCCGCGAACGCTTTATGCGCTGCCCCACCATGCGCGCCTCCCGTGAGCTGCTCTCGGAGAAAATACCGGTGTCCGCGCGCAGCATTTCCCAGAAAAAGCGCGTGAAAATGCCGGAGCCTGCACCCCGCTTTATGGGCGGCGACGGGAAAGCCATCCCTCAGTATGAGTACAATCTGATTTATCCGGAAATTCATCTGCTCTCAAACAACAAGACAAAGATCATCGCATCCTCGTCCGGTCATATCGAGCTTTCCGACGGCTCGGACATCCTTTGCCTGTCCGATTTCGACCGGTATTCTCTGGGCGGCGGACTGCGGGTCTATGCAGAGATCGATGGGAAAGTCTTTTCAGCGGTCCCTCTGTCCGAGGAGCCGGAGGGCTTCGCGGGGACATTCGATTTTGTCATGCGTTCGGATGCCGTGGAGTACGTTTCCCGTCATACGGACGGACAGCATCGCTATGAGATGCGCGTCCGGCTTTCGGTTTTTCCCGACAGGGAGATCTATGAGATCTCCTGCGCGGTGAGCGGCAGCTTCCGCCGGGCGCATGCGTTCCTGTATTTTCAGCCGGTGCTGGACCGACGGAACCATTTCGAGGCGCACAAGAGCTTTTCCAACCTGTTTCTTGAAAGCGCGTACTATCCGGACGAGGCTGTGCTGCTGTTTGCCCGCCGTCCGAGGAACGACAAAAAGCCGGCGCACCTGCTCGGCGTCACGGCTTTTCCGGCGCCGGCGGAGAATGACTTCGATACTATGCGCGATAAACTGCTGCCGCTGATGGCGTCGGAAAAGGATTATGCGGCGCTTGCCGGCGCAGGGCTCTCCGGCTCCGCCGGCGCGCTTGTCGTTCCGGCATGCGCGATGCGCAGCGGAGCGATCTCCGCCAAGAAGGGAAGGGCTTCGTTTTTTATCGGATATTCGACCGATCGGGACGACCTTTTGTACGTGCTGACCAAATGCGGGGAAAGAGATGGGTCCTTGTCCCGCAGGTATGCGATGGGGGATATTTTGAATCTCCAATACTGCGCTGCGGGGCTGAACAAAAGCGCCGCTGCGCTGGAGCGGTTCGTCCTGCGCGGGATGATGCTCGGCACGCCGTCCGGTCCCTCCTCTGCCGAGCCGGATATCCGGATCGATAAGAATTGTCTGTGGAAGCATTCGATCTCCGGCGAAAACAAGATCGTCCTTGCCAAATTCACCGCGGAAAATGAGGAGCAGAAGAGGCGCCTGTTCGAGCTCATCCGGCTTTTCAAATATATGTGCATCCGCGGCGTCCGGTATGATTTCATCATCCTGTATTCCGAGAGCGACCACTACCATGCGCCGTGCCGCAGAGCGATCGAGGGAATGATCCGGCGCGCGGGCTGCGAAAATTTCGTTTCATGGACCGGCGGCATTTTTCTGATTTCCTCTGCGGCGGCCGAAACCTCCGAGCTGTCATCGATTGAACGCCTGTCCTGCGCGGTGTTTGACCTTGCCGTCCCGCCGGAGGTGACGGCGGGGTCGAACAAGTTTTTTGTTCCGGTATCGCCTGAGACGATGGAGACGCTCAAGAGAGGCTTTGCTTCCGAGATCCGCGAGGTCGCGCCGCCGGAGCTTTCCAAAATCGGCGAGGCCGCAGGCGGTTTTTTCCATGAGGACGGCTTTGTCGTAAAAAAGCCGCACGGCAGAACGCCGTGGGCGCATATCATCGCGTCCGAGAACTTCGGGACGGTGCTGACGGAAAACTCGCTGGGCTTTACCTATGCCAGAAATTCCGGCATGGAAAAGCTGACGCCGCACGATGCGGACAATATGGGCGAGGATTCCGGAGAACGGCTGCTGCTTAGGATCTACGATCGCTTTGACCCTGAAAAATACAAGGATTATGATCTTGCAGCCTCCGCAAAATATGTAAATTTTGCGTTCGGATATGCCGTATATACGGGACAGGTAGAGGGGATCTGGTATCAGGTGACCGTTGGTCTGATGGGAAAGCATGACGCCAAGCGGATTTCCGTGCGGCTGGAGTCCGGCGGCGCCGAGACCGTGCATGCCGCCGTCTGCTTTGCCGTGAGGCCCTGTATAGGAGAGCGGCGCGATGCGGCAAGCCTGTATCGATTCCGCAAGCAGGACAAAGCGATTGTCGCCTCACGTCTGACCGACGGCGGCATGGGACGCGGCAGGCTCGCCGTCCTGTCGCCGGATGCCGCGGAGCTGTATACCAATTATACCGCGTTTCTCTGTGCGGGCAAGCTGTTCGACGGGATGTCGGACGCCGCCGTGCTCACCGTGGAGGTGACGCAGGGCGGCGCGTTCGAGACGGATTTTTATCTCGCAGCGTATTTTTCCGATCAGCAGTTCGATTTCCTGCGCCGGCTCTGCCTTTCCAGGCAAGGCGGTGTGCGCGGGCTCCCTGCGGGCTGGATGCACAGGATTTCGATCGAAACGGAGGCGCCGCTGTTTGACGAGATCGTCAACAAATGGACGCTGTATCAGACGCTTTACGCGAGAATCTATGCGCGCTGCGGCTTTTATCAGGTAAGCGGTGCCTACGGCTTTCGGGATCAGCTCCAGGATGCGCTGTCCCTCATTCCCGTTCTGCCGCAGACGGCAAGGGTCCTTATCCTGCGGGCGGCGGCGCATCAATATGAAAACGGGAGCGTCCAGCACTGGTGGCATCCCGGGACGGGAATGGGGATCATGACGCGCTGCTCCGACGACTTCCTCTGGCTGCCGTACGTTGCGGCGGAGTACGTGAAGGTCACGGGGGATCACGAGATCCTCGACAAAAAGATCGCCTATTTGAGCTCGCCCCCTCTCGCCAAGGGAGAGGACGAGCGGTATGAAAGGGCGGAAAAAAGCACGCTTGCCGAGCCGCTGCTTTCCCACTTGCTCCGCGCCGTGGAAAACGGTATGCGCACGGGCGCGCATGGGCTGCCGCTCATCGGGAGCTGCGACTGGAACGACGGCATGAACCTTGTCGGCAGGTCCGGACGCGGCGAGAGCGTATGGCTTGCGTTCTTTACGGTGCTTGTCCTTCACAAAATGCTGCCGATCCTGCGGGAACGCGGCATGGAGGCGCAGATCCGGGAATATGAGGCAAAAATCGATTCGCTCCTGCTTGCCGCAAAGCAGAATGCGTTCGACGGGAGCTGGTATCTGCGCGGCTTTTATGACGATGGCTCGGTGCTCGGCGGCAAGGCGCGGGAGGACTGCAAGATCGATTTGATCCCTCAGGCGTTCGCCATGATGGCCGCTGAGGAGCTGTCCCGCGAGGACGAATATGCAAGGGCGGGCATGCGCGCCGTTTACGACATCCTTTTTGACAGGGAGCATGCGCTGGTACGCCTTTTGTATCCCCCGTTCGATAAGGACGGGCAGTCTCCCGGCTATATCAAGGGCTATGTGCCCGGCATACGGGAGAACGGCGGTCAGTATACGCACGCGGCGGTCTGGGCGGCGCTGGGCTTTTTCGCGGGCGGCGAAAACGACAGAGGCGCCGAGGTTCTGTTTGCCATCAATCCCGCGCTTCACGGCAGTGACAAGAGATTGGCCGAGGCGTACAAAATCGAGCCGTATGTGCTGGCAGGCGACGTATACGCCAGTCCCGACCATATGGGCCGCGGCGGCTGGAGCTGGTATACCGGTTCCGCCTCCTGGTATCGGCGGGCGGCGCTCGAAACGCTTTGCGGCTATAGGGAAGAGGCGGACGGCTTCACCCTGTGTCCGCACCTCTCGCCCCGGTTTTCCCGCTTTGTGCTGACGGTATCCAAGCGGAATACCTACTACCGGATCCATGTGCAGCTCGGAAACCACGGTATTCTCATGGATGGACGCACAGCCTCCCATGATGTCAGACATTTTCGCTTTTTGTTCGACGGGGGACGGCACGAGGCGGAATTCTATGTGGAGCCGGAAGAGAAAAAACCGTGATTTCCACGGTTTTTTCTCTTGCCGCGGTATGACGGCCGGAGAAATTGTATGCTTCCGAGCGCTTGTGTTCTCATGTTCTTTCTAAAATGGATTGATTTTCCCTCTCTGTCGTGATATAATGATAGCACTTTGAGAAGCTGCTCTTTTTGCGGGCGGGGAAAGGAGGCGCAATGGACAGGCCTATCGAAAAAGCGGAAAAGGCTTCGTGCCTCATGAAACGGGCCGCCGTATCCGTGATCTGCGTTCTTGCCTTTGTCGTCATGCTGTATTTCAGCGTACAAAGCCTGATTGTCACATGCGACATGAATCTTGACAACGGAATGCGGGAGAACATCGATTATCGATTCGACAACGTGATCTGGAACCTTGCGGCGGCGGCTGCGGGACTCGTGTTCTTCTATTTTATCCGAAGGCCGCTTCAAAGGGTCCCTGCCTTTTGGCTGGAGCTTGGACTTTGCGTTTATGTCCTGGTGTTTGGCACGGTGTGGGTGCTGTCGGCGCAGAGCGCGCCGACCTTTGATTCCTTTACGGTCACGGATGCGGCGGCAAGGGCGGCGGCGGGGGATCTTTCGGGGATCGATTCCGACTATTTCCGCTATTACCCCTTTCAGCTCGGATATGTGCTGTTCAGCGAGGGACTGATCCGGCTTTTGGGACTTTCCGGCAATTTTCTTGCGCTGGAGGTCCTGAACGTCGTTTTCCTGGCTGCCGCTTACATGGCGATCTTAAAATGCGCGGCGCTGGTGAGTGGGAATGAGGAAATGGTAAAGCTCTCTGCGGTTTTGCTTGCCGGATGCCTGCCTGCCGTCCTTTTCTGTACGTTTTTATACGGAAATATCCCGGGCTTTGCCTTTGCCATGCTGTCGGTGCTTGCTTTCCTATTGTTCTTTAAGAAAAACCGGTGGTATCACGGGGTGCTGTCGGCGGTCTTGCTCGGCATTTCCGTTTGCATCAAGCTCAACAATTTGATATTTTTCGTTGCGATGGCCATCGTCACGGTGGTGAATCTGTTCCGTACCAAAAGGGAGCTGCTTTTGCGGGCAGGGTATCTTATTCTTGCCGCTGCGATGGCGGTAGGGCTTAAGAGTCTGCCGATCGCCGTTTACGAGAGCCGCGCCGGCATTTCGCTCGGCGATGGGATTCCCATGGTGTCATGGCTCGCGATGGGGCTTTCGGAATCGCCGATTGAGGACGGCTGGTATTCCGAGGACTATACCGTCGGGAATTTCAATGAAAACGGCAGGGATCCCGACGCGGCGGCAGGGGATTCGCTGGCGACCATCCGGGAAAGACTGAGCACGTTTTTGCAGGATCCGGCATACGCCATCGAGTTTTTCTTCTGCAAAACGGCAAGCCAATGGAATGAGCCGAGCTATCAGAGCCTTTGGACCAATGAGGTCCGGGACCACTATGCGCAGCCGGGCGCGCTTGCCGAATTCGTTTTGGGAAAAGGAGAATATGCGGTAAAGGGCTATATGGATCTTTACCAGCAGTTTGTTTTTGCGGGCACTGCCCTTGCCGCATTTTTCTGTTTTAGGCGCAAGGAGCTCGGCGTTTCGCTGTTTTTGCTCGTCCTGCTCGGCGGATTTGCCTATCATCTGCTGTTTGAAGCGAAGTCTCAGTATGCGATGACGTATTTTGTCCTGATGGTTCCGCTTGCCGCATACGGGTTCTCACTTATGATGGAAAAAACGGATATTTGGCTGTCCCGGAGAAAGGAGAAAAAAGCATGAACCTGTTTCTTGTCGTCCCGTGCTACAATGAGGAAGAGGTGCTGCCGGATACCGCAAAAAAGCTTCTTGCCAAAATGGAGGCGCTGTGCTCCTCCGGCGCTATCACGCAGGGCAGCATCGTTTTTGTCGACGACGGCTCAAAGGACGGCACGTGGGCTATCATTGAACGGCTCCATGGAGAAAACGAAAGGTTCCGCGGCATTCGGCTTTCCCGAAACCGAGGACACCAAAATGCGCTGCTTGCGGGACTTTTGACGGTAAAATCGGAATGCGATGCGGCGGTCTCCTTGGATGCGGACCTTCAGGATGATATCGATGCCATCGACGTCATGCTCGAAAAATATAAGGAGGGCTATGAGATCGTATACGGCGTGCGCTCGGACCGCAAAAAAGATTCTGCCTTCAAGCGCACGACCGCCATTGCGTTCTATAAGCTGATGCGGGCCATGGGCGTCGAGCTCGTCTACAACCACGCGGATTTCCGTCTGATGGGAAGGCGTGCGCTGGATGCGCTGGAAACGTTTCCGGAGGTCAATATTTTCCTGCGCGGCATGGTTCCGATGATCGGCTTCAAGAGCGCGACGGTAGAATATGTAAGAGGCGTCAGGCTTGCCGGAGAATCCAAATATCCGTTTCGGAAAATGCTGGAATTCTCGTTTGAGGGGATCACCTCTCTTTCCGTAAAGCCGATTCGGGTCATTACGACAGTCGGCATCCTGATGTTCCTTTTCAGCCTCGGCTATCTTGTCTATTCGCTGGTCCGCTATTTCTGCGGCTTTACCGTACCGGGCTGGACTTCGACGGTGATTTCTATCTGGGCGGTAGGCGGACTCAACATGCTTTCCCTCGGCATCATCGGGGAATACATCGGTAAAATTTATCTTGAAACCAAAAAACGCCCTCGGTATATCATCGATACGTACCTTGGCGGGGATCTTCCAAAGGACAGGGCGTGAGCGTTTTCACGATTTAGAGATTCTGACACTTGGCTGTCGGGTTCTGTGACAGCATAGCCGGTTATTGCATAATCCATCCGTTTCTGATATTCTTGATGGCTTATATCGGTTTTGCCATACCTTGGGGCCTTTTTTTGCAGCCAAGTGTAGTGTATAATCATGGGATATTCAGTGATAAGGTACTCGTCCATGACGATAAAGTTAGTTTTCGGCGGAGACGGGGAGATAAAAGAAATGAGCCTTGCCGGTAACGGTAAGCGCTGTCCTCCGTTTTGTTACCGGTTCAGCAGCTTTATGAAATAAAAATTCAATCGAAGCGAGAAAGCCTTGCATAGCAAGGCTTTCTCGCTTTTTTTCACCCCGATTCCTCTCTTTCAAAACGTACGGCGCAGGAAGGCGGGCGCCGCCGCCGATGCGATGAAATGAGCTTCTGACGGGAAAAACGGGCGTCCGCCTGTACCTGCATTCCATATTAAAGGAAGGAAGATCGACGATCCAGCGGTGAAGCGAACAATAAAAAAAGAAGAAGCCAAAGCGGACAAGAGCTGACCGGAATAAGTTTTATCCTGTACGCGCAGCTGCAAAAGAAAGAAAAAAGAAAAGAGGGAAAAAAATATGGCATGCAGAAAAGCTTGCAGAAGCATACGCGGCCC
>CALWJT010000047.1 GCA_944381075.1 uncultured Clostridia bacterium
TGAAAATCCCCGTGTCGTTGGTTCGATTCCGATCGGAGGCACCATACCTGCGGATTTAGCTCATTTGGTAGAGCGCGACCTTGCCAAGGTCGAGGTGGCGGGTTCGAGCCCCGTAATCCGCTCCAAATCGAAGGGGAGCGGCTGCTCCGGAACGCGAAAAGCAAGAAAGCCGGCCAAGAGGCCGAAAGGATATTGCTTTTCGCGTTTTCTTTTATTTTTCAAGGAATGTGCCGCTCGTGCCGGCGTTCTTTCCTCTTGGATGGGGGGCTTCCTTGCCGTGTCTTTCCCTCCGGCACGACGCGACGGCGCCGCGCCGGAGGATTTTTTTTTGCTGTGCGCAGATGCTTTGCATTCTCCGAAACGGTTCCTTCGGCAGTCATGAACGCGCTGCGAAAGGCGGGGATATTCGTTTCTATCTGTCAAAGCTTTTTCTATTTTTAGGAAAATTTTAAAAAAAGGATTGACTTTTCCTGTGAATTCTGGTAAGATATAGACAAGAGAAAATGCTGAAGCTTGCATCAGGCGTTGGATGAGAGGAGGCTGGGATCATGGTTCTCAAAATCGTTTTCCGCTCGACCGGCTTTGTGCGGCTGAAGCAAAGGCAGAATGGAAGCCTATGCTTCTGATTTCAGAAAAAACAGCGCACGGCCGATGGGGATCTCAAGGACGTTCTCATTTCGGCTGTGCGTTTTTATTTTGTATTCCCGAAGGGGATTGCCGCATATGGGGGAAAGGAGGGGGCTTTATGACGCCGAACGGGAAATCCCGCGGCGGAGCAGAAGGTGCGGTACGGCTGCTCTGGCGCAAAGCCGCGTATTGTGCGGGAAATCCGTACAATACGCAGAAACGGAAAAATCAGACGAAACCGACCATTTAACTTATTTTCGGAGGAAGATCATGAAAAAGACCAAGAAAGCTGTTTCTTTTGTTCTTGCCCTTGTTTTCTGTTTTTCCGCAATGAGCTATGTCGTTTTTGCCGGCGGAGAGAGCACGATAAAACCGATGGCGACCGACCACTGTCCGGATCATCCGGATGCCGGCTGGGGCACAAGCTGGGGGAGCACGCCGAACGGCGACCTGATTCATCATTATACCTGTTCCGTATGCGGATTCGACTTCGACTGGGATTTTTGTTCCTTCACCGGATATGGGGATTGTGAAGCACCATCCAAGTGTATAATTTGTGACCGACCGAACCCGACTCGCCCGATAAAACACGATTTTAGCGAGTGGAAGCCCTACCGCTTGTATCATTACAGGGTTTGCCAGAATGAAGACTGCTTTGTGGAGGAGCGGGAAGACCACAATCGGGACGGATTGTTTGGAGAGGTCGGCGGTCCGCAATACCCGCAATGCACCGTATGCGGATACGTTTTCCAAGACTAACATGTAACCGCAGGAAGGAAAGAGCGGAGGTTCCCCCCTCCGCTGATCCTTTCCGTTTTCACATGCTTTTCACCCAATTCCAAAACAGAAAGGAAGAATGGCAATGAAAAAACGCTTGGCGATCCTGTTGGTCTTCGCGATGCTGGCGGCGCTGTCCTCCTGTGCGGGGACAGAGCCTGCGGACACCCTCGACTACACGACCCCGCCCGTATCCACGGAGACGCCTGCCGAAACGACCGGTGATACGACCGGCGCGACAGAGAAGCCGGAGCTGCCGGAGCCGACGCTCACCGTCACAGAGGAGGTCGACTGGGAGCATAACGCGGTGAAGATCACCGTATCCGGCGACGGCATGTACTATTTACCACAAATACGGGGCGAGTATATCGAAAATTACCGCTACGAGGTCGGCGTCAATTCGAGCGGCAGGATGCAGGCTTTTCCGCTTCCGATGGCGTCGCCTGTTGTTTTGTATTATCCCATTTCTGCTTATAAACGGGATACGACACCGACCGAGATTGTTAAGGTGGATGCCGCAGGAAAAACTTACCGTGAAGAATATTCATTTTCCCTCGATATCGCCTCCATGCTGCCCGACGAGCCGATCGAGCTCCAGGACGAATTCCTGCATGCGGCGATGACCGATTTTTTCGGCGGAGAATATTCGCAGCGGGATCTTTTCTCGATCGGCGAGCTTTTTATCGACTATCATCGCTTGGCGTTCCAGTCGTATGACAGGGAGCCGAACCTTATCCAAATCCGAAAGGAAAGCTCGGATACGCCCGTCAATTACTACTATTCGGATTTCTTTGATACGCCGGTCGAGGAAACCCCCTCCCTGATTTCCGACGCCATGCTCGAGGATCTGAAGCTTTTCCGCGGTCTGTATTCTTTGCTGCTTCAGGAAAAGTGGGATTCCGGCAATCGGGAGAAGTATATCGAGATCATGCAGCAGGTCGCAACAGGTTACGAGGTGACGGAGCTTCCCCGTGACCAATGGGGATATTGACTGCCGGTGAGAAAACTCCCGTTTCCAAACGACAAACTGTCAAAGACAAATGGAAAAACAGGAAAGGCGGCATTTCTTATGAGAAGGAAGATCCTTTCGGCAGGAATCGCCCTGATTCTCCTTGCTGTGCTGTGCTCCTGCGGGGGGAAGGCTGGCTATCTGCATCCGGAGCGTTACGGCGAGGAATTCCGCAGGCACAACGAGGTATTGTTTTTCAACGAAGCCTGCGAGCATTCCTTTGTCTATGTAAGCACGGCCGGGTTTTCGGATACGGTGGACCCGAACTGCTATCATGCGGTAAAATGCAACCGGGACAACTGCGGCTACGAGGCGCAGCTTGCCCCGCATGTGCTGGACCCTGCCTATCTTGCGGTCAAAACGGAGCCGCAGTATATGGAAAACGGGTATCTGTATCACCGGGTGGTGACCGACTGCAGGCTCTGCGGCCTGCGGGTCATCCTTTATGTGTATTGCCCGATTCAGGATAAGGAATGTACTGCGGGCGGCGAGGAAAACCGATGCCTTTTCGGCTGTGATTGGGGGGAGCTTCTGTGCGATACGCCGTACGAAATATTTTCCGGCTGAAGGGGCGGAGCTTTTTGACCTTTGCCATTGCCTTTGCCGTCCTGTTTCTTTCCATGTTCGGCGCGTTGACCGTCCGGCTCTGCGAGGATAACCGGCAGCGCTTTTACGGCCCCTTGGACGGCTCTGTCCATGTGACGGACCAAGACCTGAATCCGGTTCTGACGTATGACGCCGCGGCGGCGATGGCGGAGGATGCGGACGTGATTACGGGCGTCTCGGCCGTCAAGGAATATGTCGGCGTCCTGCCGGAGGTCGAGTATGTCGGCTTCGGCTCCTTCACGCGCGACCGTTTTGCCGGAGAGGATGTCCCCTTGGGGGAAGAGGCCAACTATGTCAAGGGGTATCAGGTGGTCGGCGTGACCTCCATGGAAATTTTGGAGGAGGTTTACAGCGGGGACCTGACCATGACAGAGGGCACGATGATCACGGAGGAGAACAACGCGGCGCACCATAATAAAATCGTCATTTCCGAGGAGCTTGCGCAGGCGAACGGACTTTCGCTCGGCGATACCGTGTCTCTATCGATGCTTTCCCTGTATGCCTCGGAGTACAATACCGTAGCCTACGGATATGGGAACGAAAAGGATGCCTTCGTTTACATCGTCGGCGGGATATACCGGCACCGCACGGACAACTTCGCGGGGGTGTCGGAGCCGTGGCTGCTCAACGCCAATCACGTATATGTGCCGATCACGACGCTTGTGGACGCGGCAAACAGCGAGCGGATCCAAGAGAGGTATCATTCCGGCATTCCGGGGACGGCCGATGTTTTTGAGGAGAATCCCTGCGTGATCCCGGACGCGCTCTATTTCCATCTTTCCGACCGGGATGCGGTGCAGACTCTTGCCGATGAGATCAATCAAATCGGCTTCCGCGATACGGTGCTGCTCACGGAATATGTGTCCGATGCAGCCTCCTCGCCGTCGGCAAGGCTCTCGGAGATCGTCTCGATCCTGCTTGCCGGCGTCATCGGCGTGGGAGCCGCCGTCTTCTTTTTCTCCGTGCTTTTCAATATGAAGGCACGGCATCGTGAGCTTGCGGTGCTGGTGGCGCTCGGCAAAAAACGGAGCGCTGTCGCGTCGTCGTTTTCTCTGGAGCTGCTGCTTTTGACGGCGGCGGCCCTGCTTGCGGCCGGCGGCATATTTGCCGGCTTGGTTTCGCTTTGCGCAGGACCTCTCACGAGCTATCTCTATTCGGCGGAGCTCTCCGCAAAATTCAGGGGCGAGAGCGCGGACCTGTTCCTTTTCGGGGATCCGACGGGGGAGAGCGCGGCGGTACGGATGGAGGATTTCGGCTTCCTTTTCGGAGAATATGCCGTTCCGAGCTTTCTTTTCGCCTTGGCGGCGGGAGCGCTGATCATGGCCGTCCTGTATTTCTTCATCGGCGCCTATGTGCGGAGGATCAACGCGTTGTCGGGAGTAGGAGGTAAGGAATGATTGCGAAGCTTGCCTTTCGGAATTTGATCCGCCTGCCCTGGCGGACGATCTTATATTTTATCTCGGTCTTTTTTATCACCGTCACAATGACGGCCTCGATATTCGTATACGGCGCTTGTCTCGATGCCAAAAGGGCGCTCGATGAAAATTATATCTTTGTGGCGTCACTTATCGGGCGCGATAAGAGCTCTCTGTCCCTTTCCGATATTTCCTGCTGTCTGGATGACGAGGATGTTTTGGCGTTCAATGTGACAATGTCGGAGGGAGAGGGCGTGCTGCCGGGCGGCGAGACGATGTTCCGCCTGCCGAGCACGACCGACAGGGGGGAGCCGGCTGCGGTTTGGCTGGAAAAGTTCGGATGCCATCTTCTGGCGGTGGAGAACCTGTCGCTTACCTATCCGTTTTTCTCCGGAGAATGCACCATACGGGAGGGAACGGGCCTTACGGCGGACGGCTATTCGGGCGAGCGCGCGGAGATCGTCATTCCGTGGTGGCTTGCCGACCGCTATGGAATCGCAGTCGGCGACATGGTCGTCAGACGCTATGATTCGCGTGATTACAGCTGTTATATCTATATTCCGACTACGGTCGTCGGCATTTATGAGGCGGCCGCTCACACGGCGGAGGATACGTCGTATCCCGCCTATATTTCGCTTGCGACGGCGGAGCTCGATTATGGAAAGGTGTTCTCCGACGTAAAAACGTCCCCGTCGTCCATTGCCATCGACAGGGCGGATTTCATTCTGAAAAGCAGAGATGCCTTCGAGGGCTTTGTCGAGCGGTCAAAGGAAAACGGCTTGGATTTCAAAAAAGCGGATCTCATCTACAACAACAGCACCTATGACGTGCTTTCCTCGGAGCTTGACAATATCAATCAGGTCGCGCTTCTTGTGTGCGGCGTCGTCCTTTTCATCGGCATCAGCGTCCTTGTCTTTTTTACCGTTTATCTGTGCAATTCCAGAAAGCAGGAAAGAGTGCTGCTCCGCGCGCTCGGTATGTCCGGACATAAGATCCGTGCGATGTTCACGCTGGAGCTTGCAATTTTGATCGTTTTTTCCGCAGGGCTGGGCGTCGGGGCAGGACGCCTTGCCGCGGGGGGCATGTGCCGCTTTGTCAACGATACGGTGCTCGCGCGTGCTTCCGCCTCCGAGGAGATCCGCCGTCTCGATTCCGCGGCCGACTTCGACTTGACGATGCCGCTCGAACGGGATATGAAAATCGAGATCTCCCTGTCGGATACGAAAATATCCATGGTCGACGTGGACGTCAACTACATAAAAACGCCGAAGGAGGATGAGCTCGGCATTTCCCGGCATACCTATTACGCGATCGGAACGGAGCTTTCCTTTGAAGCCGAATGGGAGCCGGCCGGTGTGGTCGGACTTACCGATATAGGCGCGGTCGAAACCTCGATCTCATATGAGCAGGTAATGGCGCTTCCGAATTATTTTGAAGACTTTATCTATGCCTATGTCAGTCAGGATTCTCCCTATGTGCCGGATGAGGAAACGGGAAGAACGATTCTTTTTCTTACTTCGGATGGGAAAAATTCCTTTGTGAAGCTGGCGGACCAGCAGCTTTCGGAAACGACAGCCGTGAGCTCGAAATACGTGGTCGTGATCGGCACCTACGAGGACAACGAATATTGCTCCGGCGACGACATCCTGATCCGAATGGAGGACTATCATAAGCTTTATTCGGATTTCTCCATTACCGATGAAACCTTTTATTTTGAGCGGATCGGAACGATCGTGAAAAAAGGAGGAGACGATGGCGATTCTTGAGCTGACCAATCTTTCCTATGATTATATCACGAAGGCAGGCCGGGTGCATGCTGTCAAAGAGGCGACCGCATCGTTTGATGCCGGCGTGGTCTACGCCATTGTCGGACGATCGGGAAGCGGAAAGTCCACGCTTATGTCCCTGATGGCGGGACTTGACGTGCCGAAATCGGGCAAGATCCTCTATGAAGGCACCGATCTTGCTGCAATCGACCGCGACCGGTACCGCCGTGAGCATGTCGGCATGATCTTTCAAAGCTATTACCTTCTGCCGCAGCTGACTGCGGCGGAGAATGTAGAGCTTGCTCTGGAGCTTTCCCGGTATAAAGGGAATCGGCGTGAGCGCGCCGGGGAGATGCTGTCCTTGGTCGGGATTGCAAAGGCGCAATTTCGAAAAAGAAGCACGGAATTTTCCGGCGGCGAGCAGCAGCGTATCGCGATTGCGCGCGCGATCGCGGCGGATCCAAGCGTCATACTCGCCGACGAGCCGACCGGCAATCTTGACAATGAAAACAGCCGGAATATCGTCGGGATCCTTGACGAGCTGGCGCATCGCTTCGGCAAATGCGTCATCCTCATTACCCATGCGTCGGAGGTTGCCGAAAGAGCGGATGTGAACCTGCATATGAACGATGGATATCTAAGGCACGGAGCCTGATTTCCGGCGGATGTCACAAATATGCGCAAGAGAATAAAATGGATAACGAGAAGCTGTGAAATCCCATTGTCCGATTGACTATGAGAGCGTAAGAAAGAGCTTTTGAGGGCGTATCCAGCGTCTTTTGACGGCAGCCGGCCTTATTGGAAGGCTGCCGTCAAAACGGAGCTTCTTATGGCTTTCCGTTCCGGTGAGGCTTTCCCAGAGGCAGATACGGCATGTATATCCGCTCTGGAGCGCGGCAAAGCAGCACGAGCACGAAAGCCTTTGGCCTTCCTGTCGGCAGGAGATGCGGCTTTTTTGAGTAAAAACTCCCTTCGCAGAACCGGTTAGAGTTCGTCTTCGGCGGGAAGAAGGAGGGCTTCCCTTTTTATGCCGGCGGGGAGCATAGCCTGTTCCGGCTTTTCTTTTGAAGCGGCAAAGCGAACCTGAAAAAGGGCCGTATAAAAACGAAAACGGTTTCCCGCCGTTCTATAAAGGGGAACGGGATCCATCTGATACGAATAGGAGAATAATAATGGTTCCTTCTCGCGAAAAATTCTCTTTTTCTATTGACAATGAAATATGACTCTGATATAATATTAGCGTTCTTTCAAAAAAGGAACGGGCAAAGGCGGGATTCCCGTTTAGGGAGGGAAGAGAAAAATAAAAACGCCTTGGCTCTATAGACGGATGGCACCATAGCCAAGCGGTAAGGCAGAGGTCTGCAAAACCTTTATTCCCCGGTTCGATTCCGGGTGGTGCCTCCAAAAAATCCAAAAAGCCTAAAATGTTTTCATTTTAGGCTTTTTGGATTTTTTGGTATCTGCATCTTATGAAAAAGAGCTTGTTTTTGAAAAAGGGACGCTATGAAAAATCCGTATGCAGGGAGGTCCTGCTTTTTCGTTTCGGATGCGAAGGAAAAGCGGCTCTGGGGAAAGTCATTCCCGCCTGCCCTTTCGTGTGCCGGCAAATGCGAGGCGGGTGCGGCCTGCGTCCGTTTATGGCGCACAGAACCATGCGAAATGCCTGCGCTCCGGCTCTGGGTGTTCGGTCCGGTATCCTGCAGGGAGAACGGTCGTTCTCATCCGGCTTCCGGATTTTGGCGCGGTAGCTGCGGTTCCCTGCAAAGCGTAGGACCATCCCCGTTCGGGTCTCAGGCTCTTTTCAGGCAAAAAGGGGCGGGGCTTTGAAAATCTGCGGGAATCCCGTTTACAAAGCGGATGCTTTTGCGCTATAATATTGATATTGGAAAAAACGCCGTCCGGAAGGCGGTGACGGTTCCTGTGCATGACGCCGTTTGCGTCTCGGAAAAGGAGGAAATAGGATGAAGGACAAAAGGATAAGACAGAAGATCATTCAGGAGCTGCTGGACAAAACGGATGAAGAATTTACGGACGAGGAGCTGATCCGGCAGCTCACCATGACGGAAATCACGGAAAATTCGGATAGGACAGAGAAGCCGACTTTGGGACAGCGTGCCTCGGACGCAGTAGCGCGCTTCGCCGGAAGCTGGGCGTTTATTGTCAGCTTTATCGGCGTGATGGTCGTTTGGATGGTGCTCAACATCGTCATGGCGGATAAGGCTTTTGACGAGTACCCCTTTATCTTACTCAATCTTGTTCTGTCCTGTATTGCCGCAGTGCAGGCGCCGCTCATCATGATGAGTCAAAACCGGCAGGAGGCGAAGGACCGCAGGCGTGCGGAAAACGATTACCGCATCAATTTGAAAAGCGAGCTTATCATCGACGACCTTCATAAAAAGCTGGATTTGGTGCTGGAAAATCAAAAGAAGCTCTGCCGCCGGCTTGAACAGCTGGAGCATGAGGGAAAAACGGCGGCGGCCGATGAAAAGAAGGACGCCGGGCCGGCGTCGAATCGAGATTGACCGATTTTCCTTCCGTATCGGCTGGTAAGAAGTCGCGTCCTTCTGCCTTTTCCTGTGCTCCCTGTGTCAAATGGCGGGTCCCCGCTTCACGGCGGAGTTCTCTGCGGGCTCCGGCCGCCTTGGACCGCGGGCGCCGCCGCGGTTTCTTTGCCGCAGGGGGAAAGCTTCTTCGGTCCGCCGGGGTCCACAGGCAGGGGAAAAATGAGGGATGGGCTGAAAAAACGGACCTCGTGCGGAATCATATGCGCGAGTGCTGCGCTGTCTTTTCGGCATAAAAACAGGGGAGCTTATGACGGACGGCGCAGGGAGAGACTGTTTCCGGCGAAACCGCTGTATTCGGCGCTGACGACAACGTGCTGTTTTTTTGCCTGCCTGTTGTTTTTGCCGCTGCGCTTGCAGCGGATTTTTTATTTGGGGACGGCTACGGTGCGGCGATGCACCCTTGCAGGGAAAAGAGAACCTTCTGCGGCAGCTCCCGCGGCAGAAAAAGGGCTCTGCCATTAGGGCGGCACGCATAAAACAGCACAAGATTGATTTTAGGAAACGGCGTAGCCGAAGCTACGCCGTTTCACCGTTTTGCAGGCCATTGAGCAAAGACATGGGGCGTATTCCTACAAGGACATAAGAAATGTCTATCTGCTGCTCTCGATGTCCTTTTGAGTTGTCCGGCGCGTGAACATACATCGCCTTTACCATGTCATTGAGTATAGCGGGTGTTAATTCGTCCAAGTCCAGATATTTCTGTACTTTGCTGATAAACCTGTCAATGTTTTCTGCCTGTTCTTCCTGCTCGTATACGCCCGCAAGCATTTGAAATCTGCTGTCAGATCATTTTCCACATACGTTGTCCTCGTAAATACGCTTGAAAAGCCGGTCAAGTTCTTTTATCCGCCGCCCCGCTTGTGTCGCCTGCCGCCGCTTTGCGGGAATGGCATGGGAAAAACGATGGAGATGGAGAAAATGAGGGTTCTGTATGTTTGAATTGGCCATTATTTTGACAAATTTCTTCTAATTTACACAAATTCACAAATATTTTACCAATATTATTTAAATATATTGACAGAAAATACGAAATATGGTATAAACAAAGTAGAAAGGGGGAATGCAGATGCCGGATATCGATTGGGCCCATTCCGCAAACGACGGCGGAATCTGGCAAAGCGTCGAGGCGCATTTGAAGGGCACAGCGGCGCTTTGTGCCGGTTATCTGCGCGGGCTTGGCTGCGAGAGCGCCGGACGGCTCCTCGGTGAATTTCACGATTTCGGAAAATATTCCGAACGGTTTCAGGAGGTGCTGCACGGCCGTGAGTTTCGGGTCGATCATGCCTTCCCCTCCGCTGCCTTCTTATGGTACGTATATTATAAGGCTAAGGCTTGTCCGGAGGAAGCCCGCATTTTAGCGACCGTCATCGCCTCGCACCACGGGCAGATTGTCCCGTTCTGCGAAAAGACGGCCAAAGACTGCCTGACGGGGAAGGGGGACGGATTCGATCCGTCCGGCTATCGATATTCCTTGAAAGGGGAATCCGAATTTAGGGAAGCGGCGGGGAAATTTAAGAAGGAGATCCCTCTCTGTCTGCCGCGTTCGATACGGATCCCGTATCATGGAGAGGGCGAAGCGGCGGCAGGGATCTGCGGGCCGGAGGATGACCGCGCAGACCTTGCGAAGATGCTTTGCGTTCGCATGCTTTTGTCGGCGCTTGCCGACGCGGATTATGCCGACACCGCCGCGCACTTCGGCGCATCGGTGCCAGCGGACGGTCCTTTGCTGGATCCGGCGGCGGCACTTGTGCGTCTTGAGGCTCTGCGGGAGGAAAAAAGAAGACTGTCGGGCGCGTCGCCCGAGCTGAACCGGCTGCGTGACAGTCTATTTGAGGATTGTCTTGCCGCCGGCGAAGCGCAGACTGGTCTGTTTACGCTGACCGCGCCGACGGGGCTCGGCAAAACGCTGGCGCTGCTCGCTTTTGCGCTCAGGCACTGCGAGCGCAACCGGGATCTGCGCCGGATCCTTCTGATCTTGCCGTATCTTGCGGTCGCGCGCCAGAATGTTTTGGATTACCGCCGCGTGTTTCCCGACCTTGCGGAATGCCACAGCGCGGCGGAATGGACCGACGATACGTCGCCGCTTGCCGAGCGATGGAGCTCCAACTGCATCGTTGCCACGAACGTCGGCTTCTTTGAGCCGCTGTTCGCGGGACGTGCGGCGAATCTTTCCTGCATTCATCGGATCGCAAACAGCGTCATCGTGCTGGATGAGGCACAGTCCCTGCCGGCAAAGCTGATCGATTCGACGCTGACTGTGGTAGAGCTTCTCTGCCGGCATTACGGCTGCACGTTTGTTTTTTCGACTGCAACGCAGCCTGCGTTTTCCTGCCGCGAAAAGCTGAAAAGAACATGGGCGCCTGCCGAGATCGTGCCCGAACCGCAGAAGCTGTTTGACCAGACGAGGCGCGTAGCTTTTGAATGGCGCACGGAAAGCGTGGTCCCGTTTTCCGAAATTGCGGTCGAGGCCGCGGCGGAGCCGGCCTGCTGCGTGATCGTGAATCTGCGCCGGCACGCCTCAAAGCTTTACGATGCGCTTCTTGCGTGCCGGAACGGGAATGAGGAGGAAGTGTATCTTCTTTCCACGGATCTGTGTCAAACGCACCGCCAGCATGTTATCGATACGGTCAAGACAAGGCTAAGGGAAGCGAAGCCGGTCTTTCTCATATCGACGCAGTGCATCGAGGCAGGGGTTGATATTGATTTCCCCGCGGTCTATCGGGCGCTTGCTCCGCTCGAGGCCGTCATCCAGGCGGCGGGAAGGGCCAACCGGAATGGGACCGGCCGGCGCGGCCGGGTCATCGTTTTTATTCCAGATGAGCCGAAACCGCTCTATCCGTCGGAGAATTATGAGCAAGCCGCAAATTGTGTTCTCACATTGCTTTCACGCCATCCGGTCGACTGCTTCTGCCTTGCGCATGTGAGGGAGTATTACGAGCTTTTCTATCGGTGGTGCGGCTCTGACGACAAGAAGCTATGGGAGGCCATCCGAAACAACGATTACCAAGCCGCTGCGGATGCGTACAAAATCATTGAGTCCAAGGGCGTGCAGGTGGTGGTGCCGTGGATCGGAGATGCGCAGAGCATGGAGCTTTACCGGAAGGTGCGCGACCGGTATGACAGGGAAGGGCTGACGGCGGCGCTGATGCGGGAAGCCCGCGGGATCACGGTCAACTCTTTTGATACCCAATGGGTGACAAGCTGCTGCGTTCCGATGAAGTTCCGCTCATGGGAGCGGGGCGCGCTGGAGGCGGGCTGGTACCTGCTCGGCGACAGCCGCCTTTACGATGAAAAGAAGGGATTTGCGTGCGCGGCGGATTCTGCCATGCCCTATATTTGAAGAAAGGAGTGGAAGCTTTTGTTGGAAAAAATGAGTGTGACGCTTGAGATATGGGGCGATTTCGCACTATGGACCCGTCCGGAAAGCAAGGTCGAACGGCTGACCTACCCTGTTCCGACGCCGAGCGGCATACGCGGGGTCCTTTCCTCGATCTATGCGAAGCCGAGCGAATTTTTATGGAGCGTGCGGCGCATCGAGGTGCTGCGGCCGATCCGCTACATAACCTTCAAGCGCAACGAGGTGAAAGCGAAAATGCCAGCCGCACTGGAAAAGAAATGCATCGACTATGAAAAAGAGCGCACGCAGCGCCAGTCGGTCTGTCTGAAAGACGTGCGCTATCGCATCACGGCGGAGATCCTGCCGCGTCCGGACTATTCGGGATCGCCGGAGGGGCTCTACTGTCAAGCGAAGCGGCGCATCCAGCATGGACAAGCCTTTTTGCAGCCGTGTATGGGGGTCAGGGAATTCCCCGCGTATTTCGAGTGGGGAAGCAGCGGGATGCCGCCGATCCCGGAATCGCTTGCGCTTGGGTGGATGCTTTACGACGTTTTTGATCTCCATAATTGGCAAAAAACGGAGCCGGAGCGGTCTCTTTTCGACGCCCGTATGGAAAACGGTGTCATCGAGGTGCCGCCGTTCGATTCGCCGCTCATCCGGAGGGCGGGTGCAGAGGAGGAGGCGTTATGCTGAACGAGCTGTATCGATATGCCGTGGATCACGGCGTGCCATACCGTGCGGGCTTTGTGGCAAAGAAGCCGGACTGGTATCTTTGGATAACCGGAGACGGTAAATTTCAGGATATCCTGCCGGCGGGGGAGAATATCGAGGAGGTTCTGACCCCTGATGTCGGTTCGCTTGCCAACGGTACGGAATATTGCAATCCTTTGATAGAAAAGGCTTCTATTCTGCTCGGCATATCCTTGAAACAAAACGCAGAGAAAAAACGCGAATTTTTCCTTCGGTGCCTGGAGGACGGCAGCCGGTATGAGCCGCTGTTCGGGATCGCGGCGCGGGCGCTGGAAAACGAAGCGTTCCGCACGGCGGCGATAAGGAGACTGGAGGAGGAAAAAATAAAGAGAGATATTTTCCTCGGGCTTTGCGTGGACGGGCAGGCGCTGGAGAAAAGGAAAAACGTTTCCGCTTGGTGGGAGGAATACCGCAAGACCGTGCCTCAGCTGAAAAATCAGGGAGAGAGAAGCATTTGCCTAATCACGGGCAGGACGGCGCCGGCGATGCTGACGGCCGGAAAGGTCAAGGGCTTGATGCGCGTCGGCGGACATGCGGCAGGCGATTCTTTCCTTTGCTTTGACAAGGACGCCTTTCAGTCCTTCGGATGGAAGCAGGGAGACAACGCCTCCGTTTCTGAGGAGGCGATGGCCGCCGTCAACGCGGCGTTGAAAAGGCTGATCGAGAAAGCGCCTATCCTCGGCGGCGCGAAGATTGTCCACTGGTATTCGGGCGAGGTGCCGGAAGAAGAGGACGTTTTGCTGCCTGTTTTCGAAGGCTATGACCTTTCCGATGCCATAACGGACGGGGGAGAAGAAAGCGGGACGACGGCGGTGGCCGACGGCGAAAGAGAAAAAAGAAGACGGGAAAAAGAAGCGATGCAAAAGGCAAAGGCGCTTCTTGATGCTGTGAGAAACGGCGAACGTCCCGAGCTTGGCGGCGCGCGCTACTATATCATGCCGCTTTCGGGCGCCGGCGGCCGGATGATGGTGCGCAGCTTTGAGGAGGGGAGCTTCTCTGAGCTGTGTCATAACGTTGCCCTGTGGTTCGACGATATGCGGCTTGCGATGCCGAACGGCAGGGGAGAAACCGGTCCGGAAAAGCTTTCTGTGCTGATGACACGGCTTTTGAAACCGAAAAAAGAGGACGGAAAAGAGAAAAAAGGAAAAAGATGGCAAAAAGAGAACGATCGTATCAATACCGAGCTTTGCGGGCTTGACACCTGTATTCTGAACGCCGCCGTGAACGGCGCGCCACTGCCGGACGAGGTGGCGGTGCGTGCGCTGCGCTGGCTGCGTTCTGCGATGCTCTCATCCGGCGGGGAGGAAACATCTGGGGAGAAGACGCGCAAAACGGATATGAAAACGGAAACGATTGTGTACCAATGGCTGAAAATCTGGCTGCGCAGAAGGCAGCGAATGAAAGGAGCGGAACCTATTATGGGCGAAAGGATCGATCCAAATTATCCCGGCGTCCCCTATCAGTGCGGGCGCATGATGGCGGTATACGCAAAAATTCAGGAAACGGCGCTTGAAAAAGACGTCGGCGCCGGCGTCGTGGAACGTTACTATGCGGCGGCGAGCAGAACACCGGCGCTGGTTCTTGGCAGGCTGTCGCAGCTTGGCACATATCATCTTGCCAAAATCGCGGGCGCGGACGACAAAAAGGGGCTTGGCATCTACTACAAAAGAATACTGGAGCAGATCGCGTCCGCGATCGGCGAGCGGCCGGTCCCCAAGATGTTTTCGGTCGAACAGCAGACGGAATTTGCACTCGGATATTATCATCAGCTTTCTGATATGTATAAAAAGGAGGAGATAAAAAATGGCGATTGACGCACGCTGCGAATTTATGTTCTACATCCAGTGCCGGAACGGCAATCCGAACGGAGATCCGGATATGGGGAACAGCCCCCGTATGGACCCGCAGGATATGCACGGCTATATCACCGACGTCGCCATCAAGCGCAGGATCCGCAACTATGTGGAAGCCGCCTACGGGGGCGACCCCGGGATGGGGATGCTTGTCCGCCGTGACAGCAATATCAATACCGGTATCGCATATGCCAAGGAGCAGGCGGGAGTCGCGCTTTCCGCTTCGAGGAAAGACGGCGACAGCAGTAAAGTGAAAAAAAGTGAGATTGAACCGGCTCGCCGGAAGGCCTGCGAGCTGTTTTACGACGTGCGCACGTTCGGCGCCGTGATGTCGACCGGACCCAATGCCGGTCAGGTCCGCGGACCGGTGCAGCTTGCCTTCGCGCGTTCCCTGGATCCCATTGACCCGCAGGACATCACCATCACGCGCATGGCCAAGACAGAGGATGTCAAAGGCGCGAAGACGGCGGCGGACTATGAAAAGTGGGAGGACGAGCAGCCGGCTGACGGACTTCGCACGATGGGCAGAAAGCAGTTCATCTCCTATGGTCTGTATGAAGCGCGCGGCTTTGTGAGCGCGAATCTTGCGCGGGAGACCGGCTTTGATGAGCGCGACCTTCGCATTCTGTTTGAGGCGATCTTGAACATGTATGAGCACGATCGCTCCGCCGGCAAGGGCGAGATGTCGGTCGTCGCACCGCTTGTCATCTTCCGTCATACCGGCACGGACGGCGATCCCGGTCAGAGAAGGCGGCAGGCCATGCTCGGCTGCGCGCCGGCGCATAAGCTGTTTGAGCTTGTTTCCGTCAAGAAAAAGGAAACGGTCGAGTATCCCCGCTCGTGGAAGGACTATGATTCATCGATTGCGCTTGCTTCCCGTCCCGCCGGGGTCGATATCGGCTTTCTGACCTCGCCTTATGGGGAGATCTCATGGAATGAGATCCCGTCCGATGCCGAATTCTTCCGTGACTGACGGCATGTTCGGCGCAGAGGATTTGGCGCCGGTCCCGCTTTCCTACCTTTCGCAGTATGGATATTGTCCGCGGCGCTGCGGACTGATCGCCTTGGAGGGGCTGTGGTGCGACAATCAATACACCGCGCAGGGCAGCGCCGCACACGGCAGAGTGCATACCGCGCGCGTGGAGAAGCGGGGAAAGCAGATTTCTCTCTTTGAATTTCCCGTTTTTTCGCATGCGCTGGGACTTTCCGGATTTTGCGACTGCGTGGAGCTGCACGAATCGGAGGAGGGAGTCCCGCTTCCGTTCGGAGCGGCAAGATACGCGGTCTATCCGGTGGAATATAAGCATGGGGCGGTCCGGGACGAGGCCGAATATCATCTTCAGCTTTGCGCGCAGGCGTTGTGTCTTGAGGAAATGTTCGGATGCAGGATCCCGTCGGGCGCGGTCTTTTTCACCGGCGCGCACAGACGGGACGAGGTGATGTTCGCAGACGCTCTGCGACGCTCCGTGGGGGACGCCACGGCGGCGGTACGGGAAATGCTTCGGGAACAGAGGGTCCCTGCCGCGGCATATTCCGCCAAATGCAGAAAATGCTCGATGGCAGAGGTGTGCCTGCCGAGCGTAAAAAAACAGGCGGGCGCCTATATCCGCGGGTTATGGCGCGAGGCGGCGGGAGAGGAGGACGTCGGATGAAAAGGCTGCTCAATACGCTTTACGTGACGACGCAGGACAGCTCTCTGTTTTTGCAGAATGAGGCGGTCGCGGTCAAAACCGACGCGGAAGAAAAGGTCCGCGTGCCCGCCGGCATTTTGCAAAGCCTCTGCTGCTTTGGGAATGTCAGCGTTTCGACGCCGCTGATTGCTTTTTGCGCTGAAAGAGGGATCTCTCTTGCGTTTTTTTCGGAGTACGGGAAATTTTACGGGAGAATCGAGGGGCCTGTCCATGGGAACGTCCTGCTTCGCCTTGCGCAGTACAGGATGCTCGATGACGAGGAGCGGAAAACAGATCTTGTACGCACGATCCTGCTTGGGAAGCTTGTGAACGCGCGGGAATGTGTGCAGCGGTGGAAGCGGGAAGCGGCGGGGAACACGGACCGGTTCGCGCCGGCGCTGGAAAAGCTCGCGGCGCTCGCGCGGCTGCTTCGGGACTGCGGGGATATCGATTCCATGCGCGGCATAGAAGGCAGGGCCGCAGCCGTCTATTTTGAGATGTTTGCGCTTGCGCTGCGTCCGCCGGCCGGAGCGGAACGGCGGCTTCCCGCTTTTGACGGCAGAAACCGGCAGCCGCCCGAGGATCCTGTGAATGCACTCTTGTCTTTTCTCTATACGCTGCTGAAAAACGATGTGCAGTCCGCGCTCGAAGGGGTCGGGCTGGACCCCGCCGCGGGCTATCTGCATACCGTGAGACCGGGACGTCCGTCGCTTGCCCTCGATATCATGGAGGAATTCCGCGCGCCTCTGTGCGACCGTCTGGCGCTGTCGCTTGTGAACCGCGGTCAGATCGCCGTTCGGGATTTTGAAAGCTTGACCGTGCCGGTGCTTTTGGGAGATGGCGGGAGGAAAAAGGTCCTTGCAGCTTGGCAGAAGCGGAAGGCGGAAACGATCGAGCATCCCTTCCTGCGCGAAACCGTCCCGATCGGTCTGCTTCCGCATGCGCAGGCGATGCTGCTTGCGCGCGTCCTGCACGGCGAGCTGGACCAGTATCCGCCGTTTCATTGGCGGTAAAAGGAGAACGGCTTATGATGGTCGTGGTGACTTATGATATCGATACGACGATGCCTGCCGGCGAGAAACGCTTGAGGAAGGTCGCGAAAACGTGCGAGGCGTACGGCGTTCGTGTTCAGGCGTCTGTATTTGAGGTGGTGGTGGAGCCGGCGCAGCTTGTGCGTTTGCAGTGCAGGCTGCGGGAGGTGATTGACGAGCAGACGGATTCCGTTCGTTTCTATCGTCTGGGAAGCAATTGGAGGACTCGGATCGATTTGATCGGGAAGCCGCCGCGCCTGGAACAGGACGGCGTCCTGCTTATATAAAGGTCATCCGCGGACCTGTATCGTACAGAAAACTGCCGCGGCTTCGCGCAGGAGCAAAGCTGCAAAATGGGCAGAAATGTACGGCGCGGAGATGATTTTTTCCGTGACGGTAAAAAATCGCGGAGAAATACGGTAAAATTGCTGAAATCACATCGTGCATTTTGTGCATTTTTGCCGATGCCCCCTTCGCGGGGGCACGAGTTGAAACGCGTGATGTCCCAAATTATTACTTAATCGATTGGGATGCCCCCTTCGCGGGGGCACGAGTTGAAACTTTCCGCATTTTGATTCCTTTGATGCGCCGAAGCTGATGCCCCCTTCGCGGGGGCACGAGTTGAAACTTGCTGGGCCTTAACACGATCGGAGCCAATATCAGATGCCCCCTTCGCGGGGGCACGAGTTGAAACAATCACACGAAAACTATTCGTTCCCGCAGCCACCGGATGCCCCCTTCGCGGGGGCACGAGTTGAAACCTGCTGAGCCTTGACACGATCGGAGCCAATATCGGATGCCCCCTTCGCGGGGGCACGAGTTGAAACTACCGTTGACACGGTGATACTATACCGCGTCTTAAGATGCCCCCTTCGCGGGGGCACGAGTTGAAACAATATGTTCCAGCCGCTTATCGTAAATACGAAGCAGATGCCCCCTTCGCGGGGGCACGAGTTGAAACGCTGAATACAATGTATATTGCCCCTTTCCCGTGTAAGATGCCCCCTTCGCGGGGGCACGAGTTGAAACTCCAATTCGTATGCGTAAAATGAGCACGCTCTTTAGATGCCCCCTTCGCGGGGGCACGAGTTGAAACATACACGCAAGCAATAATAATCCTGATAATGTCGGATGCCCCCTTCGCGGGGGCACGAGTTGAAACTTTAGGAGGTATTTATGAATATTAACGGAGGTTTTGATGCCCCCTTCGCGGGGGCACGAGTTGAAACTTTCTTATTATATCAAAATCAACATTAGTTAAAGATGCCCCCTTCGCGGGGGCACGAGTTGAAACATTTCCTCAGAATCTCCAAAGGAAGCTATATATAGATGCCCCCTTCGCGGGGGCACGAGTTGAAACTTTATTGGTGCGATTTCAAGCAGTGAAATCATGGGATGCCCCCTTCGCGGGGGCACGAGTTGAAACAAAAAAATCGTGTGGATAAAACGGATTATCTATCGGGATGCCCCCTTCGCGGGGGCACGAGTTGAAACCATTCGCTTTCAATTTTTGGCGATGTAGGACTTCCGATGCCCCCTTCGCGGGGGCACGAGTTGAAACCTTGCTCCTCCATCATAAGCTGTATAAAGAGTATCGATGCCCCCTTCGCGGGGGCACGAGTTGAACCTGCGGTAAGGAGTTTTATCCGGCACCGATGCACGATGCCCCCTTCGCGGGGGCACGAGTTGAAACTATATGGAAAAATCTAAAATGGTGCGGATAGGGAGATGCC